>JAILAI010000120.1 GCA_024681705.1 Prevotella sp.
AAGCCCGAAATCGTTCATTGAGAGACTCTTACTGGTCGTCTTCCATATCTTCCATTTCCTCAATCTGGTCGATAATCTCTTGATACTGGCGTTGCGTCTTGAAGTGCATGCTGAAGCCGATGATGGCACCAATAACACCACCGACGACGGCGCCAATGATCATTGCTAAAGCGGTTTCGCCATCTTTCTGGTAGAACTCATAGCCGAGCCAGCCTAACCAAACGATGATGGCGGGAATACCGAAGAAGAGCCAGTTGGCATCGAACTTCTTGGCGCGAGCCATTCTGCGACGTACGTCGAGCAGGTTTCCGTGCATCATGTTCGAATTGCTCAGGTTGAGACTATTATAATAGGTGGCAGCCGTGCACACGAGCATGAATATTCCACTGGCAATGCTGAAGGCCAACGACAGTCCGAAGTGCTCATAGAACACGAAATACATATAGGGGACCATCAGCACGCCGAGGGCCATGATGATGTAGTAGCGTACGCTGATGCTGCTGGCCGTCTTCTTCATCGACTGACGGATGATGCGGTCGTTCACTATCTCCTGCTTCTCCAGCTTTTTCTTCAGGGTTTCCATCTGCTGGCGCATGTTGTTCAGTTCGAAATCATTCATTGTTTCCATAATTTTTACTTGTTTTTAGTTGTTTTGTTTCAGTTGCTCTCTGATTCTGTACAGGCGTACGCCGACATTCTTAGCCGAGATACCAACAATCTGACCAATCTCGTCGTAGGGTAGGTTCTCAAGCCAAAGCAGAACGATGGCGCGGTCAAAAGGCTGCAACTTGGCGATGCGCTTGTGGAGCATGTCCACCTGGCGCGTGTCCTCGTCGCGATCTTCAAAGAGGTTGATGTCCATAGAGAGGCGAGCGGTGGCCTGCCGACGCTTCTTTCGGTCGAGGGAGATGCAGGTGTTCAGCGCCACACGGTAGATCCAAGTGCGGATGTCGCTGCGCTGTTCGAAGCTTTCGAAGCCTTTCCACAGGTTCACTAGTACTTCCTGGAAGAGGTCGTTCACCTCGTCAGCATCCTGCGAGAACATGTAGCACACGGTGTAGATGGTGCTCTTGTGTTCCGTGACGGTTTTTGTGAATTGCTGTTCAAGTTGTGTCATTGTCGTCTTGTTGAATTAGAGATTTTTACCCTTTAGACGCACAAAGGTAACAAAAAACTACACAAGAATGAGAATTTTTTCTGTTTTTTGTTGTAATTTTGCGCACTCAATCAGAATATATTATGACTATCAACGAAATTCAAGACGAGATTATCGAGGAGTTTGAGGGCTTCGACGACTGGATGGATAAGTATCAGATGCTCATCGACTTAGGTAACGACCTGGAGCCGCTACCTGAACAGTATAAGACGGAGCAGAACCTCATCGACGGCTGTCAGAGCCGTGTGTGGGTGCAATGCGACCTGGTGCACGCAGCCGAGGGAGATGCTCCCGTGATGCATCTGCAGGCCGATAGCGATGCACTCATCGTGAAAGGCATCGTGGCCTTGCTGCTACGGGTGCTCAACGACCACACGCCACAGGAGATTCTCGATGCCGACCTCTACTTCATTGAGCGCATCGGACTGCGCGAACACCTCTCCCCCACCCGCTCCAACGGCCTGCTGGCGATGGTGCGCCAGATTCGTGCCTATGCCATTGCTATGAGATAAAGGGTATAAAGATATGCGCAAACTGAGTATCCTTGAAATGAACCGCCTTTCGGTGGAGGAGTTCCACGAGGCCGAGAAGATGCCACTCGTGGTGGTGCTCGACGACGTGCGGTCGCTCTACAACGTAGGTTCAGTGTTCCGCACGTGCGACGCCTTCCGCGTGGAGGCAGTCTATCTCTGTGGTATCACCGCCACGCCCCCGCATGTAGAGATTCACAAGACAGCACTCGGAGCCGAGGACTCCATCAGCTGGCGCTACTTCAAGACTGCCGACGAGGCCGTCGAGGAACTGAAGCAGCGCGGCTACTACACCTATGCCGTTGAGCAGGCGGAAGGGAGCACGAAGCTGCAAGACCTAAAGACCCTCCCCCCTGCCCCTCCCTGTATGGAGGGGAGTGATATGCCTTTGCAGGATAAAGCGGAAAAACTATCTACTCCCCTCCATACAGGGAGGGGCAGGGGGGTGGGTCTCGTCCTTGGCAACGAGGTGAAAGGCGTTCACCAAAGCGTGGTCGATGCGTGCGACGACTGCCTGGAGATTCCGCAGTTCGGTACGAAGCACTCCATGAATGTCTCTGTTACTGCCGGCATCGTCATCTGGGAGTTTGCCCGTAGAATGTTGCTGGGGAAGTAAGGGGAATGAGATGTTTGCCCCATGTAAGGCTATCCGCAATGCGGACTTTAAGAAAACATAAAAAACAACTAAGACAACCCGAAACAACCTTTCACATCTCGTTGTCTCGCTGTTGTCTTAGTTGTCTTGAATCTCTACCGATGTTTTATTCGAACGCGGCGTTGATTTTCGCGGCAATCTCAGCAAACTCCTCAGGAGTGAGCTGTAGCTTCTCGCGACGGAAGTCGGCATCGGCCTCAGTCTGCATCGGGATGAGGTGGATGTGTGCGTGGGGAACTTCCAGTCCCAGCACTACCTGAGCCACCTTCTTGCAGGGGAACGCCTTCTTGATGGCTACGGCCACGCGCTTTGCAAACAGCTGATACTCGGCCAGCGTCTCATCGTCGAGGTCGAAGAAATAATCGGTGCACTCGCGGGGAATGACCAACGTGTGACCCTTCACCAACGGATTGATGTCGAGGAAAGCATAGAACTTCTCGCTCTCGGCACACTTGTAGCTGGGAATCTCACCAGCAGCAATCTTACTGAAAATACTCATACTTAATAGTTTTAGAGTTCTTTCTCCGCTTCGCTACAAAAGCGCCCCTGCGGGTCGAGCGGAGAGTTGAGGGTTTAGAGTTCTCCCTTC
>JAILAI010000148.1 GCA_024681705.1 Prevotella sp.
GACAAGGTCTATGTGGAATTGTCTGCCATCAATATTCCTGACCATAAGGTTGAAGGTGAAACGCAGCCTGGCTATCTCCAGTTGTTTGTTCAAAGTGACAAGGGAGATGAAACTACCAGTGATCAAACACAGGCCTTCGGAACTCATCTCTATGCCGTCATCGACTTAGACGACTACAAGAATGCGGTTAATCAGATTGTTCTTCAGGGTTCACTCGGAGTGACATTCACAATCGCTAAGGCTTGTGTCTGCACCAACGACTACTACGCTGAGAATATTGAGCCGTATCTTCCCGCTGATCCCGTTATCCCCAGTGGTGAGGAAACAGCTATCCAGAACGTCAATGTCGAGCAGGCAGATGCTGCTTACTACACATTGGAAGGCGTGCGCGTAGCTGCTCCGCAGAAGGGTGTTTATATCCACAATGGAAAGAAAGTGGTTCTGAAATAAGAAACCGTTTCATTTAACTCAATTATAAAGGTTAATATTCGGGTGGCTGCTTCCGTGAGGAAGTGGCCATTTTTTTATGCGCCAGACACGCGGCTTACGGCAGAGTAGGAGGGTATGAGGGCGTTGCCTGAGGTGGGCTGAGTTTTCAGCCGACCTCCCGAACTGAGGATAACGGCAGGGTAGGAGAGCGATGTCTGAGATGGGCTGAGTTTTCAGCCGATTCCCGATTTGAACTGAGGATATAGTGAATGATAGGGTCTATGAAATATGGCGGTTGTCTCACGACATCCAATGATGTCCTATGAAGTCCTATGAATTCCTGTGATATCCTGTGATATCCTATGTTATCCTATAAAGTCCTATGAAGTCCTATGAAGTCCTATGAAGTCCTATGTTATCCTATAAAGTCCTATAAAACCCTATTTAACCCCATAACCCCCCATAACTCCCAACAAGGCTTCCGCAATGAGCGCAATTTTGCGCCTATTTCCAACGGGCTGAATTTTCAGCCGGTTCAACCAATGAACCTAAACCTGACCCAATCACTGGCGAGCTCAACGAGTGGTCACGCACAGGTTAATTACCCCAAACATGTCTATTTGCTTTCCGCCCTTTCATTCCAACAATTCCCCCTTTGCCTCTGTTATTCCCCCTTTCGTTCATGCACTTTCCCCCGTTCATTCCAGCTATTTTCCCCTTTCATTTGCTATCTCAGCACATGTGCAAAGGTACGAAAAAATCTCGCAAAAACCAAATTTTCACCCCCTTCAAAAGCCCCTTTTTTCAAGGAAAATCCTTAAACTTTGTTAAGCCCCGTTGAGGCGTTTACAATGCGCCTTATTGCATGTAACGAGGGAAAAATTTCCCCCGTTGCCCCATCATTGTAGAGATAAGGAGGGTGATTCCCCAGTTAGCATGGGCGTGCTAGAAAGAAGCGTGCCGCCTATAACTCTTCATTCACTCCCCAGTTAGCAGGGCGGGCTAGAAAGAAACGTGCCGCCTATAACTCTTCATTCACTCCCCAGTTAGCAGGGCGAGCTGGAAAGAAGCGTGCCGCCTATAACTCTTCATTCACTCCCCGCCCCATTTATAGGGGAGGGGCAGGGGTGGGGTGCCACCACGAACAAGAGAAACGCGTTACGAATGGGTGTGCCTTAGCGCCAGTTTGACCCCACGACCAATGTAGTGCGCCAGAAAGAAGTGTGCCTTAGCGCCTGTTTGACCCCACCCCTACCCCTCCCCTGCAAGCAGGGGCGGGGAGTGAAGATTGTGTTTGCTTCCCCAATCAGCAGGGGCGGGGAGTGAAGATAGTGTTTGCTTCCCCAATTAGCAGGGGCGGGGAGTGAAGATTGTGTTTGCTTCCCCAATTAGCAGGGGTGGGGAGTAGAGATAGTGTTTGCCCTCATTCAGCAGGGGTGAGCGCAAATTTGCGCCCACCTCCGACATTAAAATCCAGGGCAGATCGCCGCATTCCTTCACTTTCAATTTGCAAGCGAAGACAAAGACTCGCGGTCTGGACCCACGCATACACATCGCCGTAACTCTCTCTCTTACAAGCCCTTGCGCCTTTTGGGTGCCGTGATGGGAATCTCCCTTCTCGTAAATATCAACCGTCAGGCAAACTCGCTACCGCACCCTACCGCCCCTGTATTTTACACCCCACAAACCCTCCAATCACGCTCCTACACCCCTCCAAAACGCTCCTACGACCCTCAAAACCACTATGCTCCATGCAAAAATCACACCCTTTTCACGGCCAGAACCGCCTATTACCCCCTCCAGACTCTCATTTTCTTGTAGGAGATGAGAGCCAAAAAACGGCACTTATCCGCCTCCCCTTGCGGGCCATCGTCCACATCATGCTCAACGCCAATGCTGTCAAACGTCCGTTCAGTATGTTGATTATCAGGCATTTAGGGGGGCAGGACAAATATTCGGGCTACACTTTTAACACAAAGGAAAGACAAAGTAACAATGCAACACTTATAACATTGTAACATTAGGAGTCACCCAGGTATACGGAGGGGGAGTGTACTCCTATGGGTTATTATAATATATAATATAAATATTATATATAATAATAAAAATTGTTTACTTATAGTTTGTATATTTTCGGTGCTTATTTCTTACAATTTCATTCAGCATAGGCCAACATGCAATACTGTTATTGTTACAGTGTTACAATGTTGTGATGTTATAGTTACATCCGTCTTATTCCCTTAACAATTATTAACCGTTTTCGACCCCCAAAAAATTTGGTATTTAAGGGGATTTTGTTGTACCTTTGCATGTGGAAAGAGAATGAAAAACACCCCTTGTATTCCCTACCGCAATCCCCGCACAAGTCCCCTGAGATAGGGCACCCGAAGGCCGAAAGAATGAAAGGCACACCCCAAGCACCCTCGCCGCAACCTGGCACACGTCCCTCCCTGAGACAGGGCACCCGAAGGCCGAGAAGAACGAGAAACACACCCCTAGCACCCCATTGTAGTTCGGCACACGTCCCCTGAGACAGGTCGCCATATGGCCGAGAAAATGAAAAACACCGCCAATCACCCCAAGTAAACAGCAAGTCCGTGAAGGATCATGCCAGTCGCGTTCCGCATCCCTCCTGCCGCGAACTCAAACAGAATAGCACCCTTCGTCGGGATTTTTCCGCCATTCACGACGATCTGCAGATGTGCCTGAGAAGTGCACCTAAACGCATCACCTACAGAAGCTTCTAAGCGAGGATAAGAATGGCAGGTCGCTCTCGTTGATGAAACAAGACGTACGGCCTTGGCGGCGAGCGAGCTGACATCGGCGAAGATGGCGCCTTGTGTGAGGTACTTGTGACATACGCCCCCACGATCGGCGTCGCAAACGAATAGGCATCAAAATATCGTGAAAGAAGGATAATAGCCGCATGTTTTTCCACGAAAAGCGCCAATTTCCATCATCAAAAGCGCCAATTTCCGTCGTCAAAAGCGCCAGTTTTAGTGCCGTCGGCGCATCGAGCGGGGAGCAGACAAACTGGAATTAAACAAAATTAACGACTTGCGCGCCTAAAGTGTTGATAAATGGCAAAAAAGTATCGAACGGTTTGTGTGAAATATGTTAATTTTGCAAGCGATTAATAACCTTCTATTATTGATAACCTCCATGATGAGAAAAGCGTTTTTCGCTCTCTTTCTGTGCGTATTCCTGCTTCCGGCAGAGGCGCAGATAAGGGGAAATGAAATCACCGTTACCGTTACGCCCGACCACAAGGACTGGAACTACCGCGTGGGAGAGAAGGCAAATTTCGTTGTGAATGTGCTCCGATCGGGCACGCTGATTGACAATGCATTGGTCGACTACGAGGCAGGTCCCGAGATGTATCCCGACGTGAAGAAGCAGGGAGTGACCCTCAAGAACGGCTCCATGCGCTGGACGGGCACGATGAAGAAGCCCGGTTTCTATCGCCTGAAAGTCACCGCCCACGTGGGAGGAAAGGACTACAGCGCCTGGTGCACGGCCGCCTTCAACCCCGAGCAGTTGCGGCCAACGACCGAGAATCCGTCGGACTTCGACGAGTTCTGGAGCAAGGCCATCGCCGACGCCCGCAATGTGCCGTTGCAGCCTTCGCGCCGCTTGTTGCCCGAGCGTTGCACCGAAGAGGTGAACGTCTACGAGGTGAACTTCCAGAACGTGCGATGGGGCAGCCGCACCTACGGCATCCTCTGCATCCCTACCAAGCCCGGCAAGTATCCCGCTCTGCTACGCGTACCAGGTGCTGGCGTACGTCCTTACGAGGGCGACAAATGGATAGCCTCGAAGGGCTGCGTCACGCTGGAGATAGGCATTCACGGCATCCCCGTCACCATGCAGCAGCAGGTGTACGACGACCTGCGTCTGGGTGGACTTGACGGCTACTGGGATTTCAACATGAACGACCGCAAGTCGAACTACTATTATCGCGTCGTCCTGGGTTGCATCCGCGCCATCGACTACATCGAGACATTGCCCGAGTGGAACCATCAGGGTCTGGGCGTCACGGGAAGCAGCCAGGGCGGATTCCTCTCGTATGCCTGTGCCGGTCTCGACAAGCGCGTCACCTGCTACGGAGCCGTTCATGCGGCCCTGTGCGACCTGACGGCCTCGCTCAAGGGCGTTGCCTGCGGTTGGCCCCACTATTTCTATGGCGTGAAGAACCCCGACCCCAAGAAGGTGGAAGTGTCGCGCTACTACGACGGCGTGAACTTCGCCCGCCGCATCAGTTGTCCGGGCTACATCTCGTTTGGCTACAACGACGATGTGGTGCCCCCGACGACCGCCTATGGCACCTACAACGAACTGAAGGCCGAGAAGAAGCTGAGCGTCTACCAGCAGACCGCCCATTTCTGGTATCAGGAGCAATGGGACGAGTGGAACGCATGGCTCTGCGAGAAGCTCGGCATCAAATAACCCTCAATCTTCCTCTTTCAACATAACTCCCCAATTACCCCCCACCTATTAAATAATAGATATGAAAAAACAAATGATTATGGCAGTAGCAGCCCTCGGCATGGTGGCATGCTCTACGAAGCAGGCTGTGGTTTCGAACGAGACGAAAGCCGAACAGCTGGCCACCCGGCTGACACAATTGCAGCCCAAGGGCTACATGTATGGACATCAGGATGACCCGTTCTACGGACTCACATGGGAGTGGGAGAGAGGCAAGAGCGACGTGCTGGCCACCGTTGGCGACTATCCGGCCGTGATGGGCTTCGACCTGGGCGGCATCGAGATGGGCGACGCCAAGAATCTGGACAGCGTCCCCTTCACCCGCATACGCGAAGAGCTGGTGGCCCACGTGAAGCGCGGAGGCATCGTCACCATCAGCTGGCATCCGCGCAATCCGCTGACCGGAGGCACCGCCTGGGACGTGAAGGACTCGACCGTCGTGAAGAACATCCTACCGGGAGGCAAGGTGCACGCCAAGTTCCAGACGTGGATGCAACGCATGGGCGACTTCCTGAAGACGCTGAAGGACGAGAAAGGCCGCCCTGTGCCCATCATCTTCCGCCCCTGGCACGAGAACAACGGCTCGTGGTTCTGGTGGGGACAGAAGCTATGCACCGACGAAGAGTATCGCGCCCTGTGGAACATGCTTCAGGACTATCTGCGCGGCGAGGGACTCAGCAACCTGCTCTGGAGCTATTCGCCCAACCTCGACGGAGGCTGGAACGAAGCACGCTTCCTGAAGCGCTATCCGGGCAACGACCGCGTGACCCTCATCGGCGAGGATGCCTATCAGTGGGGCACAGAGGCCGACTTCGTGAAGCAGCTCACCGCCGACCTCAACTTCCTCTCGGCATTCGCCCGCGACAATGGGAAACTGCTCGCCATGACCGAGTGCGGCTACCAGAACAATCCCGACGCCACCTGGTGGACACGCGTGCTGAAACCCATCATGGACAAGTATCCGCTGAGCTACTTCCTCACCTGGAGAAACTACAAGAAAGAATACTTCGGACCGTCGCCCGAGCAGTCGTGTGCCGACGATTTCCGCAATCTCTATAAGGCCAGCAACACCCTCTTCCTGAAGGATATCCGTTGAAGCGCAGGCCCCATCGACGAGATAAAAACAAATTAAAACATTCAGATATGACAGATTTCAAAGAAAGAGTGGCAGCCCTGCGTGCACACCACGAGGAATTGCTGACACGAAAGAACGAGGCCCTGGAGTGGGGGAACGGCATCTACACCAAGTACAAGTATCCCATTCTGACGGCCGACCACACACCGCTGGAATGGCGCTACGACTTCAGTGAGCAGGACAATCCCTTCCTGATGCAACGCATCATGATGAATGCCACGCTCAATAGCGGTGCCATCAAGTGGAACGGCAAGTATCTGCTCGTGGTCAGAGTGGAAGGTGCCGACCGCAAGAGTTTCTTTGCCGTGGCCGAGAGTCCGAACGGCATTGACAATTTCCGCTTCTGGGAAGAACCCATCACCATGCCCGACGACGTGATTCCCGCCACCAATGTCTACGACATGCGCATCACCGCACACGAAGACGGATGGATCTACGGCGTGTTCTGCGCTGAGCGCCACGACGACAATCAGCCCGGAAACCTCAGTGCGGCAACCGCTACGGCTGGCATCGCCCGCACCAAGGACCTGAAGACGTGGGAGCGTCTGCCCGACCTGAAGACACCGAGTCAGCAGCGCAATGTGGTTCTGCACCCCGAATTCGTCGATGGCAAATACGCCCTCTACACACGTCCTCAGGACGGTTTCATCGATACCGGTAGCGGCGGAGGCATCGGCTGGGCACTCGTCGACGACATCACCAATGCCGAAGTGAAGGAAGAGAAAATCATCAACGCCCGCCACTATCACACCATCACCGAAGTGAAGAACGGCGAGGGTCCTCATCCCATCAAGACGCCCAAGGGCTGGCTCCATCTGGCTCACGGCGTGCGCGCTACGGCCGACGGCCTGCGCTACGTGCTCTATATGTACATGACGGCACTCGACGACCCCACTCGCGTCATTGCCCAGCCTGGCGGATTCTTCCTCGTTCCCGAGGGCGCAGAGTATCTGGGCGACGTGATGAACGTGGCATTCGCCAATGGATGGATAGCCGACGAAGACGGCAAGGTGTTCATCTACTACGCTTCGGCCGACACCCGCATGCACGTGGCAACTTCGACCATCGACAAGCTCGTCGACTATTGCATGAATACGCCCGAAGATGGCTTCTACACCGCCTCGAGCGTAGAGACAATAAAGAAACTAGTGGCCAAGAACCGCCAGCAGAAATAATGCGTGCGACTTGTCTGCATTCAGCAATCAACTAAATCATTAAAACCATAACACTATGGCAAGCTTAAAAGAAAAAATTGGTTACGCACTTGGTGATGCAGCTGCAGGAGGCATCACGTGGAAAATCATGTCTATCGCCTTCCCCCTGTTCTTCACCAACGTCTTCGGACTGACGTTCGCCGATGCGGCCACGCTGATGTTCATCGCGCGCATGTTCGACGTCGTCACCGACCCGTTGATGGGTTCGCTGGCCGACCGCACCCAGTCGCGTTTCGGCACCTACCGCCCGTGGCTCATCTACGGGGCTATCCCCTTCGGCCTTATCTTCGCATTGCTGCTCTACACGCCCGACTTCGGACCCGTGGGCAAGCGCATCTGGGCCTACTCCCTCTATCTGCTCATGATGGCCATGTATACGGCCGTGAACGTGCCTTACGGATCGCTGCTCGGCGTGATGACCGACGACGACAACGAGAAGAACCAGTTCTCTTCGTTCCGCATGGTCGGAGCCTACGCCATGGGTTTCATCACCCTGCTTTGCTTCCCCTACATCATTGAGTTCATTGGTGGTGAGAAGATGGCCGACGGCACCTACACCGTAGCCGCCAAGCAACACCAGTATGCCGTCATCGGCGTGTTCTTCGGTGCGCTGGCAGCTCTCGGAACGTTGGCTTGCGGATTGCTCACCAAGGAGCGCCTGAAACCCATCCGTGCGGAGAAGTTCTCGTTCAAGCCCTTCGCCGACCTGTTCAAGAACAAGCCTTGGATCATCCTCACGCTCATCGGTATCTGCACCAATTTCTTCAACGGATTCCGCTATGCCGTGGCTGGCTATCTCTTCGAATATTGCCTGAAGGGCGACGTGACGGTCAGTGGTTTCATCATCAACTTCACGGTGTTCATGACCTTCGGCGAGCTCACCTGTATGATTTTCGGCGGTCTGTCGCCTAAGTTCACCGAGTGGGTTGGTTCCAAGCGTCGTGCCTTCCAGCTGGCAGCCGTCATCTGCCTCGTCTTCTCCATTGGCTTCTTCTTCATCCCGATGGATCCCGACTACATCTGGGTGATGGTGGCTATCGTCGTGCTGACCTCCGTGGGTATCGGTCTCTATTCACCGCTATTGTGGTCGATGTATGCCGACGTTGCCGACTATGCTACCGAGAAGAACGGAACCTCCTCGACGGGACTTATCTTCTCCTCTGGTACGATGGCTCAGAAGTTCGGTACGGCCGTTTCGGGTTCGCTTGTAGCCTTGTTCCTCGGTCTTGCTGGTGCCAGCATGGTGACCGACCAATTTGGCAACACCAGCGTCGACCCCGCTTCCATCACCGACTCCGTGCTGACGATGGTTTGGTCGTTGTTCTCGTTGTTCCCGGCCATCTTCGCCCTCATCATCATCCTGCTCACCATCATCTATCCTATCAAGAAATAAGCATTTAGCATGATGAACGAAACTGTCAAGACGCTCAAGAAGGAAGTGAAGGATGTGTTGGAAAATAACATTCTCAGCTTCTGGATTGACAAGATGACCGACAAAGAACATGGCGGTTTCTATGGTCAGATGACGGGCGAGGGAATACTCAAGCCGATGGCCGACAAGGGAGGCATCCTGAATGCCCGCATCCTATGGTCGTTCTCGGCCGCCTATCGTGTGCTTCGAAAGCCTGAATACCTGGAGGCTGCCACACGAGCAAAAGACTATATCATCGAGCATTTCATCGACCGTGAGTATGGTGGTACCTACTGGAGCCTCGACTTCACGGGTGAGCCGAAGGACACCAAGAAACAGTTCTATGCCATTGGCTTCATGATCTACGGACTCTCGGAGTATGTTCGTGCCACGGGCGACCGTGAGGCGCTCGACTATGCCATTGAGCTCTATGAGTGCATCGAGGAGCATTCGCTCGACAAGCTCAACAACGGGTACATCGAGGCTTGCACACGTGAGTGGGGTGAGATTGCCGACATGCGTCTCTCAGAGCTCGACGCCAACTATCCGAAGTCGCAGAACACCCACCTGCACATCATCGAACCCTACACCAATCTCTATCGTTGTCTGAAGGAGATTCAGGAGGCTGAATTGTGCAACTATGTGCCGGCCATCGGTGCGGTGCTACCCGTGAAGGTCACCGTTCCCCAGGAGACGTTCACCCGTATTGAGGCTTCGCTCCGCAATCTGATTGACATTTTCACCGACAAGATTCTGAATCCCGAAACCCATCACCTCGACCTCTTCTTCGATATGGATTGGACGCGCGAGGCAGGTCGGCTGGAAAGCTACGGTCACGACATCGAGTGCTCGTGGCTGATGCACGAGGCCGCTCTGGTGTTGGGCGACGAGAAGGTGCTGAGAAAGGTGGAGGACATCGTTCAGATGGTGGCCAAAGCTTCGGAGAAAGGTCTCAATGCCGACGGCTCAATGGTGCATGAGGCCAATCTCGACACGGGCTATGTAGACACCGACCGCCATTGGTGGGTGCAGGCAGAGAACGTTGTGGGATGGGTCAACATCTACCAGTACTTCGGCGATGAGTCGGCTCTTCAGAAGGCCCTTAACGGTTGGCAATACATCAAGGACAATCTCATCGACCTCGAAGGAGGCGAATGGTGGTGGAGTCGTGATCCCGGACGGAACATCAATCGCCACGACGACAAGGCTGGCTTCTGGAAGTGTCCCTACCATAATAGCCGCATGTGCCTCGAGATTTTGGAAAGGGAGTTCTAAAGAATCGGAAACTTTGCTAAACTCAATAGCCGAATGTAGCTAGTGATTTTGGAAAGAGAGTTCTAAAGAATTGGAAACTTCATCCACCTCAATAGCCTAATGTAGCTAGAGATTTTGGAGAGGAAGTTCTGAGAGTTCGGGAACTTCAAAAAAATAAAATCTAGAAAATTTTTGCCGAAAGCGCCAATTTCGACGGATTTTTTCTAGATTTTTTTTTGTGGTATTTGCCAAATCGTAAACGAGTCGTCAACCATTTTCCAACCAATTGTCGACGAGTCGTCTCGCTATGGAGAGCTTTTCGGGCAGGGTGGGGAGGTTGTCTCTACGGAACCATCCGGCATTCGCGAGTTCCTCTTTTTGCAGATGGATGGAACCAGACTCGTAGTCGGCGTTGAATCCAACCATCAGTCCGCAAGGATAGGGCCAAGGTTGTGAGGCGAAGTAGCGGATGTTCTTGATGCTGATGCCCGTTTCTTCCTTCACCTCGCGCACGACGGCCTCTTCGAGCGTTTCGCCCGTCTCCACGAAGCCTGCTACAAGTCCGTAGAAGTCACCTCTGAAGTTGCGCGCCCTCACCATCAATATCTCGTCATTGCGATGAATGAGCACGATGACGGCGGTAGCCAGCTGGGGCCACACTTCCTTGCCGCATTGGGTGCATCGCTTGGAGATGTCGGTGTGTAGTTTCATGGGGGCTCCGCACACACCGCAGAAGCGCGTGTTGTCATCCCAATAGAGAATCTCCTGACATTTACCCGCTTTCAGATAGAGGTCTGAGGGCAGTTTGTAGTAGGATGCACGGAGGGGTGATGTCAGCGGCTGAAAACTCTCCGAGGCTAGGGGCAACGAGGTTTTGTAGGCCTTGACGGGCCTGCCGTCTTCCATTGGTGCTATCTCGTGAATGGTCGTCCAAGGCTTCGTTTCGGTGGGCGGCTCCTCCTGAAATGGAACGGTGAACGAACCGTCGGGAAGAGGCTTTAGCAAAAGTTCGTTGGGGCAGAAGACAAACCAGTAGGATTTCATAATTTGCTAATGAGATTGTTTTGTTTTCTTTATTTTTCGTTGGGGCGATGCCTTCGAATTATTTTATTTTTCTTTATTCTTCGATAAGACGATGCCTTTATTTCGGATGTCCGTCACTTTCTGAGCAAGGCGTCGATTTCTTCGAATTGTCGGCCGAGGTTCAGGTTCAGGTAGATGTTGTAGAGCGCAGATGCCCATTTGTCCTTGTTCTCGGGTCTTAGTGCCCTGTACTTCTCCATATATGGCTGCGCTTTCCGGTAGAACTCCTGTTGTTGCTTCACTCGCCTGTTCTCCTTCATCGCCGTCTTCTCCAGCTCGAAGGCTTTGTTCATCCAGGCGGCTCCGGCGTTGTAGTAGGCATCGGCAGCTGAATCGTTTCGGGCAATGATGGAGTCGCACACGGAGATGCAATCGCCATAGTGCCCCATGTTCAGCAAGGTGTTGCTCTTGGCCAGGAGGAAGAGTTCGTTGTGCGGACACACTTCGAGCGCCTGATCGGCAATGTCGAGTGCTGAGTTATAGCGATGAACGCCACCGTAGAAGTCAATGAGATGGGTGAAGAAATAGGGCGAAAGCTTGTAGCGGAGGAAGCCTTCGTGAAGGGTAGAAACATATTTAGCGGTATCGTTCAGTTGCAGATAAGTCTCTGAAAGATACTGAAGTGTGTTCTCGAGATGGGTGGAATCGCGCTTCGCCAAATCGGCATGTCTGAGTGTCTTTGACGGGCAATTCAGTTTGTATCCGCAGAAGAGTGCCCAATAGGCGGCTACGGAGTCGGGTTGATAGTTGTAGGAAGAAAACAACGGTTGGCGGCCACATGAAAGGTAGTTGCGCATGAACGTGTAGCCTCGCTCGAAGTTCTGCTTGCGAATGAACCAAGCTCCGCCATTGAACAAGTTGCGGCGATATTTGTTCAGGTAGGCGGCATTTTTGCTTCTGTATTTTATCTTCACGCGTCCCTTTTCGTCGGGTTGGGCATCAAGCGTGTCGAGCGTCTCGTGTGCTTGGAACATCCGAAGCGCCAACTCGAATACCGATGCCGTGTCCACCTTCTGCCTGAGGTACATCTTCTCGTTGCTTTGCTCGTATTGAGCCCGAAGCGCCTCCGTCAGGGTAGCATGGATTTTCAGATTCTGCTGGTTGGCGGAATCGGTGAGTAATTTCATCATGAGCTGCTCGGCTTTATCCAGATTCTTACCGCTCTTGATGTATGTCTTGGCTTGTGATATTTCCTTCTTCTGAGCGTAGAATGTGGAGCAAACCAAAGTGAGGGCAATGCAAAAGAATAATCTTTTCATAAGCCTGAATAACAAATCTTTTTATTATGCTCCCATGTGGAGCGTGATTGGTGAATTGAAAAGCGGGATGCAGGCAGTTGTGCTGCCGCATCCCGCCGTATGGTATCAGCAGATGCGCTGAGTAGGTTTATTTGTCGGCTTCAGCAGCTTTGGTGCGAGCGTCATCCTCACCATAGAGCTGAGAGTAGGCAGAGTAGCGGTTGTATCCCCAAGGAATCATCTTGTCAGGATCGAGTTCCTTTGTACGGTCGAAGTGCTGGATAGCCTCTTCCATCATGCTCTTGAACTTAGCGGGGTCAGCATCGGCGAAAGCTTGAGCCTGAGCGCGAACGCAAACGGCATAGTAGTAGTGAACCACGGCGTTGTCTTCCTTCACGTCGATAGCCTGCTTCATGTACTTGGCAGCTTCGGCGGCATTGTCCTGATCCATGTAGTACATGCCCTTGTCGGCCAGAGCAACGAAGTTCTTGGGATCCTTGGCCAAAACTTCATCGAGGAAACCGAGAGCCTTCTCCTTCTCACCCATGCCCATATACATGTTGTAAACCTTCTCCATGATAGAGGCATTGTTGGGGTTCTGAGCTTGCAGAGTCTTCACGTTCTCGAGATACTTGATAGAGTCCTCGCGTGTCTTCAGGTCAGCACCGAGCACTTCGAGCTTCAGGTTCAGGGCGTTCTCAGCTTCGTTGGGATCCTGAGCAGCGATGTCGCAATACTTCAGAGCAGCTTCCATATCCTTATCCTGGTAAGCGAAAATGCCTACGAAGCGGGCTACCTGTCCGAAGAAAGGCTGCTGGAAGGTACGGTCGCAATCTTTGAAGACGGCGGCGCCATCAGAATCAACAAACAATCCCCAGAACTTCTTGGCCTCGGCCTGATTCTCCTTATTGAGAGCGTCTTGTCCGGCATTCACCAGTTGCTGGCGAGCTTGCCATCCACGCTGAGCGTTCTTAGCTGCGAACTTCGGAGCAACCTTGCCCTTGGCGTTGGGCATCTGGTCGTACTTGTCGCATTCCATGACAGCCTTCACGGCGTTGTAGGCAGCTTCGTTCATACCAGCCTCGTCGACGGGCTTAGTTTCCTGACCCATCTGAGCGGCGGTCTGGTTCCATGTTACGTTAGTGCTTTCCTTTGTGAATTTTTCCATTGCCAAGTCAACAAGCTTGTTGTAAGCTGCTGCTTTCTCAGCATCGTTGGCCAGCTGTCCCAGAGAGTTCATAACAAGGTTCTGAGCCTCATTGTAGTCCTTGGCTTTTTTAATAGCCTTTAAGGCGTCGCTGTCGCCAGCGAAGGCGCATGTGGTACCCAGTACCATCAGTGCCATAATCATGAATTTTTTCATAAGCTTTATTTATAAAAAGGTTGAAATTTTTATTTCTTCGACTATAGTTAATTTGAAAGGTTTAATCCTGACCATCCTGCGGTTCTTCGTCGGCGAAGTCTACGATGGGAGTGATAGTGTCCTCTTCTTCGTTGGTATTGTTCTCAACTTCGGAATCACCGTTGGCGTCGGTCGTCATGTCCTTACGGATGGCATCGCTATTTTGTGCCCATTCCTCGCGACTTTTCTGCTCGACGATGGCCTCGAGTTCTGAACTCATCACCTTGCAAACGCTAGCAATGACGTCGTTCTTCCTGGTGAGGTTGATCAGTCGTACACCTTGAGTGGCGCGACCCATGATGCGGCAATCGGCAACACCGAGTCGGATCACGATGCCACTCTTGTTGATGATCATGAGGTCGTTCTGGTCGGTGACGTTCTTGATGGCCACCAGACGTCCGGTCTTGTCGGTGATGTTGAGCGTCTTCACGCCCATAGCACCACGCTTTGTCTTACGATAGTCTTCAACGCTGGAGCGCTTTCCGTAGCCGTTTTCGCTGACCACCATGACGCTTTCGCTTGAAGCATCGTTCACCACTATCATACCAACAACGGCATCGTCGCCCGTTTCGTCGAGTCGCATGCCGCGAACACCTGTAGCCACACGGCCCATCGTGCGCACGTCGTTCTCGTCGAAGTAGACGGCACGTCCGTTGCGGTTGGCAATGATGAGTTCGTTGTGGCCGTTGGTCAGACGAACGTCAACCACTTCGTCGCCCTCGAGAATATTGATGGCATTCACGCCGTTAGCACGCGGACGGCTATAGGCTTCGAGGCAGGTCTTCTTCACGATACCGTTCTTCGTGGCGAACATCACGTAGTGTGAGTTGACGAATTCCTCGTCCTCAAGTCCCTTTCCACGCAGACGGAGAATGTTGTTCACGGCATCGTCGCTATCGATGTTGAGCATGTTCTGGATGGCGCGTCCCTTCGAGTTGCGATCGCCTTCTGGAATCTCGTAGCACTTCAACCAGTAGCAACGTCCTTTCTTGGTGAAGAAGAGCATCGTCTGGTGCATCGTGGCGGGATAGATATATTCGGTGAAGTCGTTGTCGCGAGTGCGTGCACCCTTTGCTCCAACGCCTCCACGAGCCTGTTCGCGGAAATCGGATAGCGGCGTGCGCTTGATGTAGCCCAGATGACTGATGGTGATGACAACCGGGTCGTTGGGGTAGAAGTCCTCTGCATTGAACTCGTGTTCGTCGGGAACAATCTGAGTGCGGCGTTCGTCGCCATACTTCTCCTTCACTTCCTGGAGTTCGTCCTTCATCACCTGCTTACAACGTTCAGGATTGTCGAGAATCTCCTGTAAGTCGGCAATCAGCTTCATCAAGTCGTCGTACTCCTGGTGCAACTGGTCGACACGCAAACCGGTGAGCTGACTGAGACGCATGTCCACGATGGCCTTCGATTGTAGTTCGTCCAGGTTGAATCGTGCTTCCAAGTTGCGCTGAGCGTCGCTTGGTGTCTTCGAGTTGCGGATGATGTGCACCACTTCGTCGATGTTGTTCACCGCAATGATCAATCCCTCGAGGATGTGTGCGCGCTCCTGAGCCTTCTTCAGGTCGTATTTGGTGCGGCGGATGGTCACATCGTGACGATGCTCCACGAAGTATTTCACGCATTCCTTCAATGAAAGCAGACGCGGACGGCCCTTCACCAGAGCAATGCAATTCACCGAGAATGCGCTTTGCAATGCGGTCATCTTGAAGAGTTTGTTGAGGATGACGTTGGCATTGGCGTCTTTCTTCACGTCAATGACGATGCGCATGCCTTGTCGGCCCGATTCGTCGTTGGCGTAGGAGATACCTTCCAGCTTGCCTTCCTTCACGAGGTCAGCGATGTACTCAATGAGCTGAGCCTTGTTCACGCCGTAGGGAATCTCGGTCACCACGATCTTGTCGTGAGTCTCGTGGCTTTCAATCTCGGCCTTGGCGCGCATCACGATGCGTCCACGACCAGTTGTGTAGGCGTCTTTCACGCCCTGAATGCCATATATGTAAGCACCGGTGGGGAAGTCGGGAGCCTTGATATACTCCATGAGTCCGTCGGTGTCTATATCGGGGTTGTCGATGTAGGCGCAGCAACCGTCAATCACCTCTCCCAAGTTGTGGGTGGGGATGTTTGTAGCCATACCTACGGCGATGCCGTTACCGCCGTTTACCAGCAGATTGGGCACCTTTGTGGGCATGACGGTCGGCTCTTGAAGCGAGTCGTCGAAGTTGTTCTGCATGTCCACCGTGTCTTTCTCCAAGTCGTCCATGATGTGTTCGCCCATCTTGGAGAGTCGGCACTCCGTGTATCGCATAGCTGCGGCCGAGTCGCCGTCAACGCTACCGAAGTTACCCTGTCCGTCGACAAGCGTGTAGCGCATGTTCCAGTCCTGAGCCATACGTACGAGCGCTCCGTAGACCGAGCTGTCTCCGTGTGGGTGATACTTACCGAGCACCTCACCGACCACGCGGGCGCACTTCTTATAGGGTTTGTCGCTGGTGTTGCCGATGCCCGCCATACCGTATAGTATTCGGCGGTGTACGGGTTTGAATCCGTCGCGCACATCAGGCAGAGCACGTGCCACAATCACTGACATAGAGTAGTCAATATACGAGGATTTCATTTCCTCCTCGATGTTGATCTTGATGATTCTGTCTTGGTCAAATGTCTGATTTTCGTCCATTACTGATAATTAATTCTCTTATAATCTTTAAATTCTTAAAATCTTTTAAAATTGGATTAGAGGCCCTTTTCGCGCGCTCTGTTGCGTTTTGGGCCCATAAACGGAGCAAAATTACTACAATTTTCCCACATGGGCAAATATAAAGTGCGAAAACATTCTAATTTTAGTTTAATTTGGCATTGCCGCAAAGTTTCTTCTGAAAATGACAAGGTGATTGTTTGAAAAAACTGTAAATGCGTATAAAAAATCTTGGACGTTTACGGATTTTACTGTATCTTTGTCGGCAGTTATGAAAGCAAATATCATTAGAATACTATGGCTTTGCATCGCCATCAGTTTTGGAACGTCTGAGGCCACCGCTCAACAAATGAAGTGGAATAGTCAGTATCAGACCTATATCGACCAGTATCGTGACTTAGCCATCGAGCAAATGCTTCGCTACAAGATACCTGCCAGCATCACCCTTGCCCAGGGAATCTTCGAGAGTGGGGCAGGGCGGAGCCGCCTGACCACTCAGGGAAATAACCACTTCGGCATCAAATGTCATGGGTGGAAAGGGCGCACGCTCTATTTCGACGACGATGCGAGCAACGAATGTTTCCGCGCCTATAACAATGCAAAGGAGAGCTTTGAGGACCATAGCAAGTTCCTGACGAACAACAAACGCTATGCGGGATTGTTCAAGTTGAAAATAACTGACTATAAGGGGTGGGCGCGAGGACTGAAGTCTGCTGGCTATGCCACGAATCCTTCGTACGCTACGCGTCTGATCAACCTGATAGAACTCTACAAACTCTATGAGTTCGATCACGCTCGTGGATACGACAAATTCATGGCCGACAACTCAGGAAAACGAACGGCTGGTGGTAGCGATGGGTCGCTTCATGCCATACATATTTATAATAAGAACTATTTCCTACAGGCCCGTCGTGGTGACACCTTCGAGAGCATTGGCCGTGAGATAGGTATCAGTGGAAGGAAGATTGCAAAGTATAACGAGCGCGACTACGATAGCAAGCTGGTCCCCAACGAACTTATCTGGCTTAAAAAGAAACAGAAGCGTGCCGACGAGGCCTACGAAGGTCGTCCGCATCGGGTAAAAGCAGGTGAAAGCATGTATGGAATTGCTCAGTATTATGGCATTCGGTTGAAGAGTTTGTATAAGATGAACCACCTGAAGAGCAGCTACGAACTTCGTGTGGGCGACTTGCTTCGCGTGAGATAAAGCAGTTTAAAATAGTAGGTCGTCCTTACAGGGATTCAATCATAGTCGTGCAAAAGGCCAATCGTGGATTGTTCTAACTCGATTGCGAAGGCCTAAAGTTTTCAATCATTCTACACGGACTTACCTAAGAATCGAATCTTTTTATTGTTCCTCTTGTGCGTCTTCTTCTTCCTGAGCACCGCGTAAGATGATGCTGGTGGCGCCGATGGTGAAAAGGGTGCCGTCAGAGATGACTCGTCGCTCGCGGTCGCCTAGAATTTGATTGTCGACGAATGTTCCCGTGTTGCTCGGACCATCACGAAGCACATATTTCAAACGTCCATGCTTGTCGCGGCTCACATTGATGACACAATGGGTGTTGTCAACACTTGGGTCGACCGTTTCTATGGGAGTGTTGATGGGATTGCCTTTCTGGTAGCGTCCGATGACGTTGTCGCCCATTCTTAGGGGGATGACCTGCTTGTAGTGAAAAACATTTTCTATGACGATGATGGCGCCTAGTTTCCCTTCGTCGAGTCGTTCTTCGGGATTCTCCTCCTTCTGTCTGTTGTGAAGCTTCGACACACCCATCCTGATGCCGAACTGCTTGCCGCATTGGGGGCAGGCGAAGATGAGGCTCTGGCCTTCGGTGTATTGTGTTTCGTCGAACGTGATGTAGTTATCGCATTTGGGGCATCTTACTCTTTTCATGTCTGTGGGGTTGAAAATGAAAAACCCCTCCTTGTTGTGGGAGGGGCTTTGGAATATATGTTTGTCTACTTGATTTCTAAAATCCAAGCCTCGCTGAATTCGGGATTACTTCTTAGCGACATAAGCTTGTTATAAGCTTCTTCGGCGGTAGAATAGCTGCCGTAGAACACCTTTCGCGAATTGCCTTTCTTCTCGAGCACGCCACCTTCGGGGAAGCCCTGTTCCTTGAGTTTCTGCACCAGACGGTCGGCTCCATCGCGCGGCACTCCGCATGCCAGAATGAGGCTCCAGTGCGATGCCTGTGCTTTTGGCTGAGCTACTTCAGGTGCGGCTTTTGTCTCGGTTTTGGCGACAACAGGAGCGGGCTTTGTTGCAATCTCCACGATGGGTTGCTCTTGAGTGGGGGCCTGCTTCTGCGACATCAAATCGGAGATGGCCGTTAGGTTGAAATTACTGAGTTGCACGTTGCCCTTGCCCGAACCCAGTGGTGTGGTGATGAGGAAGAATGCCAGGAAGGCGGCGGCGATGGCCAATGCGTTGCGGAGCACGCTCACGCGGATACTGATGGTATTGTCGTCTTTCTCCTCTTCGGTGTCGGCATCAATGTCGGTGGTTTTCACTTCGGTGTGAATCATGGCTGGACGAATCGAGCCAATTGGGTGCATTTCGTAGGATGACAGGCCATAGAGTTCGGGTGTCAGAATACCGGCTTCGCAGGGAGTGAACTCGTAATTGCCCTCTTCGTTGAGTGCCAGTGTACCGATGTCTGCCAGTTCGTACGACCCTTCGTCCTCGATGCGATGCTTCATGATGTCCACCTCATCCTCGATGCGACTGATGGCATCAGGGTAGCTGAGGTCGTAGGCTTCGATGTATGAATGCACCAGTAGGTTGTCGTTCAGCGTAAGCTTGGGATTGAATCCCAGTGTACGTTGAGGCGGCAGAAACTGGTTGTCGGTATCGTCGAAGCGTGCATCAACATGATGTGCCATGAAGCCTCCCAATCCAGGAACCGTCACGCAATCGTTGCTGAGCAGCAGAATCTCAATATGTCTGTCAATTTGAATCACGATGCAAAATTAAGTCTTTTCGTCGGAATATCCAAATATTTTCCATCAGAAAAGAAAAAAATCTCATTTTTATCGCTCCCAATCGGAATATTATTGTTACTTTTGCAGAGCACAAAGATGGTCGGTTCTATATATAAAATGTAGTGACGTGTCATTGTACTGTATATTTCGAAAATGAGGAAAGGGTTATATATAATTGCAATGGGCTTGATTCTTGCGGCTTGTCAGAATAGCAAGAGTGAGAGTGTGGCCCCACAGCCTGAAGAAGATTTGCAAGCCAAGCAGATGCTACAGGGTATCTGGATGGACCAGGACGAGGATGCCCCATCGTTTCGTGCTGAGGGCGACTCGATATTCTATCCTGACACCACCAGTCAGCCAGCTCGTTTCTCCATCATCGGCGATACGCTCTACATCGCAGGTGCCTATACCTCGAAATATCCCATCGTGAAGCAGGCCGAGCATATCTTCCAGTTCAAGACCCAAGGGGGCGAGGTGGTGCATCTGGTGAAGAGCGAGAATGCTGACGATATTCACTATTTCGACCATTGTAAGCCCGTGGCCTTGAACCAACGGCAGACCATCAAGCGCGACACGGTGGTCTATGTGGACAACCAGCGTTATCATTTCTATGTGCAGGTGAACCCGACGAGGCAGAAGGTGGTGAAGCCAACGATCAATGAAGACGGGCTTGAAGTGGAGAACGTCTATTACGACAATAGCATCCGCTTCATTCTTTTCAACGGTGCCGCCCGCATCTATCAGCACGACTTCCATCGCGAGGACTTCAAGAAGCTTGTCCCTGAGGATTTTCTCAAGCAGAGCGTGTTGAGTGACTTAGTATATAGCCGCGCGGATAGCGACGGTGTGCGCTATATCGCTCAGCTAGCTATACCAGACAGCCCCAGCAGCTACGAGGTTGAAGTGCTCGTCAGCTACCGGGGCCGTATGGAGATGGCGCTTGTGGCGGGGGGAGATGCTCGCTAGAATTTTACTAGATTATCTAGATATTCTAGATTTTCTAGATATTCTAGGGGAGTTAGTTTTTCTTTTTGCGCTGAGGACGGTTCTTCCTCATTTCTTCCATCTTTTTCTGATAGGCCTGATATTGTGCTGAGGTCATGATGCCTTGCAGCTCCTTGTTGTATTGGTCCATCTTCTGGCGGTTCTCCTCCATGCGCTTCTGGTGGTTACCGTTGCCATCCTGACGCGGTGGGCGTTGAGCCTGTCCGCTTGCTCCCGACTGTCCGTCAGCTGGTGGTTGCATCTGACCCTGAGGACGGGCACCTCCGCGAGGGCCTCCTGGGCGACCTCCACGTGGACCACGCTGGAACATGTCGGCATATTTCTCGTTGAGTTTCTTCAGCTTTGCCGCCTGATCGGCATTCAGTCCATATTCTTTGACCATCATCTCTGTGCGGTCCATACGTGGTTGACGCTGAGGCTTCTCCGTCTGAGCGTTTGCTGTGGTCAGTGCTACGACCATTGCCATTGTTACAAATAGTTTTTTCATTTCTTTTTACCTTAATATAATTAAACAAAATATAGTATGTATGTCGTGCTTAAATTCATCCGAAATACAATTCTAAGATGCAGGGGGAGGGATGAAGTTTAACATGAGCGGGTGATGTTAAGTTTTTTTCAGAGGGGGTGTTAAAAATAGTTGGAGTAGGGAAGAACTAGGTCTTCTTGATTTTCTAGATTCACTAGATTTTCTAGATTTACTAGTTATTCTAGATTCTCTAGATATTCTAGATGCTCTAGAAAAAGGGATAGAAGATAGAAAAGAAAAAGCGGTTTCCCGGATTGGGGAAACCGCTTTGTCGATGATTGTTTCTTTGATTTTAGTACATTCCCATCTGGTGGAACAGGGCTGAGAGACCGTATGCCACGATGGTGCTCACGATGACGCTGATGAGGCCAGGCATCATGAACGAGTGGTTCAGCAGGTATTTGCCGATGACCGTTGTGCCCGATCGGTCGAAGTTCACAGTTGCGATATCCGAGGGATAGTTCGGGATGAAGAAGTAACCATATACCGATGGGAGCACACCCAGCAGAATCCATCCTTCGATGCCCAGCGTATAGCCTAGCGGAAGCATGGCCACGACGACGGCACCCTGAGAGTTGATGAGTACCGATACGAGGAAGAAGGCGATGGCGATGGTCCATGGGTAGGCCGATACAAGGTCTTTGAGCATGAGTTTCATCTCGTCCATGTAGTTGCCGAAGTAGGTGTCAGCTAGCCATGCAATGCCGTAGATGGCCACAACAGCCACCATACCTGATTGCCATACAGCTCCGCCTACGGCTTTCTTAGGCTTTGCCTTGCAGAAGATAATCATGAGTGCTGCGGCCGAAATCATCACGATCTGGATGACGAGGTTCATGGCCAGTGGTTTCTTCACTACTTCGGTGACACCAGCCAGCACCACGCCAGTGGAGGCCAGTTGCTTAGCCGTCTGCACCACTCCGCCTTCGAGTGTGATCTCTGCAGGACCGCCCTTAACAGCTTGTACTGTGTCGTATGTGGGCAGGATGTTTCCACCGAACATCTGTACGATAGAGAACATGACGATGATGGCCAGAGCAGCGAGGAATACGTAAACGGCGTGCTTGGAGTCAGCAGAGATTTGCTTGTCGAGCGTAGTGGCTGAACTGCCGTAGATATACTGATATTGTGCGGGGTCCTTCAGCCTCTCCTGGAATTGCGGGTCCTTGTCGAGGTCCTTACCGCGGCGATAGGAGGCGGCGGCAGCGCAGATGAGTCCGCAGATACATGCCGGAATGGTAACCATGATGATCTGCAGGTTGTTTACGTGGAATCCGTTGCTGGCCGAGATTGCAGAGAAGGCTACCACTGCTGCTGCGATGGGCGAGCAAGTGATACCTACCTGCGATGCGATGGAAGCCACGCCACATGGACGCTCAGGACGGATGCCTTTCTTGAGTGCGATGTCGCAGATAATGGGCATAAGTGTGTATACCACATGTCCGGTGCCTACCAATACGGTGAGGAAGAAAGTGGTGAGTGGGGCGAGGAATGTGATGCGGTCTGGATGCTTGCGGAGCATCTTTTCTGCAATCTGAATCATCCAGTCCATACCTCCTGAGGCCTGTAGTACGCCCGCACAGGTTACTGCTGCGATGATGATGTAAATCACGTCGGTGGGAGGTGTTCCAGGCTTCAGTCCGAAACCGAAGACAAGGATAGCGAGACCGATTCCCGAGATGGCGCCCAGTGCAAGGCTACCGTAGCGAGAACCCACCCAAAGGGCCAGCAGCACGATGCAAAGCTGGACAATCATTAGAATACTCATACTTTTAAAAATTAAATAGGTTTATTGTATTATTTGTTTGATTCTGGTAAATGTGCGACAAAAATATAAAAAATATCTCAATGACGAGCGATTTATTGTCATTTTTTTCGTGTTTGTCGAAAAAGTTCTCTTTGTGTTCGTGCACATTTCTTTGATGTAAGTCAAAATAGGTGGCCTTTCTCAAAAAAAATCGCCAATTGTTGTTCGAGTGTTCATTCTTTCGCATTATCTTTGCATTGTCAAATTAAGACTGACGCGCATATCTCAATGAAAAAGTATTAGTATTGGTAAAAGATGCTTTTCAGTGATAACGTTTAAGAAAGGGTATAATAAGAATTTGAGAGAAAGAAAGCGTAGTTTTCATAAAATAAAACGGCAGTTGCAGTGAATGCAGTTGCCGTTTGTTCATTCTTAAGGGAGGTACTGGAATGGGGCGCTATACATATCATTAAACGTGAGTTCGACGTAACTATTGTGAAATAATTATTTTCACGATAAAGACCTACCGACCTACCATGACCACTCGCAAACGCCTATAAATAAAGGGGTAGGTCTATGGTAGGTCTTGGGGAAAGACCTACCATAGACCTACCATAGCTAATGCTCTCTGTGATAGGTATTTACGAACGTTTGCAAGTGTTTATGGTAGGTCGGTAGGTGTTAAACGCAATTATATAAAAATGAAAATGTAGAATCAATCTTCTAATATGTAAAATGCGTCTTTGAACCCTCAAAAGCGTTGCTTTCTATGACTTAAAACATCGCTTTTCGTAATCTAACACATCGCTTTACATGAACTATGACGTCGCTTTGCAAGCTTTAAATTGTTGTTTTTCAAATGCAGAAGCGTTGCTTTTGCATTTTAGAACTTTTCTTGATAATGGCGAAAACTGCACTTACCCATGATGGCGGAGCGGAGTACGGTGGTGTGAGAGGACAAGTGAACACGAAAGGAGGTGAACACCTCTGATTAGTGTTCACCTCCTACTCGATTCATGGGCTTATGAGAAAACGAGCTCTTGTTTCTCGGGGTACTTGTCGATGTGGATGGTGTCGCCAGCATGGATGTCCTCGTTGAGCAGCCGTTCGCACACACCGTCTTCGATGTACGTCTGGATGGCGCGTTTGAGTGGTCGGGCACCGAACTGAACGTCGTAGCCCTTTGAGGCCACAAATTCCTTTGCCGCGTCGGTTATCTCCATGCGTATGCCAAGCGTTTCCATTCGTTTGTAGAGGGCGCGTAACTCCACGTTTATAATCTTCTTAATGGCCTCGAGATCCAGCTGGTCGAAGGTGATGATCTCGTCCAGACGGTTGAGGAACTCCGGGGCGAACTGCTTGCTAAGGCTCTTCTGGATGATTCTGCGAGCAAACTCCTTGTCCTTCTCACCCGAAGCGAGTCCGATGCCTCCAGCGTTGAATCCTACGCCGCGTCCGAACTCCTTCAGCTGTCGGGTACCGGCGTTAGATGTCATGATAATCACCGTGTTACGGAAGTCTACCAGTCGTCCATTGCCATCGGTCAGTCGGCCTTCGTCGAGCACCTGTAGCAACATGTTAAACACGTTGCCGTGAGCCTTCTCAATCTCGTCGAGCAGCACGATGGAGTAGGGGTGGCGGCGCACTCGCTCGGTGAGTTGTCCGCCTTCCTCATAACCTACATATCCCGGAGGAGCACCGACCAGTCGCGAGGTGTTGAAGCTCTCGGAATACTCGCTCATGTCTATACGGATGAGGGCATCGGCGCTACCAAACATCTGCTCGGCAAGTTTCTTCGCCAGATAGGTCTTTCCGACGCCAGTGGGACCCAGGAACATGAACGCTCCGATGGGGTGGTTGGGGTCTTTCAGTCCTACGCGGTTGCGCTGGATGGCCTTTACCATCTTGTCGATGGCTGCCTCTTGTGCGATGACCTCTTCTTTCAGTCGTGTTCCCATGTTCTTCAGGCGCAGTCCTTCGGCTTCGGCCATGCGCTGAACGGGCACACCCGTCATCACGCTCACTACCTCGGCCACCTCTTTCTCGGTCACCGTAACGCGCACGTCGACATCACCCGAAGTCCACTTGTCCTGGAGCGTCTGAAGTTCCTGTTCGAGCGTTGTCTGACGGTCTCTATAGCTAGCTGCCAGTTCGAAGTTCTGGTTCTTCACGGCAGCCTTCTTCTTCTCCTCTACGTAGCTCAGTTCCTTTTCCTTCTCAGCTATTTCAGGCGGCATGCTGGCGTGTTGCAGATGCACCTTTGCTCCTACCTCGTCGAGCGCGTCGATAGCTTTGTCGGGGAAGAATCGGTCGGTGACGTATCTGTCCGTCAATTTGACACATGCCAAAATGGCATCCTCGGTATAGTTCACGTGGTGATGGGCCTCGTAGCGGTCCTTGATGTTCTTCAGGATGGTGATGGTCTGCTCGGTGGTGGTGGGTTCAACCATTACCTTCTGGAATCTGCGCTCCAACGCACCGTCCTTCTCGATGGAGTTGCGGTATTCGTCGAGCGTGGTGGCCCCGATGCATTGTATGGTTCCGCGTGCCAGAGCGGGTTTCAGGATGTTAGCTGCATCCATAGAACCTGGTGTGCTGCCAGCTCCCACGAGTGTGTGAATCTCGTCGATGAAGATGATGATGTCGGGGTTTTGTTCCAGTTCCTTAATGAGTGCCTTGAGCCTTTCCTCGAACTGCCCGCGATACTTCGTTCCAGCCACGATGGCCGTCATATCGATGTTCACGAGTCGCTTGTTGAAGAGGATGGGCGATGTGTGGCGGTTGACAATCATCTGGGCGAGTCCCTCCACGATGGCGCTTTTTCCCACACCAGGTTCTCCGATGAGAATGGGGTTGTTCTTCTTGCGTCGGCAGAGAATCTCGGTGAGTCGCTGAATCTCGTTCTCGCGCCCAACCACGGGATCTAGCTTGCCTTCGATGGCAGCTGTGGTGAGGTTGGTGCTGAAACTATCGAGCACGGGTGTCTTCCCGTCGCCTTTCCTTGTACGTGTAGTGGTGTTCTCCTGGCGCGACTGACCCTTCGGTTCCTGCGATGTAGCTTCATCGTCGAGTTCATTGTCGTCGTCAGTGAGATCGATACCGTTTCTTGTTGTTAATCCTCCATTCTCCTGAGAGAAATAGGAGAGTGCATCTTCGTAGTTCATGTTGTTAAATTCTAATACTTCTTTAGCGCCGTTGGCCACTTGATCGTGCAAGATGGCCAAAAGCAGGTGTTCGGCGTCGACGGTCTTCTTCGTCTGCATCCTTGCCTCAAGCACAGCCAGTTTCAGAATGTTGCTGGCTTTCTCGTTGAGCACCAGTTCGTTGGTGTTGATAGGACGCATGAGATCGTCTTCGCGCACTTTCATTTCCAGTTCCGTCTTCATCGATTGCAAGTTCATGTCGAATTTCATTAGCATCTCCCTGACCGGACCGTGCTTGTCGCGCATGAGCCCCAGCAAGAGATGCTCTGGCCCTACCGACCTGCTGGCCAGACGGGCTGCTTCTTCTCTGCTGAATGCAAGAATCTGTGAGACGTTGGGTGAAAACTGACTTGCCATATATGCGTTAACCTTTCCTTTTGTTACCTTTTTTTAATAGGAGTCTCTACTTCTGAAATTCTGACTTTTCTGACAGTTGAGTTACCCTATGTATAAATGTTTTGACGGAATTGTACTTACAAACACCATGCCAAACCCCTTGAAAGCGTCGTCGAAGTTATTCCTCGCCGTCGAACGTTGCCAGCAACGAGGCGGCTTTCTCGAGGTCTTCGGGTGTGTCGATGCCTACGGTTTCGAGGTCGGTTGTGGCCACGCGGATTCGGTAACCGTTCTGGAGCCAGCGCAGTTGTTCAAGGCTTTCGGCCATCTCGAGTGGCGATGGCGGCAGAAGTGTGATTTGCTGAAGTACGTCGCTACGATAGGCATAGAGGCCGATATGCTTCAGGAACGTGTGGCTTTCGATCCATTCATTTGTCTCCTTGCCACGAATGTATGGGATGATGCTTCGGCTGAAGTAGAGAGCAAATCCGCGTAGGTCGGTCACCAGTTTCGGGCTGTTCGGGTTGCTCAGTGCTTCGAAGCCTTTGTCGTTGGTGAAGGGCTTTCCGAGTGTGGCAATCTGAGTCTCGGGAGCTTCCACGAAGCAGTTGACGGCAGCCTCTATCTGTGAGCGGTGGATGAAAGGCTCGTCGCCCTGAATGTTGACGATGACGTCGGCGTCGGTGTTGATGATTCGTGCCGCCTCGGCTATTCGGTCGGTACCGCTACGATGCTGGTTACTCGTCATCACGGCCTTTCCTCCGAATGCACAAACCGCCTGATAGATGCGGTCGTCGTCGGTAGCAACGTAGGCTTCGTCGAGCGCGCTGACAGCTTTCTCGTAGACGCGTTGGATGACGGTTTTGCCCCCCAACATGGCCAGGGGTTTGCCCGGGAAACGGGTTGAGGCATAACGTGCCGGAATGATGGCGATGGCCTTTAGTTGATGTTTCATAATGCTTGGTTCCTTTCCTTTTTTGCTAGAATTTCTCGGCAAAGTTACTAAAAAATATGAATTATGAATTACGAATTATGAATTAAGTGAAAAAAGTTTTGTCAAGTGGCAGATTTTGCTTACTTTTGGGGATAATTTTAAAACGAAGTATTGTGAAGACCAAGATATTTGCGCTAATGATGATGTTGTTGCCGATGGGAGCCTATGCCCAGATTACACTGGGTTCGTGCATCACCAAAGACGGTGGACAATATCAGGGAGAAATGAACGGTGGTAAACCTCATGGAAAAGGAAGGGCCGTCTACCAGAACGGAGATATATACGAAGGCGAGTATGCCAAAGGAAAGAGAGAAGGCTACGGCATCTACTCTTTTTCCGATGGAGAAAAATACGAGGGCGACTGGATGGCCGACCATCAGCATGGGAAGGGTACATTCTATTTCTCGAACAATAATAAATATGTAGGACTTTGGTATCGCGACTTCCAGGAGGGACACGGTGTCATGTACTACTACAATGGCGACGTCTACGATGGCGAGTGGGAGAAAGACCAGCGTCAGGGGCGTGGCAAGTACACATTCGCCAACGGAGCCTACTACGAGGGAGAATGGAGAAACGACATGAAGAGTGGTCGTGGCTTCTACAATTGGGGCGACGGAAGTACCTACGAGGGAACATTCCAGAACAACATGCGTTCGGGTCGGGGAACCAACAAATTCTCGAACGGCGACGAATATACCGGCGACTGGAAAGATGATTATCAGAATGGTCGTGGTACCTATAAGTTCCAGAATGGCGACCGCTACGATGGCACCTATGTGCAGGGAGAACGCACTGGCGAAGGCGCCTTCAGATATGCCAATGGCGACAAATATGTGGGCCATTTCAGGGACGGCAACAAAGAAGGTCAGGGCACGTTCACCTGGAAAAACGGTGATGTCTACGTGGGCATGTGGAAAGACGACAAGCAGAATGGTCGTGGAAAGTTGAGCAAGAAGACTGGCGACGTGTTCGAAGGAGGATTCAAGGACGGTGATATCGACGGCGAGGTCGTCATTCACTATCACGATGGAACCCGCTTCAGAGGCATCTACCGCAACGGTAAGCGAAATGGAAAGGCCATCGAGGAGGATAAGGAAGGAAAGCGCTTCGAGGGTACCTACAAGGATGATGAACGCGATGGCGCATACATTATTAAAGACCGTCAGGGAAAGATTGTCGAACAGGGTATGTATGTGAACGGAAGAAAAGTGAAAAGCTGATTGACAAATATAATATACTAATGGTATGGTAGTAGATACAATTGACAAACTGAGCTTTTACGAAAGCTTGAATCCACTTTTCAAGGATATTGTGGATTTCTTAAAAACTAACGATCTCAACACGTTGGAAGAGGGAAAGCACTTCATCAAAGGCAAGGACCTTTTCGTGAACATCCAGATGGCAAAGGGAAAGAGCCGCGAAACGGCCAAACTCGAGACGCACAAGCGTATGCTCGACATCCAGATTCCACTGAGTGCTCCCGAGACATTTGGATATACTCCTCTCGGAGATTTGCCCGAGGCTGAATACAACGACGAGAAGGATGTCTCCAAATACGAAGGACTTGCAGAGACCTATTTCACATGCAAACCTGGTGAGATGGCCATCTTCTGGCCTCAGGACGGACATGCTCCCTGTATCAGTGACCAGCCCGAAATCAAGAAGGCAATTTTCAAAGTGAAAGCATAAAGGAGTAGAGAGGGCCATAGACCGCTGCTCTCGTTTAAAAATACAATATTATGGCAACGACAAAGAAACCAGTAGAGAAAAAGGCAACCCGGAAACCTGCCGCTAAGAAGGACGCAGCTCCCCGGAAGCCGAAACATATAGGACTTGTTCAGAACGACGGCTATCTGGAGCCGTTCGAAGATGCTATCCGCGGACGTCACGAACATGCTGAATGGAAAATCAGTCAGCTGACGAAAAACGGAAAGACCACGCTCTCGGAGTTTGCCTCTGGTCATTTGTACTATGGGCTGCATAAGACGGCTCGTGGTGGATGGGTGTTCCGCGAATGGGCTCCCAACGCCACCGAGATATTCCTTGTGGGCGATTTCAATAAATGGCAGGAGAACGACAAATACAAGGCAAAGCGTATCGAAGGCACAGGTAACTGGGAACTGAAACTTCCGGCAAAGGCTATGAAACACGGCGACCTCTTCAAGATGCACGTGCGCTGGAACGGTGGAGAAGGCGAGAGAATACCCGCTTGGTGCCGTCGAGTGGTACAGGACGAGCAGACGAAAATCTTCTCAGCTCAGGTGTGGGATCCCGCCAAACCCTACGAATGGAAGAAGAAAACGTTCAAACCAAATAAGGCCCCGCTACTCATCTACGAGTGCCACATTGGCATGGGTGAGGATGCTGAGAAGGTAGGAACCTATACCGAATTCAAGGAGAATGTGTTGCCGCGCGTTATCAAGGATGGCTACAACTGCATTCAGATTATGGCCATTCAGGAACATCCCTATTACGGTTCCTTCGGCTATCATGTGAGTTCCTTCTTTGCCGCCAGCAGTCGTTTTGGCACACCCGAAGAGCTGAAAGACCTTATCGATACAGCTCATAAGAACGGTGTGGCCGTCATCATGGACATTGTTCATTCTCACGCCGTGAAGAACGAAGTGGAAGGTCTTGGAAACCTGTGCGGTGATCCTAACCAGTTCTTCTACGCTGGCGACCGTCACGAGCATCCCGCATGGGATTCTCTCTGCTTTGACTATGGTAAGGACGAGGTGATTCACTTCCTCCTCTCCAATTGTAAATTCTGGCTTGAGGAGTTCCATTTCGACGGATTCCGCTTCGATGGCGTCACTTCGATGCTCTACTATAGTCATGGTCTTGGCGAGGCATTTACGAACTATGGCGACTATTTCAATGGTCATCAGGACGATAATGCCATCTGCTATCTGACGCTTGCCAACAAACTGATTCACGAGGTGAATAAGAACGCAATCACCATCGCTGAGGAAGTGAGCGGTATGCCCGGACTTGCGGCCAAGTACGAAGACGGCGGCTATGGTTTTGACTATCGCATGGCCATGAACATTCCCGACTATTGGATTAAGACGATTAAGGAACAAAGCGACGAGAACTGGAAGCCCAGCTCCATCTTCTGGGAAGTGAAGAATCGCCGACCCGACGAGAAGACCATCTCTTATTGCGAGAGTCACGACCAGGCACTCGTGGGCGACAAGACCATCATCTTCCGTCTGATTGATGCCGACATGTATTGGCATTTCGCCAAGAAGGATGTCAACGGTGTGGCCGAGAGAGGCATCGCCTTGCACAAGATGATACGTCTGGTAACGGCAGCTGCCATTAACGGCGGTTATCTCAACTTCATGGGCAATGAGTTCGGACATCCTGAGTGGATTGACTTCCCACGCGAGGGCAATGGCTGGAGCTATAAATATGCTCGTCGTCAGTGGAATCTTGTCGACAATAAAGACCTCTGCTACCACTGGTTGGGCGATTTCGACCGCGAAATGCTGAAGGTCATCAAGAGTCAGAAGAATTTCCAGAGCACGCCTGTTCAGGAGATTTGGCACAACGATGGCGACCAGATTCTGGCCTTCATGCGTGGTGACTTGGTGTTTGTCTTCAACTTCTCGCCCACACGTTCGTTCACCGACTATGGTTTCCTGGTGCCCACAGGCAGCTACGATGTGGTGCTCAACACCGACTCGAAGGACTTCGGCGGCAACGGCTTTGCGGACGACACGATGACACATCTGACCAACTACGACCCGCTTTATGTAGAGGACCACAAAGAGTGGCTCAAGCTCTACGTTCCCGCTCGTAGTGCAGTCGTGCTCAAAAAGAATTGATCAAATCCTGAAATTGTACAATTGCATTGAATAAGCAAACCACCAACAACAGCACCATCCTCATGCGAGTGATGTGTGCTGTTGTCTTCTTCATCTTCACATTCTGCTATCTCTATTTCTATCAGGCAGATGTACTTGCTATGGCCCAGCATGTGTTGTCGGGTGGCAAGACCCATTACAATCCGTTCGTTGGGGCGGTGCTCATCACTATTGTCCTTTTTCTGCTTCAGTTGTTGGTCTATGCCATCACGAGGCTCTATAAGCGGGCTCATGCGCTCACTTATTTTCCCTCTCTTCTGGCATTGCTTGTGCTGACGTCAGTAGGTTGTGACTTTGACCAGTCGCCCCATCTTGGATTCTGGGTTTGGCTCGGTCCTTGTCTTTTGTTGCTCTTCGGATGGGTAGCTTGGAACATGTATCAGTATCAGCCTTACGAGCCGAAGATTACCGAATTGGGTATTTTTTCCAAAATCATGTGGACAAACATGTTGACGTTGTTCATCATGTTCCTCATGGTAGGACTGCTCTCCAACCACAATGATGTGTTTCACTATCGTATGAGAATGGAGAACCTGATGAGCAAAGGGGAATTTGGGAAGGCATTGGAGGTGGGAAAACGTTCGCTCGAAACCGATAGCAGTCTTGTGATGCTTAGGGCATTTGCGCTTGCTCAGGAAGGTAAATTGGGCGAACAACTCTTTGAATATCCCATTGTAGGCGGTAGCGAGGCACTTCGTCCCGATGGTGTCACCACGCGTAGCTTCATGTATCCTCAATTGGAGATTCTGCGTTTTGCTTCTTCCGCAAAGGCCGCCGATGACTATCGTTTGTGTGCCTATCTGCTGGAGAAAGACTTGAACCGTTTTGTCGCTTCAGTTGTGAAATGCTACAATCTAGAGAGTGGTGACTTGCCAAAACACTATCGCGAGGCCCTCACGCTTTACATGCACAAGAGTCCTCAGCCACTCGTCCATTTTGTAGACGAGGTCTTGGAGGCTGACTATGCCGACATGCGAAAATTAGAGCGGAACACACCCCACGACGTGATGCGCTACAATGCATTGCACGACGCCTATAGCAATACCTATTGGTATTATTTCAAATATGCTAAAAACTAACCGCCCTATTCTTCAGCGTTTTGGCTGGAAGAATAGGGGGTAAGTATTTCGGAAAATAATAGAAGCTTACAGGTTGCTCATGATGCGCTTCACGCTCTCGAGTGCCTTCACCCAGTCGGTGTCGAGCGAGAACTGAGTGAGGAAGCCTTCAGCTCGGCAATAGCTCAGCACCACGTCTTGGTCCATATCATGATAGCGCGGATTCTCCAGTGACACCTGCTTGAAAAGGTCGATCACGGCCTGACGATCCTTACGACGTGTTTCCTTTGTCAGCTGGCGAGTAAACAAATCTACGTATTCATACATGGCGAGTGCCTGCACGTCGAGCATTCGTGCGGTGCTGTCGGGCATGAGTTCGCGGGCCTTCATGGCGGCATACGTCAGTGCGTCCACCTTGAAAGTTGCAATCTTGCGCGTCTGGAGGTTGCGCGATTTGTCTTCGGCCACCTTCTTCGACATATTCATGATTTCCCCATAAATTTGCTGAGCGCTTATTGGGCAGCATGTTCCACAGAACAGGGCTGCGGCCATAATCAATTTTCTCATTTCGCGTACACGTTTCTTTGTTATTTCGGTGCAAAGTTACGAATTAGCCATCAAACGGCAAAGGCTTTGTGTGCTTTTTCTTCTTAAAATTCCTCAAAGCATCCTTACACATTATATATAATATGCGTGCGCGCGAGAACTTTGGGGTGTGTGCGCACACTGTCAAAAGGTACGTTTTGTAAGGCTAAAACGGGCTGTTTGTGTCTTTTTTGATACCTTTTTCTTGATTTAGGTAACTTTTTTCTGCTTTTCTTTCAATTTTTCTTTCAAAATGTTTGTTTATTTCGAGAAAATGTGTAATTTTGCAACCGAAAAATAAATCAATAAGGTAAAAAGAAGTAAAACCATTAAAAAGTAATTGTTATGAATGCAGCTAAAGTTGTAGAGAATCTTAACCAGAGATTTCCCAATGAGCCCGAGTACATCCAGGCCGTCAGTCAGGTGTTAGCAACTATCGAAGAGGAGTACAACAAGCACCCCGAATTCGACAAGTGGAACCTCATTGAGCGTCTGTGCATCCCCGATCGCGTGATTTCGTTCCGCGTAACTTGGGTTGATGACAAGGGTAACGTCCAGACGAACATGGGTTATCGTGTGCAGCACAACAACGTGATTGGCCCGTACAAAGGTGGTATCCGTTTCCACCAGTCAGTGAACCTCGGTATCCTGAAGTTCTTGGCTTTCGAGCAGACATTCAAGAACTCTCTGACCACACTTCCCATGGGTGGCGCCAAGGGCGGTTCAGACTTCTCACCCCGCGGCAAGAGCGATGCTGAAGTGATGCGCTTCTGCCAGGCATTCATGAACGAACTCTATCGTCATATCGGTCCCGATGTGGACGTTCCCGCTGGTGATATCGGTGTTGGTGGCCGTGAGGTAGCCTACATGTTTGGCCAGTACAAGAAGCTCACTCACGAGTGGAGTGGTGTGTTCACCGGTAAGGGCCGCGAATTTGGTGGTTCACTGATCCGTCCTGAGGCAACTGGTTACGGTAATGTATACTTCCTCCAGAACATGCTGAAGACACGTGGCATCGACATGAAGGGCAAGACCGTGCTCGTTTCGGGTGCTGGTAATGTGGCTCAGTTCACCATCGAGAAGTGCATCGAGCTGGGTGCTAAGGTGCTTACCTGCTCTGATTCTGACGGTTACATCTACGATCCCGATGGAATCGACGCCGAGAAACTCGCCTTCATCAAGGAGCTGAAGAACGTTGACCGCGGACGTATCAAGGAATATGCTGAGGAATATGGCGTGAAATACGTAGAGGGACAGAAGCCTTGGAACGAAAAGGCCGACATCGCATTGCCTTCTGCTACTCAGAACGAGATTAACGAAGAGGCTGCTAAGGCTCTCGTAGCCAACGGTGTGATTGCCGTGAGCGAGGGTGCAAACATGCCTACCACTCCTGCCGCTATCAAGGTGTTCCAGGATGCTAAGATCCTGTACTCTCCGGGTAAGGCTGCCAACGCTGGTGGTGTGGCTGTATCAGGTCTTGAGATGAGCCAGAACTCAGAGCGTCTGAGCTGGAGCCGTGAGGAAGTTGACAATAAACTTCACAGCATCATGAACGAGATTCACGACAACTGCGTGAAGTACGGTACTGAGGCTGATGGCTACATCAACTACGTGAAGGGTGCTAACGTGGCTGGTTTCCTGAAGGTTGCCAAGGCCATGATGGCTCAGGGTATCTACTAAGCCGACAACCCTGTAAAACAGACATAGCATTTTTTCAACAACAAGCCGCGTCCTGAGATGGAACGCGGCTTGTTCTGTTTGTAGGGTGTGAGATGAAAGGGGGAGGGGAGTTGTTACAAGAAAACCTTACGATTTAGAACGTTACACCAACATCGATACCAATACCGCTCACGTCAGAAACCAAGGCACTTAGACCAACATTGAGATTCAGCGTTTTGACAACATGAAAGTCAATGCCAACCTTCGCCTTGATGATGGGCGAGAACCTATTGTCGTAATTCTCTTTGCAGGGCGTCTTGTCGGGATAATAGCCGCCACCTGCCTCGATGCCAAATAAAAACGAGTTGTTCGAATGTGCATTGAAAGGCAGGTAATATGTATAGTCAGCATATAAAGGAATGAAAGGCACCTTGCCATTTTCATTTGTGGGGTCAGCGTCGTCGGAGATATCCGTTTGCTGGTAACCTGTCCCAATTCCCAGATAGTGTTTTCGATTGAAACGCCATCCGGCTGAAACGTCAATGTGTCGTTCTAGGCAATGAATGCCAACCGATGTGCCAGCTTTCAAGCCAAACTGACATCTGCCGTACTCGATTCTCTGAGCATTTCCCTTTATAGGGAAGATCACGAATAATACCGTGAGAAAATACATGCTTAAACTCTTCATTTTCTTTTTCAAATATTGTTTGTTACCTAATAAATGTTGTAGGGGCAAAAACATTGCATGCTGAGATGTCAAATTAAACAATCTTAACAGAGTGCGGTCTTGTTTCTAATTCTTGTGTTTTATTAAAATGCTTCAAGTGGTGCTTTAACTATTTGATTCATAGTGCTTTAGGTGGTAATATCGTAGTGCTTCTTCGGGGCGATGCAGGACATAAAGTCTTCTGTTAGAAAGCTCCGCTAACACCCATTGGCAAGATGAACAACTCCCGCATACGCCGAAAAGAAATGCAATGGATGCTAGAGAAAGGCATTCGTGTTATCAAGGTCGACTTGTATATTATCACGATTCATTTTGCAGCACCCTCTTTTTCGTAGCCTTATTTCCGTTGTGGAAACTGGTCGGTGCGGAAGGGCACGGCTGGAAGTCCTCGGTGATTGATTAAGTTTCCAGGCAAGAAGTTTTGAAAGCAGTAGCGGACGGCAACAGGCTCCGCAACCTCTGTGCTGCTGACGACGACACTCTTGTGCTGCTCGTTGACGGTTGCCATAGCGGGATGGAATACACCGTCGGCTCCTGACACTTCGAAGCCATGAATGTCTCTGCGGGGACTGAGGCCGCCCTCAGCATGTCTGAAGAAAACCTCAATCTCAGAGCCATTGATCACCATGTGGTCGTACTCGGGACTGTCGCCTGCTATCTGATGGCAACCATAGGTATGGTGGAGCACGCTGTAGGCAAAGCGATAGCCTACGTCACGCTTGTTGGCAGGATGAATCTGCGAAGATTCATAGGGCTCCACCAAGTCGTTGGTCACAATGCAGTAGCAATTGTCAATGATGCGTGTTGCGGCGTGCTGAGCTTCGCGTAGTAGGGCACCGCTCTCTCCGTCAGCTCCACCATAGCCTGCCCAGGGCGCTATCTCTGCTTGATAGAAAGGTAGTTCGGCGGGAGGGCCGTCAAAGTCATTACGCCATTGCTCCACCATGTTTTTCATGCGTTGCGCGTAGGTGGCATGCTTGCCCACATTAGCCTCACCCTGATACCAAAGGAACCCCTTGACAGTGTAGTGACGAAGGGGATGGAGAAGGCCGTTGTACATGACCATCGGCGCATACCATCGCCAACGACCATCCTCGTAGCCGCGCTCTAACTCTAATTGGAGGTCGAAGTCGGCGTAGGTCTCTAGAATTTCACGGGGAGTCCACCCCTCTACGCTCGACCCTCCCCAGGCACAGGCGATGATACCCACTGGAACGTTGAGCACCTGGGTGAGCATCTTGGCGAAGTACCAAGCCGAGGCGCTCATCTGTGGGGCTGTCGTGTAGCTTGGTTTCTGCCACTTGCAGTTGCTCGCCCACTCCTGTGGACGGTCGCTACCTCTCGTGGGTACCGTTGCCATACGGATGCATGATGCCCACTGAGCAGCAAGGGCTATTTCTTCATTGCCGTCACGTATGGGGCAATTGTCAAAGCCATTGAGCGGCATTTGCATGTTCGACTGTCCGGAGCAGAACCACACCTCACCAATGAGCACGTCGTTGAGTGTGATGAGTGTCTGTTGGCCGATGGTAAAGGTCAGCGTCTGCGGCTTCATGCTCGCGGGTGGTGTGGGCAACCATACGTGCCACGTGCTATCGGCAGCCGCCTTGGCCGTCACGCCTTCAGACGTCCAATCTCCTTTGACGCTGACCACAGCACCCGGGGTGGCTTTTCCCCAAAGTCGCACGTTGGTCTGCTGCTGGAGCACCATGTTAGAACTGATGATGTCGGGCAGTACAAGCACCGCCTCACTGGCACTGACGGGAGTAATGATCGCCAAAGCTGCCATAATGACAAAAATGAATCTCCTCATTGGATGGTTGTTTTGGATTGCTGCCGCAAAGTTACGGTATTTTTCTTATAATTGTTACCCTTTTTCAAAACAATATACGTAAGAAATGATGCAAAAATATGCCGTTGTGGTTGCCGGTTCTAGTCCGTAATATTTATCTCAGTAATATGATAGCACACTCGCAAAGTCACTTTCCAACTGCTGAGTGCCGACGAACGCCCCGACTTTTTCCTTGAAGATGTCAAAACTACGAATCTATGAAGTAGGAGATAACCATCCTTCAGTATGATTCGGTACAAGACAATAGACAACTGTCAGAGAAACAGATACAGAAGATTGACTCTCGACGATTTGGTCGATACCAGCCCTGGAACTCTCAATGACAAGAATGGCATATTGGCGACCTTGCGGCAAAAAATCTAGATTTTTTTCATCGAAAGCGGCGGTTTCGACAAATTTTTTCTAGATTTTTTCTTTTGGTTTCAGAAAGGGGTATTTAGTCGCTCGATGAAATGGCTTATGAATATTGGCGCAATTCGTCACGAATATTGGCGCAATTCGTCATGAATATTGGCGCAATTAGTTGTGTAAATTGGCGTATTTACTTGAGAAGGGCGTTGGGACTCTTACGCGATGGAAAAGAAGACGCCCCACATCGTCCGTAATAGGGTAGGAGATGTAGGGCGCTATACTTTTATTAGTGGATTGTCACTATCGGCGAATCATTTCGATGTTACGGAAAGTGCTCCAAGGAAGTTTCGGATTGTTGCGATAGGCGGTGGGACTTGGCACATAGAGCACACCATCCTTCTGGAACTGCTTTGAGAAGGAGTTCTTCTTAATCTTCGGAGGAATGCCCGAGCGAGAAGTCACCGTCATGAGGCTTCCGCAATTGTCGAACGCATCGCTTTCTATCTGCTTCACACTAGTGGGAATGTCAACCATATCGAGACTGGCGCATCCGTTGAAGGCATCGCTCTCGATAGTCTTGATATTGTTGGTGATTTCGATGCGAGCCAAGTTAGAGCAGTTGCGGAACATCTTCGACGAGATCTTGTCGATGGCTGTAGGCAGATTGACTAGGCTGAGGCTTGAACATCCGTCAAACACGGCGCTTCCAATCTTGCGAATGGAATTCGGCAGGTAGACACTATCGAGGCTTGCGCAGTCCTTGAAGGCATCGTTCTTGATTTCGGTGATGCTATTGCTGATGCTGACGTACGAGAGACTTGTGCACTCTTCGAAGCATCCAGAGGGAATGGAGCTGATGCTGGTGGAGAAACTGAACTCCTGAAGCGATGAGCAGTTCCTGAAGAGATCAGAGCCCAGATCCTTCACGGTGTTGGGCAGCTCGATGCTCGTGAGCGAGGCGCAATCCTTGAAAGCGCTGCTACCAATCTTCGATACGGTAGACGGAATGGCAACAGCTGTCAGGCTTGTGCAACCTTCGAATAAGTCTGAAGGCAACTGCTTGATGCCATCGGGAATGTTGACCACCTTCAGTGCGGTGCAACGACGGAAGAGTCCGCTTCCAAGGGCGGTCATTCCGTTATGCATCACAACGTTCCTGAGGCTGCTACAACCCTCGAATGTGGCGCTCTTCAGCTCTAGAACGCTGTTGGGTATGGTTATCTCTTCGAGTGTGGTGCAGCCCTTGAATGCTTCTGCACCAATCTTTGTGACCGTCGTGGGAATGCTGATGGCCGACAGAGTAACGCAATCCTTGAAAGCTCCGCCGTCGATTTCCTCTACGTAGTAGGTCACACTGTCCTCCTCGAATTTCTCGGGAATGTCTACGAAGCCAGCATACAGGTTGACTCCGGCAACCACCTTCGCTTTGTTGTTCTTGGCATCCAGCTTGTAATTGATGCCGTCTACGATAGCCTGAGTAGCCTTTTTAGGCTTGGCCAGAAGCGGCGATGCCGCCATAGCAGCTGTGGCCGACATAATCAGAGCCACAGTACAGAGGGTTTTCAATGTCTGTTTCATATTTGGTGTTTACTGATTCTTGAAAAGCATTTGCAAAAATAATTCTTTTTTGTGGAACCGCCAATAAAAATCTGTATAAAATACGTATGTTTGGGAAAAAATGACTACCTTTGCACCCAAAATAAGCTGCTATTGGTGTTTAGCGAAGCAATTATATTATAACAATTACACATATATGTATTTTACTTTGTTAATTACCGTCATTCTGACGGCTGTCGTCTTGGTAGTAGGCGCTTATGTCGTTGCCAAGCTGATAGGCCCACGCTCGTACAACAAGGTGAAAGGAGAACCGTATGAGTGCGGTATTCCCACCCGAGGGTCGTCGTGGTTGCCTGTTAGTATTGGCTACTACCTGTTTGCCATCCTCTTCCTCATCTTCGATGTGGAGACGGTGTTCCTGTACCCGTGGGCAGTGGTGGTGAAGGAGTTCGGTGCGATGGCGTTGCTGAGCATTGGCTTCTTCTTGGTCGTTTTAGTATTTGGCTTGGCCTATGCCTGGCGGAAAGGAGCACTTGAATGGAAGTAAGAAAGCCGAAAATAAAGAGCATTCCCTACGACGAGTTCAAGGACAACTCAACGTTGGAGAAGATTGTCGACGAGCTGCATGAAGGTGGAGTGAACGTGGTAACGGGTAGCTTGGATCAGCTTATCAACTGGGGTCGTTCCAACTCTCTGTGGTCGCTGACGTTTGCAACGTCGTGCTGCGGTATCGAGTTCATGGCCTGTGGCTGCTCTCGCTACGACTTTGCCCGCTTCGGATTCGAGGTGACACGTAACTCACCCCGTCAGGCCGACCTCATCATGTGTGCTGGTACGATTACCCATAAGATGGCACCTGCACTGAAGCGTCTGTACGACGAGATGGCCGAACCGAAATATGTGATTGCCGTAGGTGGTTGCGCCATCAGCGGTGGTCCGTTCAAGTCGAGCTATCATGTGGTGAAGGGTATCGAAGAGATTGTTCCCGTCGACGTATTCATTCCAGGCTGCCCGCCGCGTCCAGAGGCCATTATGTATGGCATGATGCAGCTCCAGCGTAAGGTGAAGATTGAGAAATTCTTTGGTGGAGCCAACCATAAGCAAGACAAAGAAGAGCGTGAGCTGGGCGTTTCGAACGAGGAACTCACGGCCCGCCGTCTGGGCGATCATCGCCGCGAAACCATCGTGGTGACCGATGTGCCCGAGAAGTTTGTTGACGAACTAAAAGCTAGCAAGGAGGAGAACGCATGAAATTAGAGAATCTTGTATTTGATTTCGAGAAGTTTGCCTCTGAGATGGCAAATCTGAAAGAGAAGAAGCATTTTGACTATCTGGTGACCATCATCGGCGAAGATTTCGGAGCTGAGGAAGGTCTGGGATGTATCTATATCCTTGAGAACACCGATACGCACGAGCGTTGTAGCGTGAAGATGCTAGCTCGCACGCAGATGTGCGGCGATGGTATGTCGTCGAACGGTACCGGAGAAACCGACGGTCAGATGATTCCCTACATTCCAACCGTTTCGAAAATCTGGCGCGTAGCCGATCTGTTGGAGCGCGAGGTCTACGACTTCTTCGGAATCGTGTTCCTGGGACATCCCGACATGCGCCGTCTGTTCCTTCGTTCCGACTTCAAGGGCTTCCCCTTCCGCAAGGATTGGAAGTTCGACGATTCCTATTCGCTGGAAGACGACGATGAGCCCAACTACGGTTTGGAATACTGGCTCGACAAGGACGGAAACCTGCAATCGAAGCAGAACCGCCTGTTCACCGACGACGAATATGTAATCAATATCGGTCCGCAACACCCGTCGACACACGGTGTGCTCCGCCTTCAGACGGTTGTAGACGGCGAGACCGTGAAGAGAGTCTACCCCCATTTGGGATACATCCATCGCGGCATCGAGAAGATGTGTGAGACGATGACCTATCCGCAGACTTTGGCTTTGACCGACCGTCTGAACTATCTGAGCGCTATGATGCATCGTCATGCACTCGTTGGAGTCATCGAAGAAGGCATGGGTATCGAGCTGACCGACCGCATTCAGTACATCCGTACGATTATGGATGAGTTGCAACGACTCGATTCTCATTTGCTCTATGTGGGTTGCTGTGCTCAGGATATGGGCGCGCTGACGGCCTTCCTCTATTCTATGCGCGACCGTGAGCATGTGCTCAATTGCATGGAAGAGACCACGGGCGGACGACTCATTCAGAACTATTATAGAATTGGTGGCCTGCAGGACGATATCGATCCCAACTTCGTGAAGAACGTGAAGGACTTGGTGAAGTATATGAAGCCCATCATTCAGGAGTATGTCGACGTGTTTGGCGACAACATCATCACCCACAACCGCTTTGAGAAGGTGGGTCCGATGAGTCTCGAGAACTGTATCAGCTATGCGGTGACGGGTCCTGCCGGTCGTGCTTCTGGCTGGAAGAACGACGTGCGTAAGAACCATCCCTATGCGATGTACGACAAAGTGGAGTGGGAGCAGATTACCATGACCGGTTGCGACACGATGGACCGCTACACCTGCCATATCAAGGAAATGTATCAGAGTCTTGCCATTATCGAGCAGCTCATCGACAACATTCCCGTGGGCGACTTCTATGTGAAGCAGAAACCCATCATCAAAGTTCCCGAGGGACAGTGGTACTTCTCTGTTGAAGGCGCCAGCGGTGAGTTTGGCGTTTATCTCGATTCAAAAGGCGACAAGAGCCCTTATCGCTTGAAGATGCGCCCGATGGGCCTCTCGCTGACAGGTGCTCTCGATCCGATGTTGCGCGGTCAGAAGATTGCCGACCTCGTTGCAACAGGTGCCGCCATTGACTTTGTAATACCCGATATCGACAGATAAGCAAATGAATGAACAGGAACCGAACGCGCTTCTGTTGATTCATGTTCGTTCCTAAGAAAAAGAAAGAATATATGTTCGATTTTAGTATTGTAACACAATGGTTCGACGCCCTCCTGAGAAACACGTTAGGCTTGGGAGATTTCTGGTCGATATTGATTGAATGCGTATTGGTCGGTGCTGCCATTTTGGTTGGCTATGCACTGATTGCAATCGTGTTGATTTTCATGGAGCGCAAGGTCTGCGCATATTTCCAGTGCCGTCTTGGCCCGATGCGCGTAGGCTACTGGGGACTCTTACAGGTGTTTGCCGACGTGCTGAAGATGCTCATCAAGGAGATCTTCTTCGTCGATCGCGCCGATAAGTTCCTCTATGCCGTTGCTCCTTTTCTTGTGATTGTTGGTTCTGTTGGTGCCTTCTCGTTCCTGCCTTGGAACAATGGTGCCACCGTGCTCGACTTTAATGTGGGTGTTTTCCTGCTGACAGCCATCTCGTCGATTGGTGTTGTGGGTATCTTCCTTGCTGGATGGAGCTCAAACAACAAGTATTCTGTTGTATCGGCCATGCGTGGTGCCGTTCAGATGATTTCCTACGAGATGTCGCTCTGCCTTTGCCTTATCACTGCCGTTATCCTTACTGGAACCATGCAGATGTCGGGCATCGTGGAGTCTCAGACAGGCCCTTGGAAGTGGTTGATCTTCCAGGGACACATTCCCGCTATCATCGCTTTCCTCGTCTTCCTCGTAGCTGGTAACGCAGAGGCCAATCGCGGCCCGTTCGACATGGCAGAGGCCGAAAGTGAGCTCACCGCAGGTCACCACACCGAGTATTCTGGTATGGGATTCGGTTTCTTCTATCTGGCAGAGTTCCTCAACCTCTTCATCATCGCAGGTATTGCCGCTACCGTTTTCCTTGGTGGCTGGGCTCCCGTGAATATTGGTGTTGAGGCGTTTGACAACGTGATGAACTATATTCCCGGAATCGTGTGGTTCATGGGTAAGACTTTCCTGCTGGTGTGGATTCTGATGTGGATTAAGTGGACCTTCCCGCGTCTGCGTATCGATCAGATTCTGAAGCTCGAATGGAAATATCTGATGCCGCTGGCTCTTCTCAACCTCGTGTTGATGACTGTCGTCGTGGCACTGGGTCTATATATTTAATAAGGTATAGCAATGGAAGAAAACAAAACATATTTCGGAGAAATCGGGCATGGCTTGAAGACACTTGCTACCGGCATGAAGATTACTTGGAAGGAATATTTCAAGGATTTCTTCACCAACAAGTCTACAGAGCAGTATCCCGAGAACCGCAAGACCACTCTCCACGTGGCAAAGCGTCATCGTGGCCGCTTGGTTTTCAAGCGCAACGAGGATGGCAGCTTCAAGTGTACCGCTTGTACGTTGTGCGAGAAGTCTTGTCCTAATGGAACCATCAAGATTGTATCTGAGATGGTGACCAACGAGGAAACAGGCAAGAAGAAGCGCGAACTGCGCGACTATCAGTATGATCTTGGCGACTGCATGTTCTGCCAGCTCTGCACCAATGCCTGCAACTTCGACGCGATTGAGTTTACAAACGATTTCGAAAACGCGGTCTTCGATCGTGGATCACTTGTACTTCACCTCGATAAGGAAGTCTACAAAGGTGGTTCATTGCCAGACCTTATTGAAGGTGGCGCTCCGCTCGAAATCGGTAAGTTTAACACCAAGACCAAATAAAGGAGGGCTCGCATTATGGCTAATATCATAGTATTTGCAATTCTTGCCGTCGTCATTCTTGGCTCTGCCATCATGTGTGTGACGACCAAACGAATCATGAGAGCCGCAACATTCCTGTTGTTCGTGCTTTTTGGCATAGCAGGCATCTATTTCCTGCTCGACTATACATTCCTCGGTGCTGCCCAGATCAGTGTCTACGCTGGTGGTGTGACCATGATCTACATCTTCGCCATCAATTTGGTGAGCAAGCAGACGTTGCGAGGATTGGTGGAACGTATGAAAGGCAGTCGCGTCGTGTTTGGCGCACTGATGTGCCTCATCGGACTTGCCACCGTGACAGTCGTTTTTCTTAAGAATGAGTTTATCAACAAGTTTGCCATCTTAACTGACACCGAACTCTCCATGAAAGTCATTGGTGAGTCTTTGGTTGGAGCCGAGAAATATGGTTATGTCCTCCCCTTCGAGTTCATTTCCGTGTTCCTGTTGGCTTGCATCATTGGTGGCATCGTAATTTCAAGAAAGGAGTAAGCAATGGTACCTGTAGAATGTTTCTTCGTGCTGAGTGCACTGTTGTTCTTCATCGGCGTGTTTGGTTTCATCACTCGCCGCAACCTGATCGCCATGCTCATCTCTACTGAGCTGATTCTCAATTCGGTTGATATCAACTTCGCTGCTTTCAACCGTATCCTCTATCCGGAGCAATTTGAAGGTTTCTTCTTCACATTGTTTGCCATTGGTGTGGCTGCCGCCGAGACAGCTGTCGCCGTGGCTATTATCATCAATGTCTACCGCAACTATCATAGCGATAGTGTGAACAGCATTCAGGAAATGAAAAACTAAGTATTAAGAATATATTATGGAATATACAATTTTCATTCTTCTTCTGCCGCTGTTCTCGTTCCTCTTACTGGGACTTGCGGGAATGAAGATGTCGCATAAGGTTGCCGGATTGATTGGCACCTGCTCCCTGGGCGTGGTCACGTTCTTGTCGTATCTCACGGCGTTCCAGTATTTCTCTGCTGAACGTGTGGATGGCATCTATCAGACCATCGTGCCTTATAACTTCACGTGGTTGCCCTTAGGTCGACTTCATTTCGACTTGGGCATCCTGCTCGATCCCATCAGTGTGGTGATGTTGATTGTCATCTCCACCGTTTCGCTGATGGTTCACATCTATTCTTTCGGCTACATGCACGGAGAGAAGGGCTTCCAGCGCTACTATGCGTTCCTGTCGCTCTTCACCATGTCGATGCTTGGCCTCGTGCTGGCCACCAACATTTTCCAGATGTATATGTTCTGGGAATTGGTGGGTGTGAGCTCTTATCTGCTCATCGGCTTCTACTATCCGTTGAAGGCAGCCGTTGCCGCATCGAAGAAAGCGTTCATCGTGACGCGTTTTGCCGATATGTTCTTCCTTGTGGGTATTCTGATCTTCGGATTCTACACCGAGTCGTTTAGCTTCTCATTCGTACCAAACTTGGTCATGGGTGAAGGAACAACGCCGTTCATTGCAGGCAATGTCGCCAAGGCAATGGCTGCTGGAGGTTTTATTCTTCCCACGGCTTTGGTCCTGATGTTCATTGGTGGTGCTGGTAAGAGTGCCATGTTCCCACTTCACATCTGGCTTCCCGATGCAATGGAAGGTCCGACACCTGTGTCTGCCCTCATTCATGCCGCAACGATGGTTGTTGCTGGTGTGTTCCAGATTGCACGTATGTTCCCGCTTTGGATTCAGTATGCGCCAGAGGCTATGAGCATAGTTGTTTGGGTGGGTGTGTTCACCGCTTTCTATGCCGCAACTGTGGCTTGTGCCCAGACGGACATCAAGCGTGTACTGGCCTTCTCGACTATCTCGCAGATTGCGTTCATGATGGTTGCTCTTGGTGTTTGCTTGCCCGGACACGAAGGAGTCTTCGACAACCACACTCAGTTGGGTTACATGGCTGGCATGTTCCATCTGTTCACCCACGCTATGTTCAAGGCTTGTCTGTTCCTTTGCGCCGGTTGCATCATCCATGCCGTTCATTCCAATGAGATGGCTTTGATGGGTGGACTTCGCAAGTACATGCCTATCACGCACGCTACGTTCCTTATCTCTTGTCTGGCCATTGCCGGTATTCCATTCTTCTCTGGTTTCAGTTCGAAGGATGAAATCATCACGGCTTGCTTCCAGTACAGCCCCGTTGTTGGTTGGATCATGACAGGCATTGCCGCCATGACAGCCTTCTACATGTTCCGTCTCTACTACGGAATTTTCTGGGGAACCGAGAATAAGGAAGCACACGAGCACCACACTCCACATGAGGCTCCACTTTCAATGACCGTACCACTTATTGTGCTTTCAGCCATTACACTCGGTGTTGGTATCTATAGCACGCTGGCTGGTTTCCTCGGTTGGGGAGGTTCGTTTGGTAGTTTTGTCAGTGCAACAGGTGAGGATTATACCATTCACTTCGACACGCAGATTGCCCTGACCTCTACGGTCATCGCCATTATAAGCATTTGTCTGGCCACTTACATCTACAAAGGTGAGAGTCAGCCTATCGCCGATCGTCTTTACAAAACGTTCCCAAAGCTGCACCGTGCGGCCTATAAGCGTTTCTATCAAGACGAAATCTGGCAGTTTGTTACTCACAAGATCATCTTCCGTTGCATCAGCAAACCCGTTGCTTGGTTAGATCGTCACGTCATCGACGGAACGTTCAACTTTATGGCATGGGGTGCCAACGAGGGTGGCGAAAGCATTCGCCCGTGGCAAAGCGGAGATGTGCGTCAGTATGCAGTATGGTTCCTTACTGGTACCGTTGCTCTGTCGTTGTTCTTGCTTGCGTTGTAAATAGTGAATTGTAAATGTAAAAACGAATATCACAATTATGAATATATTATCATTGTTCGTATTGATTCCCGCCCTGATGTTGCTCGGTCTTTGGGCCGCTCGCAACGTCAATCAGGTGCGTGGCGTGATGGTGGCTGGTGCTTCCTGCCTTCTGGCTTTGTCCATTTGGCTCACCATCTACTTCATCCAGCAACGCGCAGCAGGCAACACCGACGCCATGCTCCTTACGGCAGCCGTAGACTGGTTCCGTCCGCTCAACATTAAGTATTCTGTGGGTGTCGACGGCATCTCGGTTGTTATGTTGCTGCTGTCCAGTATCATCGTCTTCACAGGTACATTTGCCTCTTGGCAGCTGAAGCCGCTCACCAAGGAGTATTTCCTTTGGTTCACCCTTCTTTCTACGGGTGTTTTCGGTTTCTTCATCTCCGTCGACATGTTCACCATGTTCATGTTCTACGAGGTTGCCCTCATTCCAATGTATCTTCTTATTGGTGTTTGGGGTAGTGGTAAGAAAGAGTATGCGGCCATGAAGCTTACCCTTATGCTGATGGGTGGTTCTGCTTTGCTTATCCTTGGCATTCTCGGTATCTATTTCTTCAGTGGTGCCACCACGATGAATGTCAATGAGATTGCCGCGATGCACAACATCCCGGTGAACATCCAGAAGATTTTCTTCCCGTTCATCTTCATCGGTTTCGGTGTGCTCGGTGCGTTGTTCCCCTTCCACACATGGTCTCCTGATGGTCACGCTTCAGCCCCCACGGCTGTGTCAATGCTACACGCTGGCGTGCTCATGAAGCTCGGAGGTTACGGTTGCTTCCGCGTAGCTATGTATCTGCTCCCCGATGCAGCTCGTGAACTCGCGTGGATATTCCTTATCCTCACGACCATTTCGGTAGTTTATGGTGCATTCTCGGCTTGCGTACAAACCGACCTGAAGTATATCAATGCCTATTCCTCAGTGTCTCACTGCGGTCTGGTGCTCTTCGCTCTGCTCATGATGACGCAGACTTCTTGCACTGGTGCTATTCTGCAGATGCTTTCTCACGGTTTGATGACGGCTCTTTTCTTTGCCCTCATCGGTATGATCTATGGGCGAGCCCACACTCGAGATATCCGTTATTTAGGCGGACTGATGAAAATTATGCCGTTCCTTGCCTGTGGTTATGTCATTGCAGGTTTGGCCAATCTCGGTTTGCCAGGCTTCTCGGGCTTTATTGCTGAGATGACCATCTTTGTAGGTTCTTTCGAAAATGCCGACACCTTCCACCGCGTTTGCACTATCATTGCATGTACGTCAATCGTTGTGACGGCAGTCTACATTCTCCGTACTGTGGGCTTCATCCTCTTCGAGGACGTTAAGTATCCCCATTGCGACACTGTCAAGCTAACCGATGCTACATGGGATGAGCGCGTTGCCGTCTGCTGCCTCATCTTCTGTGTGGCCGGACTCGGTACTTTCCCGTTCTGGGCTAGCCATGTCATCGATAGTGGTGTATCATCAATTCTTAGTAACATCTTAATCGCTGGAATGTAAATTATGAACTACGGACAATTCTTGAATATGATACCAGAGGCTACACTCGTAGCAATTCTGATAATAGCATTCCTGGTTGACTTCGCTTCGTCAAAGAAAGCAGAGCGCAAGTGGTTCCATCCGCTTATGTGCGTTCTCTTTCTTGTTCAGACCGCAGTCAGCCTCATACAATGCGAACCCACGACAGCTTTTGGTGGCATGTATGTCACAACAGCAGCTGTCAACGTGATGAAGTCCATTCTTGCTGCTGGTACTCTTATCGTTGTCATTCAGGCAGGACAATGGCTCTCGCGTCCCGACACATCGTTCAAGGAGGGTGAGTTCTACATGCTCGTCGCCTCGACGCTTCTGGGTATGAACATGATGATGTCTGCAGGACATTTCCTCATGTTCTTCCTTGGACTTGAGATGGCATCTGTGCCTATGGCCTGCCTTGTCGCTCTCGATAAGTATCGCCATCACTCAGCAGAGGCTGCGGCTAAGTATATCCTCACCGCCACTTTCTCCAGCGGTATTATGCTTTATGGCATTTCCTTCCTCTATGGTGTTACCGGAACGCTCTATTTTGAGGACTTTACCTACGCTCTTGCCGAGCAGAAGCATCTCACACTGGCCATTATCGGTCTTGTGTTCTTCTTCAGTGGCTTGGGCTTTAAAATTTCACTGGTTCCTTTCCACTTCTGGACGGCCGACACCTATCAAGGTGCCCCAACCACGGTGACTGGTTATCTGAGTGTCATCTCAAAGGGTGCTGCTGCGTTCACGCTCTGCGCCATCCTCATGAAGGTCTTTGCCCCGATGGTCGAATACTGGGAACAGATGCTCTATGTAGTCATTGTGCTCTCTATCACCATTGCCAATCTCTTTGCCATTCGTCAGAGTGAACTCAAGCGCTTCATGGCCTTCAGCTCTATTTCTCAGGCTGGTTACATCATGCTTGCCGTCATTGGTAATAGTCAGGCTGGTGTGGCAGCATTGAGCTACTATGTGCTTGTTTACGTAGTGGCCAATATGGCTGTGTTCTCCGTCATTGGTGCGGTAGAGGAAGCAAGTAACGGTCGTACAGATATTGATGCCTATAACGGATTTTACACTACCAATCCGAAGTTGTCGTTCCTCATGACGCTGGCTTTGTTCTCTTTGGCAGGTATTCCTCCGTTTGCAGGTATGTTCTCTAAGTTCTTTGTGTTCATGGCAGCAGCTCAGCAGGGTTCCTATTGGGCTTACTTCGTGGTGTTCATCGCATTGATCAATACCGTCGTGAGTCTATACTACTATCTGCTCATCGTGAAAGCTATGTATATCAAAAGCGACGAGAATGCTCTTCCCACTTTCACGAGTGCCAAAACGACGAAGCTCGCACTTGGCCTCTGCACTGCTGGTATCCTGCTCTTTGGTGTTCTCAGCTGTGTATACGAGTGGATTTACGCCGCCGTCTGATAATTGACCAAGAGACCTAGTGTCTTGTTAATATAACGTGAGTTCGATGAAAATGAGTGTAGAACAGTTTTAGGTAGAGTGGTTTTAGGCACTCAAAAGCAGCAATATCGCATCTGCAAAGCGACGCTTTTAATCATGGAAAGCGATGTTTTAGATCATGGAAAGCGGTGCTTT
>JAILAI010000153.1 GCA_024681705.1 Prevotella sp.
GTGACTCCACTGAGGATCGGCAATCTGAGACCAACTGTCGTTGGCAAACCACGGGGTGACGCTGACGAAGGCAGAACCTTCATCCACAGCCTTCCAGATGTTGTTGGCATCGTCGTAGTTCATGTCGACCGACTCCTCGAAGTAGATCTTGCTGATCTTGATCTCTGTTCCAGCGGGTGCTCCACCAAAGTCGAAGAAGAGCGACAAGGCATGAGCATCGTTCTTGGGCAATTGAACGCCCGTCATCTTGTAGACGAACGGCTCGCCTGCCTTCACGTCGTGACGATCGGCAAAGAAGAAGTTGTCATCATGTTTCTCAGCATCGTCGGATTCAGTGAGTTTGATGGTAATGCCATTCACGTCGTTATCGGCCTCGACCACGCAATAGAAGTTGTACTTCTTGTTCATGGAAGCTGTGAGCGTAGTGTTGATGGGGAACTGTCCCTGCCACTGCGATGCGCCCATGCCTTCGGGAATGATGACTGTCCACTCGCCATTCTCGTGCGACCACTGAGGATCAGCGATCTGAGCCCATCCGTTGTCGGCGAACCACGGGGTTACGCTGACGAAGGCAGAACCGTCTTCCACAGCTTTCCAGAGGTTGCTTCCAGCGTTGGCATCCCAGTCGATGGTTGCCTGTTCACCGCCACCGCCCTGATCAGTGGGAGGCACGGTGCCGTCGTCGTTGGCATGATCCTTCAGCACTACGTTGGAGATATTAACGTGAGTGTCGGGCTGACAGCCACCGAAGTCGAAGAAGAGATTCACACGTTCCATGTCGATACCAGGCATGTCGCTTTTCCAGAAGATGTAGTCCTCGCCTGCCTTCAGGTCGATGCGGTCGGCAAAATAGAAGACATTGTCGTCGCCGTCCATCACGAGTTTCACCGTGACACCGTTGATGTCCTTATCACTATTAAGAATGCAGGAGAAGTCGTAGTTGGAAGCTGCGGACGTAGAGATGTTCGTCGTCTTGAAAGCAACCTGTGCCTGCCACTGGTCGGTGGTTCCTTCGGGCAGCGTAATGGTGTAGTCGTTGCCACTGGCCTCAAATCCGGGATCGGCAATCTGTGCCCATCCGGGTGCATAGTAGAAGAACATGCTATAGTCAACATTCTTCCACATGTTGTACTCGCTATTGGCATCGAAACCAGACCATTCCTTCTCGGCGGCCTCGCTGGTGAAGATGAAGCGCCATGCAATGCTGCGGTCGGGAGTCTCGTAGATGAGCACGAGTTTCTTGGCCGTCAGCTGCTCAATGCGGAACTTTGGGTTCTCGTATTGTGCATCGGAAGAAATGTAAGGGAAGGCGGTGTTGGCAGCCAACTGGATGTAGGTCTGCTTGCTGACATTTCCGTCGGCATCGGTCCAGTCGTACACCTCGAAGCTCCAAGCAGCGCTCTGATTGCCAATCGTAGCGTCGAAGTCAGCATCACCCGAACCCCACTTGGTTGTTCCCACATTCACGTAGGTGAAGCCATCTTCACCAGCATTATAGGCATAAGTACCTCCCTTGCGGTTGTCGGCGGTGAAGGTGATGCGGTCGTCGTACATACCGAAGTCCTTCTTCTCATCGGCACTGGCCGACCACCACTCGGTGGCTGCCGTTCCAGCAGGACCGCAGGCCAGGTGGGCCACTTCCTTATTGGCGAAGCGCCATTCTTTGCCTGTCAGTTTACGGAAGTCGGAGCTGTAGTCGACCTTGGTCTCGTTGAAGGTAAACTCCTTCTTCAGACCTGCCTGACTGATGCCGTTACGGTTGCCCAGCTTCAGTTCTACATTGTAGGTGCCGGCCTCGTCGTTACGATAGCCTACCTCGTTCAGGGTAGAATAGGACGTGCCATTGACAATCCAGATAGGATAGGTACCGGGCTGCGGCGTATAGGTTGCCACCATCTGATTGGTCTCCTGATCGACGGTGAGCGTAAAGTCGTTGTTGCCGATGACGGGGACTCCGTTCGGGTCGGCTCCCTCGAATTCGTCGGGTGAGCAGGCCGTCAGGGCCAGCCCTGCTAAGACGACGGATGCTGTATATTTAAACAGTTTTTTCATAATCTCTTGGTTGTTATTTTGTTCTTTGATGTTATGGAAAACAAACACGACGCTAAAGGATTAATAGTTGTTCTGCACAAGCGTCGGGTCGGCATCGAGCTCTGATTGAGCCAGCGGAATGTGCTTCTTGCTGGGTGTCCACGCGTTGGTGCGATAGCCATAGGTGTCGGGTACCAATGTAGTGGCGGCGCGGTCGGTGCGCACGAGGTCGAAATAGCGCTTGCCTTCACCGACAAATTCCAGATGACGCTCGTTGAGGATATTGTCGAGGTTGCATTCTGCATAGCCACTCAGGCCAGCACGAGTACGAACTTCGTTCAGATAACCTAGGGCCTCGGAGGCATTGCCACCAGTGGCGATCAGTAGTTCGGCTGCATTGAGCAGTGTCTCGGCGTAACGGTAGATGCGCTTGTTGTTGTTATAGTTCAGGTTCTTCGACGTCGGACAATCCTTACAATTGTCGAGTGTTGGACGATATTTCTTCAGCCAAATGTGTGTGTCTTGATAGCGCTCGGTGTAGCTCGTTCCACGTACATCCCAACAGGTTGCATCGCGACGGACATCTCCTTCTGCAAACATGTTGTAAGTCTCCACGCGCATCGGCAAGAAGCCCCAACCGTCCATTCCGCTCCATACATCGTCGGCAAAACCGTTGGGCGAGATAAGCGTCGGCAGAACAGAGCCACCAGCATTCAGTGCGGCTTGTCCCCAGTCGCGTTGTGCCTGATCGTCGTTGTAGTTGATCTCGAAGATGCTCTCCTGGCACCATTCGCCACTCTCTTCCCACAGGTTGGCATACGACGGGTTGAGTTTATAGTTGCTGTCGTTGATAATAGCCTTCATGTATTGTAAGGCCTGCGGATAACGGGCGGTGTCTTTCTGGTACATAACCATTTCGGCATAGAGCATATAGGCCATTGCCTGCGATACGCGGCCAGCTTCGGAATTCTCCCAGCGCATGGGCAGCACGCCCGAAGCGATGATGCTTTCCAATTCAGGAACCAACTGTGCATAGATCTCGTCGGCCGACAGTTGCGGAGCCACATAGGGAATGTTGAGATTCTCCAAGTAGAATGGCACATTGCCATAGTAGTGCCACAATATATTATAATAGTACACGCGAAGCAGTCGGGCCTGCATCTCCATAGTAGAGCGGAAACTTGCTGTTCCTCCACCCCACGAAGCGTACTTGATAGCGTCGTTGCAACGCTTAATACCAGAGTAGAAGTCGCCCCAAAGGGTAGCCAAAGTAAAGTTTCCATTGGCCTCGAAATTGAATAGCTTATGCCAATGTTCGTTGTCGGTGTTGCTGCTGCCACCTACCCAGAAGTCGTCGCCCATAATTTCGGCGTCAACGGTGAGGTCGTTGTAAGCCACGTTATCCCAGTCGGGCCAGTGCAGCGGAGCGTAAGCAGAGGTAAGAGCCTCATTGAGATGCTCGTCGGTGGTATAGTATTCCTCAAGGGGTTCGCCAGTGGGATTGGTGACTTCGAGGAAGTCGTCGCTACAAGCACTCAGCATGAATGCTGCGGCAAAAACAGCGCACAGGGCGCATTTATTTCGATAAATATAGGTAATCATAGCTGCTAATTGCTTATTATGTGTTCCTGATTATAATGAGATATTGAATCCGATGGTATAGGTACGGGCCTGAGGATAGACACCGTAGTCAACACCGAGAGAAGTGCCACTGGTTCCGATTTCTGGATCGAAGCCCCAGTACTTAGTCCATGTGAAGAGGTTCTCTGCGCGAACATAGAAGCGCAAGCGGCCAATGCCAATCTTCTGTGTGAGCAAGCGCGGCAGGGTGTAGCCCAATGTGATGTTTTTCAGACGCAAATAGCTGCCGTCCTGAATGTAGAGGTCGCTGACCACCCAGTTCTTGGAGTCGCCGATTGTAGGAACCTTGTTGCTTGTTCCCTCGCCCGTCCAACGATCGAGTACCCATGTGGGATAGTTGGCCGATTCAATGTCCTGACGGAAGGTAGCGTCGAAGACGTCCACACCCGAAACACCCTGGAAGAAGGCACTGAAGTCGAAGCCTTTCCATTCGGCATCGAAGGTGAGACCGAAGGTCCACTTCGGCGTTCCGTTTCCGATGTTGGTGCGGTCGTCGTCGGTAATCTGTCCGTCGCCATTCATGTCGACAAAGCGCAGGTCACCGGGACGTGCATCGGGCTGAATCAGTGCGCCACTGGCACCTGTATAGGCATTCACCTCGGCTGTATTCTGGAACACGCCGTCGGTCTTATAACCATAGAAGAAGGGGAAGGGCTGACCATTCTCTGCACGGGTGCCACCACCGCTGAACTGGTTGATACCGTAGTTCAGGAAACCAGTGTCGTTACCCAAATTCTTCAACTCGTTATGCAGATAAGAAGCATTGCCCTTCACCGCAAAGCGAGCATCAGAAAGATGCCACTTGTAGCCCAATTCAAACTCCCAACCGCTGTTCTCCATATCGCCGACGTTAGCAAGCGGCTTGGCCTCGCCAACATAGCTCGGGATAGGCATCTCAATAATCATACCGTTGGTCTTCTTGATGAAGTAGTCAACGCTGAAAGTCAGTGCATTGTTGAAGAGGCCGAGGTCAAGACCGAGGTCGGTCTGTTCACTCTCTTCCCACTTCAGGTCTTCGTTAGCCAGACGATTGGCCTTCGAACCATAGACCATAGAGGCGGTTTGTCCGAAATAGTAGTTACTGCTAGCACCAAGCGAAGTCAGTGTGGTATAGGCGAAATCTCCGATATTATCGTTACCGTTCTTACCCCAGCTTGCACGGAACTTCAGGTTAGACAGCCAGTCGTGGGTCTGCTCCATGAATTTCTCGTTCATGATGTTCCATCCGATAGATGCTGAGGGGAACGTACCATATTTGTTATTCGAACCGAAGCGGCTGCTACCGTCGCGACGAACCGTCAGCTGCAACATGTAGCGCTCGTCGAAGTTATAGCTCAGTCGGCCAAAGAGCGAAGATAAACGATGCTCAACGTAGGGACCGCCCCATACGCCAACAAGCGATGTGGCACCAGTCATCTTGCCATCGGCATCGGTAGAGATCAGCAGGTTGCCACCTGTGGTATAGTTGATGGAAGGTTTGTCGACGTTGGCCAGGTTCCAATGACTGCCACCCAGCTCATCGCCCTTGAACTTCATCGCACTCTGTCCGAGCACCACGCCGATGGTATGCTTTCCGAAGGTCTTGTCGTAAGTCAGCGTGTTCTCAATCTGCCACGTTGTATTGTTACCTTTGTAAGAGCTAGCCTCTGTATGGTCGGAATTGTTGTTTCCCGACAGGTAATAGCGCTGCAGGCGTGCACCGTTGTAACCCCAGAACGACTGCTCAGCACTCCAGGTGAAGTGATATTTCAGTGCGTCCCATATTTGCAGGTCGAGAGAGAACTTCGGCATAATCTTATGCGACCAGTTGCGTTGAGGATTGCCGCTCATCATGGCCACGGGGTTATTCTGCTCGTTATAAGAACCAATGAAATTTGGAACGGTATAAGGATTGCCGTCAGCATCCTTATAGAGATCGAACTGAGGATACTGGTCTATCAGCTGCTGACCAATGGCACCGCGAAGTGACACGGGCAGAACGGGAGCCATGTAAAGGGCAGAGCCCAACACAGAACCCCAGGTAGAGTTGGCGTCTATACCTGTGTTGTGAACACGCATATAAGAGATGTTCGCACCGAGATCGAGTTTGTTCAGGAAGTTGCGCTCCTTGGAATCGTCGAAGAGATTGTACTGGTTGTTCGAGCGGATGGTCAGACGGTCGTAGTTGGACTGTCCATAGTTACCACCTACGATACCCTCCTGGGTAAAATAACCCAACGAAAGATAGTAGTTCAACTTTTCCGAAGCACCGCTAATGCTCAGGTCGTGCTGCGTGATAGGCGCATTGTCGTTGAACACCAGGTCCTGCCAATCAGTTCCGAAACCTACTACGGCATCACCATTTGCATCGGTGAGGTTGTAAGGATCGGTATAGAGCGGTGCACTACCCTTTTCCACACGACGCTCATTCTGCAGGATGGCATAATCGGTAGCACCGGTCACGTCGCGACGACGCCAGGCACTCTGCCAGCCCGTAGAAAAATTGTAGTTAATCTGGGCCTTGCCCACCTTACCACGCTTTGTAGTGACAAGAATAACACCATTGGCGGCACGGGCACCGTAGATGGCGCCAGAAGCTGCATCCTTCAGCACCTCTATCGACTCGATATCACCAGGATTCACCGACTCCATACCATTCTGATCGGTAGGCATACCATCTATAATATAAAGAGGTCCATCCTTGTCGGCGTTGATAGTTCCGTTACCACGAATGCGGATGAGCGATTTCGAACCAGGCTGACCAGAGGCTGATGTCACGTTCACACCAGCAGCCATACCCTTCAGGGCATCCTCTGCGCGTAGACGTGTCTTACCTTCAAGGTCGTCGGCACTCACCTTGGCAATAGAAGCCGTCACGACGCTCTTCTTCTGAACGCCATAGCCGATGACAACTACATCATCGAGCAACTGAGCGTCTTCGGTGAGCACTACGCGCAAACCTTGCGCCGCGCGTACTTCTTGACTATTGTAACCCACAAACGAGACGACCAGCGTTGATCCAGCATCAGCACTGATAGTGAATTGTCCGTCAATGTCGGTAATGGCACCGTTGGACGTTCCTTTCTGTACAACCGAAGCACCGATGACAGGTTCCCCGGCTGCATCTACCACTGTACCCGAGAACTGCTGTTTCTGGGCAGAGGCTGCTATCGACACAAAAAATGCCAATAACATGAATAGATACCTTACTTTTTTCATTACTTGTTTTTTTGGTTATTAGTATTGTTTCTTTTCGTTTTCACGATTTCTGTTGCAAAGATAAGCAGAAAATAGTCACATTGTTCACTTATAGAAACAAAAAGTGGACGAATGTAGAATCACAAAAATTGCAAACGGTTAATAATCAGCGCTTTATACAAATCTTATATCACAAAAAGAGTGGATAATATATAGAGGTGTAAAACATACATTTTATGCATTTTCAAGACAAAAAGGAGGGTATTTTTACTTGTATGTTCGACACTTTATGTGGTAAAAAATGAAGGTCTGGCTTAGTGTTTTTGCATTCGTTTCTAACAGGGATGAATGGCGTCGACAGAGCGACCATTTAATTTAGTGAAACGTGGGAGAGTTCAAAAGGCAAACACAAAGAAGCCCGGCCTCGCGGGAATACGAAACCGGGATTCTTTATTTCTGATATCCTTACGGATTATCCTGTTATTCCTTTGCAGGCTCGATGACCTTCCAGATAGCAGCAGCAATGGCACCACCCACCAGCGGGCCAATGATGAAGATCCAGAGGTTAGCCAGAGCTGTGCCGCCTTGGAACAGAGCGGGACCGATGGAACGAGCGGGGTTCACAGAAGTACCTGTGTAACGGATGCAGCAGAGGTGAACCAGTACGAGGCTCAAACCGATGGCCAGACCAGCGAAGTTGTTGGTAGCACCGTTGGTCTTTGATGTTGCACCAAGCACAACGAGCACAAATACGCAGGTGAACACGATTTCGGCGAGCAGACCGCCAATAGCGGTAATCGTGCCAGCACCATTAGCCTGCAGGTCATTGGCACCCGTTCCTACGAGACCACTCGACTCTGTCAGAGCAAACAAAATGGCAGAACCAATAATAGCTCCAATCACCTGGAACACCATATACATGCCGCAATCCTTGGCATTCATACGGCCAGAGAGGAAGCAACCCAGCGTGATAGCGGGGTTGATGTGGCAACCAGAGATGCCACCAATGGTGTAAGCCATAGCAACAACGGCAAGACCGAAGGCAAAGGCTGTGCCCACCACTGTTTCAGGATCGGCATTGTTGCAACCCAGGCTGACGGCAGCGCCGCAACCCATCAGCACGAGTACCATCGTGCCAAACATTTCTGCTAAATACTTTTTCATGTCTTTCGTTATTAAATGATTAATAAATGTGTGAATGTCCCTATTACAATTTGAATGCAAAAATAAGCATAATTTTTAAAATATGCAACTATTTTAACAAAATAATTTACATATTTCTTTACATCGCACCGCAATTATTGTTCTTGATAGACAATTAAAGGGAAATCGGCATACGCTTTATCCGATTCTGTAGCCGCATAAGCATAGACGCCAACCATGACTCCGGTGAAGCCGCCAGCCACCTCGGTACTCATCAAAGAGCAGTCCATAGCGCCCAGTGATTGCCATTTATCATTGTCAATAGAAGTCAAATCTGTGAGATCCTGATACTCAAAATGATATTTATCATCGGCACCCCTGACGCGAATTAGAATCTGTTGAGGTGATACGGGAAGTTTCTTCTCGGCCACCACATAGTCGATGCTTTTCAGTTTGCATCGCAATACCAGACTATAGCCATCGGCATCGCGGCGGATGAAGAAGTCAAGATGCCCATCGTTAATCTGATAGACCGAGATGCCCGCCTCATCGCCTTTCACAAGGTTGGCCGACGGATTGACGTTCGCCTCCAACGTAAAATTGTCGCTCTCCTGACGACGTCCAAAGAAGGCGGGACGCTCATTCTGGGTGAGCGAACTACTGGAAGCATAAAGGCGCACGTTGGTGGTCTTAACACCGCACCATGCCACGCCCTCCTGAATTTCCACCTTACGTTTGGGATTCTGGATGTAAACCCATTCGGGACCGAATGACGGCACGGTGGTTTCGCGCTTCTGTATCTGCTTGGAATCGGCAATGTGAAGCGGTGCGGTCATCAGCGTATCGATGGGTTCGTTGTTGTTCACCACAGGCCACTCCCCTTTTGGCCAGCTCACGGGGGCCAGATAGGTCTCCCGACCGAGATGATGATAGCTGCCGCCGTAGTTGCGATAGGCCAAAAAGACTACCCACCAGGAACCGTCTTTAGCCTGTACGAAGTCGCCATGACCGGTGCCCTGAACCTGCATGCCCTGCCCTTTCCTCGAGCAATTAGTCAAGATGGGGTTCTGCGGATTGGCCTCGTAAGGTCCATAGATATTGCGGCTACGGGCGATGGTCAGGTGGTGTGCGAGCTCGGTACCGCCCTCACTGATGAGCAAATAATACCATCCGTCTTTCTTGTAGATGTGTGGTCCCTCGGGATAGCGCCCGCCAGTGCCCTGCCACAACGGACGACTCTCAGTGAGTTGTTCGCCCGTCTGCGGATTAATTTCGCAAAGCATGATGGTGTTGTCGGGATTCGACATCATGTAGCACTTCCCGTTCTCAAACCAAAGAGAAGGGTCGATACCATCCTGTTTCAGCCATATGGGCTCGCTCCAAGGGCCATGCGGGTCTTTCGCCGTCACCATGAAGTTACCTCCATTACCCACATTGGTGGTGATCATGTAGAAGACTCCGTCGTGATAACGAATGGTCGGAGCATAGATGCCAAGCCACGAAGTGGCGTTCTTCAACGGCAACTGACTCTCACGATCGAGCACATTGCCTATCTGTTCCCAATGGATGAGGTCGCGCGAATGGAAGATGGGCACGCCCGGAAAATACTGAAACGATGAGTTCACCAGATAGAAATCGTCGCCCACTCGACAAATAGAGGGGTCTGGATGGAATCCGGGAATGATGGGATTATGGAATGTCTGGGCCGTAGCAATCAGCGAGACGAAAAACAAACAAAGTGAAACAAAGGCCTTTTTCATATGGTTGTAGGTTTTATAATTATAACGCGAAAAAAGCCGGAAAATTATATGAGGACTTCACTTTTGGGCAAAAAAAATGGAGTACCGCTGTACTCCGAATGTTAACCTTAAATCTAATACTATGAAAAACACGTTGCAAATTTATGAATTTTACTTGATTTCCAATATTATAAATAAGGTATATTTTTCAAAAACCCGCAATTTCTTGATTTAAATCAAGAGAAATTGTAGGTTTTATTTACTTTTTATGCTTTTTCGGGCAATAAGACAACGCCCTCCTGTTTCATGCCGTCCATCATGATTTTCAATGGATGGTCGAAGCGGACGTGACGCACGAACTCGGTCTCCTCGATGGCTTCCATCTGGTCGAGCAGCTCTTTCTGGAAGATGCCGTCGTCGTTATAGGTGTTCACGGTGAAGTATCCCACGCCGAACGACGTCAGGTTCTGGAAGAAATGGGTGCCTTGTGAGGGATCCACACGGTAGTTCTTCAGTCCGGCCTCCACGATGACACGGGCGGCAGAGATGTGCGGCCACTTCACGGGGATGCCCAACCAATAGTCGCTACTACCCCATCGACCGGGTCCCACGAGCACATAGCCGCGCCCTTCGTCGAGGAACTTGCGGTTGATTTTCTCAATCTGCTCGGCAATGGCGGGATTGTCTTTGGCCGAGAAATCGTCGCCGGCCTTCACGTAAACCACATCGGTCACATCGTCACTAATGCCATGACCGAGCGAGTTGTGCGACCGCAAAAGGCACTCGTCGTCGGGAATCTTGTTGAGGTCCTCGTCGAGCACCTGCTTGGAGTCGACGATAGGACGTATCTGAAGGAGGTAAAACTCGCCCGTACGGTCGTCGTTGATGTTGCACGCAAGCTCTATTTCCACCGGACGACGCATGGCCTCAGCACCGTAGCGCATCGACATCTGGAGTAGTTCGGGCAATGGGAACACCCCGTGCTGGAGCACTCCGCAGAGTGAGATCACCTTGCGGCCGCCCTCGTAGTAACCATCGCGAATCAGCTGGTCCGACGGGTCGTAGGTGCTACAGATGTAGCGCAACGAGCCGTCTTTGTCGGCCTCACGCACGCGAAGGTTCTTGATGTTGAACCCGTCGTCCACCTGGAAGTCGTTGCCCACATGGGTCATATCGAGCGCATAGAAGCGCGTCTGCGTGTCCTTCAGGGCAATGTCCATCTCGCTCATCTGCAAAATCTTATCGGGATGATAAGGATTCACACGCAGCGTCTGACCGCCGTCGACGATGTATTTTCCGAGTCCCAATGCCAGACTGGCAACGCCTTCTTCGGCGGTCTCGCCCTCCAGCGGGTAGTAGTTGAGCGAGCGAAGCACACCGCTGATGTTGGGATAGAAGCGGTCGCCGTAGCGTTTGCCGACGACCTCCTGAAGGATGACGGCCATTTTCTCCTGGTCGATGACGTTGGAAGTGGCGGTCATATAGGCTTTCGAGTCGCGATAGTAGACGGAGGCATAGACGCTCTTGATGGCGGCGGCCAGCATCTGCAACATCTGGTACTTGTCGTCCAGATAAGGAATCATGTAGGTGGAATAGATGCCGGCGAAGGGCTGATAGTGACTATCTTCGAGCAACGAACTGCTACGGATGGCAATGGGCGAACGCGTAGCCTCGAAGAAGGTGAAGAAGTCGGCAATGTAACGGTCGGGCAACTGGGCGCGCAGGAAATGGCGCAGAATCTCTTCGTCGGGCGCATCGCTGAGCGCGATGGGATAGAGATTGTTGGAGTCCATGAATTCGTCGAAGACATCGGTACACAAAACCACCGTCTTCGGAATGCTCACCTTCACGCCTTCCAGCTCGTTGAACTCGGAATGGTGCTTGATAACGTTGTCGAGAAACGCCAGACCACGCCCTTTTCCGCCCAGCGAACCGTCACCAATGCGGGCAAAATGGCTATAGGAGTCGAAGCGGTTGCGGTCGAACAGAGCCACCACACCGATGTTCTTCATGCGGCGATATTGCACGATGGCGTCGAAGATAATACGGCGATGGGCGTCGACATCCTGCAACTTATGCCACGTGACGGTCTTCAAGAATGCCGACACGGGGAAGATGGCGCGGGCGCAGAGCCAGCGGCTCATGTGGTTGCGCGACACGTGGTGAAGCATCGAGTCGTAGGGAATGGTGAAGATATTGTCTTGCAACTCCTTCAGGTTCCTTACGCGACGCACTTCGTCGTGGGTCTTCGGGTCGCGGAAGATGAAATCGCCGAAACCGAAATGCTCGGCCAGGATGTTGCGCAGGTCGATGTTCATCTTCTTCGAGTTCTTGTCCACATACTTGATACCGATGCCCATCTGCTCGGCTTTCTCGCGGTTGGCGCTCTCGGCACTCTGCATGATGAGCGGCAGGTATTCGTCGCACTCACGGATGGCCTTCAGCAACTTGAAGCCGGCATCGGGGTCTTTCTCGGCCTTGGTGGGCACGAAGGTATGGGGATCCGACGGCGCGAGCATCCGCATGGGGAAACGGCAGTCGGCAATCACGCCAAGCGTGTTGTCGTGATATTTCTCGTAGAGTGCCCAAGCCTCTTCGTAGGTACGGGCCAGCACCACTTTTGGACGTCCGCGCATGCGGAGCGTGGCCGAGTGAGGGTTCAAGGCTTCGGTGGCGAAACGCTGACTCTGGGCGAGGATGTAGCTATAGAGATTGGGGAGCACCGACGAATAGAAACGGATGCCGTCTTCGACCAGCAGGATCATCTGCACACCGGCCTCCTCGATGTCGTGCTCCAGGTTCATCTTGTCCTCGATGAGCTTGATGATACTCAGGATGAGGTTGGTGTTGCCCAACCAGCAGAACACGTAGTCGAAGATGCTCATGTCCTCGTTCTCGATGCGGCGGGTGATGCCGTGACTGAAGGGCGTGAGCACGACGCAGGGCGTCTCGGGCACGTGTTGCTTGACCGAACGGGCCACGTCGAAGGCGTCGTTGTCGGCATTACCGGGCATACAAATCACCAGGTCGATGCTGGTCTCGCGAAGCACGGCTTCGGCCTCCTCTACGGTACTCACCTGTGTGAATGTGGGCGGATAGCGCAGGCCGAGCTCGGTATATTCGTTGAAGATTTTCTCGTCCACGCGTCCGTCGTCCTCGAGCATGAAGGCATCGTAGGGGTTGGCCACAATGAGCACATTGTAGATGCGGCGCGTCATCAGGTTGACGAACGACACGTCTTTCAAGTAGAACTTATTCCACTGTTGGGGTATATTGTTTTCCATAAAGCGGGAAAGGGTCGATGAA
>JAILAI010000161.1 GCA_024681705.1 Prevotella sp.
CCTAATTCGATGAGTTTCTCATCAGCAATATAATACAAACCGAAGAGATCGGCCCTTGCCTCTTCTATAATGTCGCCATAAGCTTTCAAGGCGTCAACGCTCACACCTGGCAACAACTGACCACTTCCATGACCAAGACACTCATGAAGGTCGGTATGTAACTCATCGCATAGATGGTTGTATTTATCGATGAGTTCCCTTGTTTCCTGATCTATCACGAACTCTTCATAGAAGCCGTTTCCCTTGGAAGCGTTTTTGTAAGCTTCCGTGATGTTCCCAATGGTTACGCTCTTACTTCCATATTCTGCTCTTATCCAATCGGCATTGGGCAGATTAATACCGATGGCCGTTGAAGGATACTCGTCGCCACCGAGCATAGCAGCACAGATAACCGTAGCTGTAACACCCTTCACCTTTTTCTTCTTGAATTTGGAATCTACGGGCGAATGGTCCTCAAACCATTGTGCATTGTCGCTAATCAGTTGCGTTCGCTTTGTTGCCTCCAGATCTTTATACTCAACAAGACCTTCCCATGAACCTTTAAGTCCGATGGGATCTCCGTAAACCTCAATGAATCCATTTACGAAATCGACAACGCTTTCATGTTCTTGTACCCATTCGATACAATATTCATTAAATACACTTAAATCGCCTGTGCGATAATACTTTACAAGCAACTTGATGTATTCTTTCTGATTGTCATTCTCAGCCACTTCAATGGCTTTTTCAAGATAGTAAATGATTTTGGAAATGGCTTCTCCATAGCGTCCTCCTTCTTTCCAAACGACCTCCTTCAACTGCCCATCTTCAGACACGAGTGTAGAGTTTAAACCATAGGACAAGGGGCGCGATGGGTCGTTATACGAAGCCTTCATGTTTGCATAGAACGATTCAGCTTGTGACTGAGTGACGCCTTCATAGAAGTTACAAGCCGATGTGGCCACCAGATCGTCGCCTGCCGTTTTGTTAACACGCTTGGGTAATACGTCGGGCGAGAAAATCACAGGGAACAATTCGTTGCAAAAATCATCTAGGGTTTCATCCGATGAAATGGGCAAAAACTGAACAGGGACATCTTTCAATGCCTGCTCAAGAAAGTCTTTCCCAAAACTTGGAGTGAACTTTTTATAGCCGTAGTGATGATAGATGCCATTTGAGAACCACACTTGTTTCAAATAATTCTCAAACGCCTTGAAATCAGCACTTTCCCGGTTTCCCTTGAAGTAAACATACACTCCCTCTAGCATCTTTCGGATGCGAAGGTTGTATTTACCAAACTGGTCGAAAGTGATGTCACGCCCCCATAATGTGGCTTCAGACAAATAATAGACGAGTTTCTTCTGTTTTAGCGTTAAATTCTCGAATCCATTCAAACGGTATCTAAGAATCTGTATGTCCGCAAACTGTTCTTCTACGTAGTTTATGTCATCTGCCATTATGATAGTTATATTATGATTTCTTTTTCAAACACGACATTTTATACTCGCGCGGAGTCATTCCGACAATCCTTGTAAATGAAGCATAGAACGACTGACGGTTTGCAAAGCCCACCATTTTACTGATGTCTTCGATCTTTATCTGTCGATATCGAGGGTCCGCAAGCCTTTTCTTCGCTTCCGTTATTCGGAACTTATTGATGAACGAGGTATAGTTCTGGCCAAACTCCACGTTGATGACGATAGAAACATATCTTGTGTTTGTTCCTAACATCTCTGCGAGCTTTTGGGCAGAAAAACTATGGTCTCTGTACTTTTTCTGTGTAGAGACGATGTCCAGAATCCTCTGCTTAATCTCTTCCATCACTTGCGGCTTCATAAGGTTTTTGCTCCTTACCTTTCCCTCCTTTTTTTGAGTCATTTTCTTTTTCTCCATCGTTACATTAAGGTTATGTCCAGAAAAACGATACAAATATACAATTATTATTTAAAAACATCGAATAATTAACAGACATTTTAAAGTTTTTTATACAAAGAAAAAGCGAGGAGAAAAGCATTAAAGCAATAAATATGAAAAAATAATCATCCAACCATTTAGAATTCGAGAATAAATTTGTAACTTTGCCAAATTGAAACCGAAACACCCGAATATATGAATGAGCATATAATAATAAAGAATGCGCGCGTAAACAACTTGAAGAATGTTTCACTAGAAATACCCAGAAACAAATTCATTGTTGTTGCAGGCCTTTCAGGTTCTGGCAAGTCGTCGCTTGCCTTCGATACGCTTTATGCCGAAGGTCAGCGTCGCTATGTGGAATCGCTTTCGAGCTATGCACGCCAGTTTCTTGGCCGAATGAACAAGCCTGAATGCGATTTCATCAAGGGACTCCCCCCAGCAATAGCCGTTGAGCAGAAGACGATTGCGCGCAATCCGAGAAGTACGGTGGGAACATCTACGGAGATTTATGAGTACCTGAGACTCCTATATGCTCGCATCGGAAAGACTTTTTCGCCCATCAGCGGACAAGAAGTAAAGAAACACACGACCGAAGACATTCTCAAATGCACGCAACAATACGGAAAAGGCACCAAGTTTGCCGTTTTATCGCCCCTTCATGTTGGTGAGAACCGTACTTTGAAGCGTCAACTTGAGATGGATATTCAGCAAGGATATTCGAGGCTTTTCTACAAAGGAGAATTCACCAGAATCGACGATTTCATCGAAGACAATCAACTCTTAGATCAAGCTTCCAAAGCCATCTTGAACACGAATGAGACCCTGATTTGGCTATTGATTGACCGTCTTCAGACAGACGACTCCAAGGAATTTGTCTCCCGCTTGATGGATTCAAGCGAAACAGCCTTTTACGAGGGCGATGGCGTTTGCCGACTGATGTTTCTCCCGAGCAACATCAGCTACGACTTTTCAACAAGGTATGAAGCCGATGGAATCACCTTCGAAGAGCCCAACGACAACATGTTCTCGTTCAATTCGCCTCTCGGAGCCTGCCCCGAATGCGAGGGTTTCGGCCGCGTAATTGGCATTGATGAGAAGCTGGTGATTCCCGACTCCTCACTAAGTGTCTACGAAGGTTGCGTTCAATGTTGGCACGGTGAGAAGATGAAGATCTGGCAAGATGAATTTTGCCGTAGGGCGACGAAAGACGATTTCCCCATCTTTACACCTTATTATAAATTAACGCGCAAGGAAAAAGACTGGCTTTGGCACGGGTTGCCTTCCGACTCAAAAGACTTGCACGAGCAGGCGAGCATCGATGCGTTCTTCCAGATGGTAAAGGAGAACCAGTATAAGATTCAATATCGCGTCATGATGAGCCGTTATCGTGGAAAGACCATCTGTCCGAAATGTCACGGCACAAGGTTGAAACCCGAAGCCAACAATGTTAAGATAAATGGCATGAGCATTACGAATCTCGTTGAAATGCCCATCTCACAACTGAAGGATTGGTTTAACAATATCCAGTTAGACGACCACGACAAAGAGGTGTCAAAGCGACTTCTCTCGGAGATACAGAGCCGTTTGCAATTCCTTGTAGATGTGGGACTTGGATACCTGACGTTAAACCGTCCGTCAAACACCCTTTCTGGCGGTGAGAGCCAACGCATAAATCTGGCCACTTCATTGGGAAGTAGCCTCGTTGGTTCGCTCTACATTCTCGATGAGCCCAGCATTGGCCTTCACTCGCGAGACACACACCGACTGATCAACGTATTGAAGAAATTACAGGGTTTGGGCAATACGGTGATGGTGGTTGAACACGATGAAGACATCATCAGGTCGGCCGACATGCTCATCGATGTTGGTCCTGGCGCCGGACGACTTGGTGGTGAAATCGTTTATCAAGGTTCTCCCAACATCTCTCCTGACAAACTCCCCGACGAATCGCTCGCATCGAGGTCTCACACCTATAATTATTTAACGGGTAAGGACACCATTGAGATACCTTCGTCACGTCGTCCTTGGAACCTCTCCATCAAGCTGAGGGGTTGCCGAATGAACAATTTGAGGGGAATTGACGTGTCGTTCCCACTCAATGTGATGACCGTTGTGACTGGTGTGAGTGGTTCGGGAAAGTCGTCGCTTGTCAAGGGAATACTCTACCCCGCCCTGAAACGCCATCTTGACGAAGTGGCCGAACTACCTGGTGAGTACATTGCACTCGAAGGCGATTGGCAAAAGATCAAGCACGTAGAAATGGTCGACCAGAACCCCATTGGCAAGAGCACGCGCTCGAATCCTGCTACCTACGTGAAAGCCTATGATGCCGTCAGACAACTGTTTTCCGAACAACCGCTTGCCAAGCAGATGGGATTCTCCGCTCAATATTTCTCGTTCAACACCGATGGTGGCCGTTGCGACGAGTGTAAGGGTGCTGGTGTGATTACCGTAGAGATGCAATTTATGGCCGATTTGGTGCTCGAATGCGAATCTTGTCACGGCCATCGGTTCAAGCACGATATTCTTGATGTGCGATATAATGGCAAGAATATTGACGATGTTTTGAACATGACCGTATCTGAAGCCATTGAGTTCTTTGACGGAGAGAAGGTTGAAAACGCCGATGAAAAGGGCAAAAAAGCAACCAAGAACACAACCGCGAAGCTAGTTGCCGACCGTCTGCGTCCACTCGAACAAGTCGGTCTTGGCTACATCAAGTTGGGACAAAGTTCATCAACGCTTTCCGGCGGTGAAAATCAACGCGTGAAGTTGGCCTACTTTATCGGCCAGGAACGTCAAGAACCCACCTTGTTTATCTTCGACGAACCCACCACAGGTTTGCATTTCCACGACATCAAGAAACTTCTTCAGGCAATGGATTCTTTGATTGAGCGCGGACATTCAATCCTCATCGTTGAGCACAACTTGGAAGTCATCAAATGTGCCGACCACATCATCGACCTTGGTCCTGATGGTGGAGATAAAGGAGGAAATCTGGTATGTGCTGGAACTCCTGAAGAAGTGGCCGCATGCAAAGAAAGCATTACCGGAAAGTTCTTGAAAGAGAAACTGACGGTTTAGTCAACGAATTGCGCCAATATTCATCATCAATTGCGCCAATATTCGTTGTCAATTTCGGCAGTTTATCTTTTTCAAATCGCCGAGCAAATAAAAATCAGATCTAGGTCTTTCTTCTCGAAGCCGATGAAATCGAGGAAAAAGGCCTAGATTTGTATCTATTCACTTCAAGTTCTCACGACCTCATCATAAATGGTGATTTAGCGAAATCATCAGTTTTGGGTATTGCAAAGATTGTGGAATCGTTGTACTTTTGCACTCGCAAAACAAAATGTTTATGATTCGACTATTGAGATATAATACTGTTTCGGAATTAACGAAGAGGGCTTACGAAAGCGTAGGTCCTCTTTTTTTTGTGAACAGAATTGAATATTGTTCGTTTTTGAATGTCGTGTTTTTAAATAAAGAAAGGTCGTTATGCAGATAAAGAAAGAAGATACGCGCGAGGAGATTCTAGCCGTTGCAAAGCGAATATTCGTAAAGAAGGGCTTTGCCAAGACGTCAATACGTGATATTGCCTCGGGCGCAAATGTGGGAGTAAGCAACCTCTACAACTACTTCAAGAGCAAAGATGAGATTTTCAAACGCATCGTAATGCCCCTCATCGTAGAAATGGAAAGAATGGTTGCTGAGCATCACAACGTGAAGTATCACGAGCAGTTTTTGAAGTATGCTAGCGGTGAGAGCGACGCGATGATGAGCGAACACGTAGAAATATACATGAAGCTTATCAGGAATCATCACGACGAATTGGAACTAATCCTATTCAAGGCACAAGGTTCATCACTAGAGAATTTTATCGACGATTACACCGACGAATGTACACGTCAGGTGTTAGCGTTTATGGACGATTTCAAAACAAAATACCCCAACTTCAGTACCGTCAACTCAACGTTCACTTATCACGTTCATACGGTGTGGATGTTCAGTTTCATTGCCGAAATTATCAAGCACAAACTGAAGCCAAATGAAATAGAAAAGGCCATAGAAGACTATATACATTTTGAATATACGGGTTGGAGAGAACTATTGAACAGATAAATAAATTAAGTGTAGCATGAAAATTGAAAGAATTAATGAGATCTTCGGTAAATACGCCGAAAGACTTTTGAAGGTCCGCTGGTTAGCGCTGGGATTGTTCGCTCTGGTGATTGTCATCTCGGTGGTGGGCATGAAACAAATGGTTCAGGAAACGTCGTACGACGACTATTTCATCGAAGACGACCCAATGCTAGTGAAGACGGAGGAGTTCAAATCGCACTTCGGCAACGACTATTACGTGGGTGTGCTGACGCAATGCGACAATCATTTCACGAAAGAGAACCTAACAACACTTCGGGCTCTCTCGAACGAACTTCTAGACAGCTTGTCGTATGTCGACAAAGTGACCTCGTTGACAGACATCGAATTTATGGTGGGAAGCGAAGATGGAATGACCATTGAGCAGATTGTGCCCGAGGAAATTCCCGTGGACGGATCGGCGGCTATGGACAGTATCATGGCGAGAGCCTATAGCAAACCGCATGTAGCTAAGAAACTCGTTTCCGAAAAGGGCGACCTTTCGTGGATAATGATCAAGCTGCGTGCTTTCCCAAAGGACAGTGTTTGGAAAAAGCAAGGCAACATTTCGCCCGACATTATCACTGGTCAAGAGGTGGAACACATCATCAAGAAACCCGAATACGCTTCACTCAATCCTCGCGGAACCGGAATGCCTTACGTAACACATTGCAAGACGGTATATATAGGTAAGGAGATGGGGCGCCTGATGATGATTGCGGCTTTGATTTGCATTGTGGTGATGTTCTTCATGACTCGTTCGTGGAGGGGTGTCGTTGCTCCGATTGTATCGGTCATTGGCGGATTGTTCATCACCTACGGCATTGCTGGTTTCACGCAGATGTATGTAGATTCAACAGTTCTGATGATTCCGACGATTCTGTCGTTTGCCGTAGCTATTGCCTACAACATTCACATTTTCTCCTACTTCAAAGGGAGAATGCGTATTCATGGCGAACGCAAAAAAGCAATCGTTGAGACAATCAAAGAGATTGGCTGGTCGGTGTTTTTCTGCGGTTTCACCACGCTTGTTTCACTATTGTCGTTCTTGGTTATCCCCATTCGTCCGATGCATTGTGTGGGAATTATCAGTTCGATGAGCGTGTTCTTTGTGCTGATAACATCTCTTGTGGTGACTCCTCTATTACTTTCGTTCGGCAAAAACACTCGTCCAATGGAAGGATTTACGGAAGATAGCGACACTCGATGGACAAAGGCAATGGTCAATCTCTGCGACCGAGTGTTGCGAAATCCTCGAAAGATTGGGTTTTCCTTCTTGGTAATCTGCTTGCTTCTTTGTCTTGGACTTTGGAAGATTGAGGCGGCTTTCGACATTGAACAGACAATGGGCACGAAGGTCCCCTATGTGAAAGAAGTGGTCGACGTTGGGCGTTCGGAACTTGGTTCACTATATTCTTACGACCTCATCGTAGAGTTGCCTGAAAACGATGAAGCCAAAGAACCCTTAAACCTGAAGCAACTTGACAAATTGCAACAACAGGTTGCCGAATACAAGCTGACGAAGCGCACGACCTCAATCCTCGACATCTTGAAAGACCTCAACCAGACGTTGAACAACGGAGATGAGGATTTCTATCGCGTTCCCAACACGGAGGAAGAAGTAGCACAGATGATTCTGCTCTACGAGAATGCTGGTGGCACTGAGTCGGAATACTGGTTGGATTACGACTACAAGCGCTTGCGACTGATGGTGGAGATTTCCGACTTCAACTCTGCTCAGGTGGAACGCGAAATGGCTCAGATTCAGGAGGCGGCTCAGGAATTATTCCCCAAAGCGAAAATTACCGTCGTAGGTAATATTCCTCAGTTTGTCACCATGATGCAATACCTGGTCAGAGGACAGATGCTTTCGTTCGTCATCTCCATTCTCATTATTGGTGTGATATTGATGATTGCCTTCCAGAGCATTCGCGTGGGGTTGATTGGTCTTGTACCCAACATGATGCCTGCGGTGTTTGTTGGCGGCTACATGGGTTGGGCGGGCATTCCCCTCGACATGATGACCGCAACATTGTTGCCAATGATGCTCGGAATGGCTGTTGACGATACGATTCACTTCATCAACCATTCGAAACTTGAGTTCGATCGCACGCAATATTACAAAAGCGCCATTCGAAGAACTTTCAGAGTGGTGGGAGTGGCCATCGTCATCACTTCCATTATCACTTCGGCCGTATTCGCCAGCTTCTGCACTTCGGATTGCACCATGTGTATCAACTTCGGACTGATGGCCATCATTGGTATCTTATCGGCTCTTGCTGCCGACCTCTTGGTGACGCCTATTCTTGTCAGCAAGTGCAAAGTGTTTGGGAAAGAGAACAAGACGATTAGTCAAGAACAGAAAACTATTTAAATACATAAACAATAAGAACTGAATTTATAAACATAAAAAAATCAATAGGTCATGAGAAAAGTATTTGTTTTAATGGTCCTCTGCCTGATGGGCATTTGTGAAATAAGCGCTCAACAACTGACGGGTCGCGAGATTGTGCAGAGAGTGAAGAACCGCCCAGATGGCGACACTCGCTATGCGGAAATGGAACTAACACTGACGAAGAAAAACGGAAGCACGCGTCAGAGAAAGGTCTCGTCGTGGGCGATGGACGAAGGAAAAGACACGAAGAAGATGATGTTCTTCACCTATCCAGGCGACGTGAAAGGAACGGGATTCCTCACTTGGGACTACGACAAGATTGGGAAAGAGGATGCGAAATGGCTCTATCTGCCTGCAATGAAGAAGACGCGCCGCATCAGCGGCTCATCGTCGAAGACCGACTACTTCATGGGAACCGACTTCACCTACGACGATATGGGTTCGCGACATGTGGACGAAGACCGCCACAAACTTTTGCGCGAAGAGACGAAGAACGGTTTCAAGTGCTGGGTAGTAGAATCGGTTCCTGTCGACAAGCACGAGATCTACAGCCGCAAGGTGTCGTGGATAAGGAAAGATTGCCTGACCGCAACCTACGTAGAATACTACGACAAACTGAACAAACTCCACCGTGTGCTCACCACCTACGACATACGAAAGGTGCAAGGCTTCTGGACAATCCACAAGATGGTGATGAAAAACGTTCAGACGCAACACAGCACCACCATCGTGGTCAAGAACCCGAAGTACAATGTCAAGGTGGACAAGTCGCTCTTTACGGTTTCCAAACTCGAGAAAGGCCTATGAGATTTGCATTCATCGCGGCACTTCTGTGCTTGCTCTCCCACCCTTCTGTTGCTCAAGACGACGACTCCCTGCGCATCGGTGTGAAGGGATTTGTCGACACCTATCATGCGCTTCGCACTGAAAGTCCCAACGACTGGATGTCTTCAAGAAGTCGGGTGCGTGGTGAAGTGACGCTGGAGAAAGGGAACGCTGGCGCCTTCGTGTCGGCAAACTTGGTGCATAATGCCATTCTGAAAGACCGGTCGGGCTTGCAGATGCGCGAGGCTTATGCCTACTATTCCGACGAGCATTGGGATTTGCATGCTGGCAGACAAATCATCGTGTGGGGTGTGGCCGACGGACTTCGTCTGACAGACATTGTCTCGCCGATGGACTATACGGAGTTCCTGGCGCAAGACTACGACGACATTCGCATTCCGGTTGGTGGTGTAAGAATACGCTATTCGCGAGAGAAATGGAGCTTCGAGGTGGTTGCCATTCCCGTGAGTTCGTTCTTCGAACTTCCCACCGACGCTGAGAACCCCTGGTCGATTGGTCAGATACCCATTGGCGACGAACCCCGCCACAAGTTCTACAACATAGAATACGGCGGACGTCTCTCATTCTTCCTGAGCGGCGTTGACCTTTCATTGTCTGTGTTGCACACGTGGAACAAAATGCCTGTCGTCTGCAATGGTGTGGGCGAATACCGACGAATGACAATGCTTGGTGCCGACCTCTCGTTGCCTCTCGGACAATTCGTGGTAAGAGGTGAGTTTGCGGAGTACCTCGACGAAACACAACCGACTTTAGCTTCGCACGAAGTTCCCCGAGCAGCTTCCAGCAATCTGCTTGTTGGTGTAGATTGGTATCCTGGCAACGACTGGACCATTTCTGCCCAATATGCTCATAAGTATGTGGCTTCGGGAAATCACCGAAACACCGCGCTCTCTACGCTCCGCGTGTCCAAGCAGCTACTTCACAACGCGCTTGCCCTGCAGACATTCGCTTACATTGACGTGACGAATGGAGGCGTCTACAATCGTCTAAGTGCCGACTACGCGCTGAACGATCAGCTTCACGCGCTGATTGGCTACGACTTCTTCCATGCTGACAAGGGAATGTTCACCGTCTACGACGAGAACTCGGAAGTGTGGATGAAACTAAAATACAGCTTCTGAAAACACGTCTTACTATGAAAAACCAAACTCTCCCCGCCATTTCAATACGAGTGACGGGGAGAGTGCTTATTAAAAACGCACTTTAAAAAGTGACGGATAAAGAGAACCTATTGATAGATTCCCGAAATCAATCGTCAAGACCAGAGAGCGTGTGTGCAAGCCAAACGTCCATGATGCCTGCTCCGCGATGATTCCAAGCGTAATAGGGAATCAGACGAAGGCTGACGTCACGACTCTGCAGACGACCGTCGCCATTGAGCGAAACTTCCTGTGCACCAGCCACGTCGATGGCGGTCACCGTGAACGGAGCAGCGCCCTGCGTCTCGGTGTTGGCAATCTGTACCTGCGGTGTTACGGTGAAGGCAGGCTTGTTGCCAATGAGCACATGATGAGGATTCACGCCCTGATTGTCGGCCCATTCAGCGCAATAGACAATTGGTCCGCGCTCAACAGCCACGCGACCGCGGTCGTCGGCCACTTTGGCACTGGCCTCAACGGTGCGTACAGCCATTGGGAAGTGAAGGCTCACTACGTCGCCTTTCTTCCACGTGCGGTTGATGATGAGATAGCCGTTCTGCATGTTCGATTCGCTGACGGCAAATTTCTCGCCATTGATGCTTACAGCCAGTTGGTCGGCAGCTGGAGCATTCGTGTAGCGGTAGAGGTCTCCAGGAACAGGTTTCCCACACATCCATCCCGGGATGCGAATGGCCATGTCGAACGCCTTGGCCTTGTTCTTCAGCACCTTCACGTTGATGTCGCCTTCCCATGGGTAGTTGGTCTGCTGTTCGAGCGTCACGTCCTTGCCTCCCACTTGTACGGTGGCGGTGTTTCCGGCAAACAGATTGACATAGAGGCGATTGTCGCGTACGGCGTAAACGTATCCGGGCAATGAGGGAATGAAGCGGCAGAGGTTGCTGGGGCAGCAGGCACAACCGAACCAAGGCTGACGAGTGGTGTTGCCGTCGGCATTGAACTTATACTTTCCGTCGGATGCGAGCGGATTGGGATAGAAGAAACGTCCACCGTCCATCGACATTCCACTGATGACGCCATTGTAGAGCGTGCGCTCCAGGCAGTCGATGTACTTCGCGTCGCCATGAAGGAGGAACATGCGCTGGAACAGATAAACCATTGAGATGGCCGCACACGTCTCGTTGTAAGCGGTGAGATTGGGCAGTTCGTAGTCGGCGCCGAAGGCTTCTCCATCGTGACGTGCTCCCACACCACCTGTAATGTAATACTTACGGTTGATGATGTTCTCGGTGATGGCATCAATGGCTCGGATGTAGGCAGAGTCGCCCGTCAGCGCAGCCACATCGGCCATACCTGCATACATGTAGCCGGCTCTCACGGCGTGGCCCCAAGCTTCGTCTTGCTCCACCACGGGTTTGTGGCTCTGCGAATAGATGTTGCGAATGGTAGTCTTTCCGCGATAGTCGAGCAGGAACTTTGCCTCGTCGAGGTATTTCTTTTCGCCCGTCAGCACATAGAGACGAGCCAAAGCCATTTCGGCAATCTGGTGACCGGGCACCACGCAGGCTTGACCATTGTTGGGACCAACCTCGCGCACCACGCAATCGGCGTAGCGACAGGCAATGTCGAGGAACTTACGGCTTCCGGTGGCTTGATAGTGAGCACAGGCGGCGTCGACCATGTGGCCAAGGTTGTAGAGTTCATGACTGAGCACCTCCTCCTTCTCCCAGCGCTTTTCTCCAGCCCAACTGTGCGGGTGCCAAGGGTTCATCGTGCGCGGCGTGTAGAGGTAGCCGTCGGGGTCCTGAGCGGCTCCCACGATGTTCAGCACAGAGTCGATGTAGGCCTTGAGCTTTTTGTCGGGATAGGTCTGCAGGATGTAGCTGGCCCCCTCGATGGTCTTGTAGACATCGGTGTCGTCGAACGAGAATCCACTAGGCGGATAGTCGGGACTCGGGTTCAGACACTGCACGAAGTTCTTGTAGCGGCCCTCACTCTCGCACTTGCTGAAAGCCAGCGGAATGGTGACCTCCCGGGCGGCCTGCAGGCGTTGTCCCCAGAAAGAGTTTGACGTTATCTTCACCGAGGTGAACGGAACCTGTGTGATGGGATAGCCGTTGGCGCCTTGCTGAAGGCTTCCCTTGGCCATGCTGCCTGTGGCCACTGCGACCATCAAGGCGAATGTGAGGAGATGTTTTCTCATGAAGGTATATGTGTTTTGATGATTTCTCAGCATTGCTCTTTAGATGGTGCAAATTTACGAAAAATATATGGACTGAACAAATGTTTTGGGAAAATTTGGGCGTAGGATTATTCACACATTCCCGAGATAAACATGCTTCACTCCTTCCTCGAACGCAATCTGCCGGGCCTCGCGAAGCGTGGCTACGGGTGTGGGAGGCAGATGCTTCAAGCGATATTGGGGGAAGAACCGACTGAAGTGAAGCGGTGCGTCGGCTAGTTGCTCAGAGACAATCCATCGGCACATCTGCCTGATCATGGCCATATCGTCGTTGATGGTGGGAATGATGAGGTTGGTGAGTTCCAACCAGACTCCTGCATCTCTCATTGCAAGGATGGTGTCGAGCACGGTGGAGAGACGTCCGCCACTGACACGCTGGTAGATGTCGTCGCTGAACGACTTGAGGTCTATGTTGGCCGCATCGAGGTAAGGCAGCAGGTCGGCTAGGGGTTCTCGGCAGACGTAGCCAGCACTGACAAGGATGTTCCACAACCCCTTTTCGTGGGCCAGACGAGCACAGTCAATGACATATTCAATGTAGGTGAGCGGTTCGGTGTAGGTATAGGCAATGCCCGGACAATGATGCTCTATGCAGAGGTCGACGAGCTCCTGTGGCGTGAGCGAATAGTGGTTCACCTGAGTGGGCCGTGCCTGCGAAATGTCGTGGTTCTGACAGTTCAGACAATGGAAATTGCAACCCGTGCAAGACAGCGAGAGGCACTTGGTTCCGGGGTGGAAATGATAGAGCGGCTTCTTCTCCACTGGGTCGATAGCCAGCGCACAAGGCTTGGCGTAGACCTCGTTCAGCAGTCGGCCACCTTCGTTCCGACGGCTGCGGCAGATGCCCGTCCTGCCCTCGTGAATGTGGCAGTGGTGCGGACAAAGCCTACACTCCACCACCCCATCGTCGAGCTTCGTGTAGTAATTGCACTCGTGTTTCTCCATCAGAAAACAATTGCTTCGTAGACGTAGAGCTCCGCATCGCGCCAGCCATCCCAACCGAGACCGGCCTTGTCGCGCGAACAATGGCTCACGAACTCCTCTTTCGACCAGTTCACCTCGTCGGCCACCTGCGGCAGATAGGTTCCGCTGTTCATCCCTTTGCGGATGTATATTCCGTGACGGTGCAGCTGGAACTCGTCAAGACTCTTGATGCGGCGCATGGGCGTGAGAACGGAGATTTCAATGTCCACATCGTCGAGCTCAGTCTTGCGCAGAGGCATGAACCGCGGGTCTTCGAAGGCTGCCGAGCGTGCCATCTCAGCCACGATCTCGCAGAGTGGATAGTCCTCGCCGAAGTGACCTATGCACCCGCGCAGCTGACCATGCTTGTGGAGCGAGACGAAGGCTCCGCACCTCTTCGCCAGCGTCGGATGGGTCTTGGCAAGCACCTTGACGTCGGGGGTGTCAATCTTCCCTTCAAGGGCTTTGCTGATGCTGCTCAGAGCGATTTCCTTCAGCTTCTGGCGGTCGGTTTCAGAGAGTTTGAACGCTTCCTCGGCAGACTGTTTTCTCACCACTTCGAAGGCGTGGTAGCCAACTACGCGGCTGTGGTCGGAGTCGTCTGCGTCGCCCGAATTCTGGTACATTATGTGACGAACATCGTAACCCTTATCGAGCATCAGCAGCAGCGTGATGATGGGGAACTCTCCGCAGGCGCTCGTCGCCAGGTTTCGCTTGCCGCTACGCGCATTGGCCTCGATGGTGGCAATGAACTTCTCGGGGTCGCCGCTGGCCACTGCCTCACCCGTCCGGGCATCTATCTCGCAAGCATCCCTGTACGACGGATAGTGAGAAAAGTCGCTGCTGATGATGAACAGGTTCTCGTCGTTCAGATAAGGCTTCAGCACGCGGGCCATACGCTTCAGCTTATCGTAGTCGTTGGTGGAGATGATGATCGGCACGATGGGCGGCACGCCTGCCTCCGCATTTGCGAATCGTCTCTGCAGGAAGGGGAGCTGCACCTCCAGACAGTGCTCGCGGTTGTGGGCTTCCTCACGGAAAGCAAACACGCTGTCAGCTTCTATCAGTCGCTGAGCCGTCTGTCGGTCTACCTCTACATCGCCAAGGGGAGTGGCGTAGTAGTCGGTTTCACTGTCCACCGAGGCTCCGTTGAGCCATTCGTGGTGACTGGGTCCGAGCATGAAGATGCGCTTGTAGGGGTGCTGCGGATTGAGCCTTGCATAGGCTGAGGCAGCCACGTTGCCCGAGAAATAGTAGCCTGCATGGGGGACGATGATTGCGGCTACATGGTTGGTGGTGTCGCTCTTGGCGTGTAGGGCTAGCAGACTGTCCACCTCTTCGCTCAGGCGCAGCGCATCGCTCTCGTAGAACCTGCCTGCCTGCGTTGCCGGCCTCACCACCGGAGGCTGGATGGGAGCTTTGTGTCCATCGCAAGAATTCATCATCATGGTCGTTAAAATTATCAACAGTAGTTTATACATGGGGGCCATCTCCTTTCACATGCAAAGTTACGAAGATTTAATGTGCTTACCAAATTTTCAGATAGGCCAAACTAGTAAAAAGTTGTTAAGAATTACTAACTGCACAAAACACTAGCATTAAACATCTTTTTTTAACCTGTTGACCGAACGAACGAACAGTTGAACAGTAGTGTGTGTACAAACTACAATAAAGGTTTATTATTATATATATATATAATAATAAAAGTATTTGCACACAAACAAAAGGTAACTGTTCAACTGTTCAACTGTTCAACTGTTCGGGTTTTAGTCAGACATTTTGCCTAACCGTACGGATTGGGTTGACGCACACGTCTAGTACAGTTGACTGCTTTCACTGGAGAGGTTGCCACCTTTCCGAAGAACGTTGACCGTGTACACCTCGGCGAGCACGATTGAACGCATTGAGGACATCAACAACAAGATCAAGGTTCTAAAAAGACAGATATACGGGTTCAGAATGACGAAAACTTCACCTCAGACTATACGCATACATGACAAGCGTCAACGCATTAACGAAAAAAACCGAAAAATGGTATCTCCACCCCCACCCCAGTCAACATCATTCTTATCGGCAAACCATCGAAAACTGCCGCTTTTCATCACGAAAAGCGCCAATTTACATCACGAAAAGCGGCGCAATTAGTACATACAGTGTCAGCGGTTCCGGTTGTCTGCTCATCAAAGTTCATTTTTCCATAAAAAAACGTCTCTGGAAACCTGAAAATATTTGGTGGAATGAATTTTTTTTCGTACCTTTGCATGTGTGCTGGGAAAGCAAAAGACAGGACAATCTGAGGGGTGAAAAAGGGGGCGAAAACGGAAAGGAAAACGATTGTCAGCAGGAATAAAGGGGGCGAAACTGTGATGAAAAGGGGGGCGAAACTGTGATGAAAAGGGGAACGAAACTTTGATGAAAGGGGAACGAGATAATCATTGATGAATTTCTCTCACAAATCGTGTGTAACCAATTGAAACAAAAATAATTATGAAGAAGAGAATTGCTTTGATTGCCGTAGTGATGACCTGTATCTGTGCCTGCAATGGCAAGTCGGAATCAAAAGCCGAGAAACAGACAGAAGTCAGCAAACCTGTGGCCGAGGAAGTTGTTCAGGAAGAAGGCGACGAGGTGCCTGCGGTGATGGCTGAGCACATCAACGGAATGCCGCTGTTCGCTCCGTTCAACGAAGGCGACATCACCAATGGCGGACGGGTGCTGAAGCAGTCGCCAGAGAAATACACCAAGTTCATTCTCGGCGATGCAGTGTTCGACGTCAGCTACAAAGAGGAGAAGAACAAGCAGCTCGAGCACGACAACAGCTACCTGAATCAATACATCTACAAGTCCAAGGACGAGATGAAGGGTCAGCTCTTCAGTTTTGCCGACGCGAAAGCCGTTGAACGCTATATGCAAACCCACGGCGACATGACCGCTGAAGGCGAAATCATTCCGCAGGAATACAAAGAGGGAATACTCGTACCAGCCGAATATCTGCAAAACCGCAGTGTGATGAAGTTTAGAGACACCATCACCGAAGACCCCGAAGAGCCTCAGTTCCCCGCCGAAGTGATTGCGGCCGTCGAGAAAATGCTGGGCGCGAAGGTGGAGAGAAACCGTGTTGCCACCATCTTTGGAGAGGACGAATACAAGTTCGGAGTGATGCGCACCAAGCCCAACGAGAAGTACGGCATTGCCGCATGGGTGCTGGCGAAAGGTAACGACGTGAGCATCTGGACAGACACGTGCGAGGTGGTGCCCGAAGAAGGCCGCGTCTACTGGTCGAGCTACGACCCCGACGAATACATGGAGCCCCACACGCTAGCTGTGGTGAAGGGCGATAAAGGCCTCGACATCTACGTCTTCCACATGAGCACCGACGAGACGACCAATTTCTACCTGATGCGTCAGGAAGGCCCGAAACTCAGGCAGATAGGTATGGGCGGTTTCTATCAGATGTATGAGTAGCTGGAAGCCCCTCCTACGACTTCCCTCCCACAATTTCCCATCAAATCCCATCAACCCCCATCAAACCCCATCCTTCACGCAACAAAGCCCCGAAAAATGAAAAATAACTATCTGAAACTGCCCGTACTGGCCATCGGCACACTGGCCCTAGCCGTGAACGAGGCAGAGGCCAAAAAGAACAAGCCAACGCCCGAAAGGCCGAACATCATCTTCATCTTGGCCGACGACATGGGCTATGGCGACCTCTCGTGCTACGGTTCGAAGTTCGTGAAAACACCCAACATCGACCAACTGGCAGCCACGGGAACCCGATTCGACCAATGCTACGCTGGAAGCGGAATCTCATCGCCTTCACGATGCGCATTGATGACGGGAATGCACAGTGGTAAAGGGCGAATCCGCGACAATATGTGCACTGCCAATGGAATCACCGGATTGAAGATTACACCGCAAGGCGACACTACCATCGTCAGACGGACAAACCTGATGCCCGAAGACACCACCATTGCTACGGTCGTCGGGACGGCTGGCTATCGCACTTGTCTGGTGAACAAATGGCACCTCGACGGCTACGACCCAGGGGCAGCGCCCAACCACCGGGGCTTCGACGAGTTCTACGGATGGCTCATCTCCACCGTCTACAGCAACGACCCCTACTACTATCCCTACTGGAGGTTTCATGGCGACTCGCTCATCAACATCACCGCCAACGAGCACGACCAGCATGTGATTCACAACACTGATCTCTCTACCGACGACGCCATCAAGTTCATCAAGCGCAACCGGAAGAATCCGTTCTTCCTCTATCTGGCTTACGACGCTCCTCACGAGCCTTATAATATTGACGACACTTCGTGGTACGACGACCAGACACAATGGGACAGCAACACCAAGCGCTACGCGGCCCTCATCACCCACATGGACAAAGCCATCGGCCGATTGCTCAAAGAACTCGACCGTCTGCATCTGCGCAAGAACACGCTCATCATCTTCGCCAGCGACAACGGAGCCGCCGTTCAGGCGCCACTTGAATTGCTGAATTGCAATGCGGGCTTCAGAGGGCGCAAGGGACAGCTCTACGAAGGGGGCATTCGGGTGCCGCTCATCGTGAATCAACCTGGGCGAGTGCCCGTTCAACGATTGCAGAACACCGTCTACTTCCCCGACTTTATGCCCACGCTAGCTGCCCTCACGGGCTCTGAGAAGGCTTTGCCACAAGGCTATAGTGGGATGAACATTCTGCCGCTCTTCTACGGGCAAAAGGTGGAAACCAACGACCGACTGCTCTATTGGGAGTTCACTGGAAAGCAGCGGGCCGCCCGAAAGGGGAAATGGAAATGCGTAACCATCAAGAAAGGGGCGCCGCTAGAGCTCTATAATCTGGAGGAAGACCCGTCGGAACAACATAATCTCGCCGACCAATACCCTGAACTGGTGAAGGAGTTCGACGAGGCGATGAAGGCCGCACACGTCCCCTCACCCTGCTGGCCTCTGCCTGGGGAAGAGTTCTCAGAAGTGAAATGATTGACTTCGAAGAGTTCTCTAAAAAGTGAAAAGATAGTCTTCGAAGAGTTCTCTAAAAATGAAATGATAGTCTCCGAAGAGTTCTCAAAAAAGTAATGATGAACGGCAATACGGCTTCTCCCTTCGCTCGTCAGCTCTATGTGATGCTGAAACCTGCGGGACCTCGATGCAATCTCGCTTGCCACTACTGCTACTATCTGGAGAAGGAGCAATATTATCCCGACCAAGCTAAGGCGGCAGAGATGGACGACGAGTTGCTGGAGCGTTTCACTCGCGAGTACATTCAGGCGCAGACAACGCGTGAGGTGCTTTTCGTGTGGCACGGTGGAGAACCCCTTCTGCGCCCTGTTTCCTTTTACGAGCGGGCGCTCGAACTCCAGCGGAAATATGCTAGTGGGCGACACATAGACAATGTGATTCAGACCAACGGAACACTGATTGACGACGACTGGTGCCGCTTCTTCAAGAAGCACAACTGGCTCGTGGGAATCTCCATCGACGGACCTCAGGCTTGGCACGATGCTTACCGACGGAACATGGGCGGAAAGCCTACGTGGGAAAGGGTGATGCAAGCCATTGAGAAGCTGAAGAAGTACGACGTAGACTTCAACGCGATGGCTGTGGTGAATCGTCTGAATGCCGACCATCCCGAAGAGTTCTACCGTTTCTTCAAGCAGATTGGCGCTCATTACATTCAGTTCACGCCCGTTGTGGAGCGTAAGAATGCCCAACGTTTGCTGGCGCCCGAGGAAGAAGGCGAAGTAACGGATTTCTCGGTTCTGCCCGAACAATGGGGCTTGTTTCTCTGCCGGTTGTTCGACGAATGGGTGAAGGAAGACGTGGGCGAATACTTCATTCAGCTGTTCGATGCGACGCTTGCCAACTGGTGCGGCGTGAGGCCCGGCGTCTGCTCGATGGGCGAGAATTGCGGTCATGCGGCCGTGATGGAGTTCAATGGCGACGTCTACAGCTGCGACCATTTCGTGTTCCCTCAGTATCGGTTGGGCAACATTCACACATTGTCGCTCGTGGAGATGCTCTATGGTCCTAAGCAGCAGGCATTCAGCCGAATCAAGCGCGAACGTCTGCCCCACGTCTGCCGTCAGTGTCGGTTCCTCTTCGCTTGTCATGGGGAATGTCCGAAGAACCGATTCGTCAAGACTGCCGATGGCGAACCCTCGCTCAACTACCTCTGTCGCGGCTACAAGCAGTTTTTCTCTCACGTGAAGCCCTACATGGATTTCATGCGCGATGAGTATAATGCCGGCAGACCTCCCTCGAACGTGATGCACTCACGAATAAAGTAGGTTTCTGAATACTCCGACTAAACGTTACCATTTTAAATCAGTCAATAAGAATATGAAGAAGACGCTGATATTGATTGTTGTTCTGTTTGCGCTCATCTCTGTCATCGTGATCTTGGGAAACATCATCACCATTGGCGAGAAGATGACGACCGCCTTGGGTTCGCCGTATCTGGAATACGCTTTCTACGTGCTTCTGCTGGGCGTGTTCGTCTATCTCGTCTACGTGGCCATTCTTCAGCCGATGATGAGAATCCACAACGCTCCCGAGTTCCCGGTGCTGTCAGTAGAAGACAAGAAGGCTGGCGTTGCCGACGATGTCTACCAGAAGAAGCTGACGACGTTTGCCGAGCGTTTGTGCGACAACTGCTACTATCTTCCCGCGACGAAACGCGAAAGCCATCAGCAAGAGATGCGTAGCGACTTGGCGAAGGTAGTGAGCAGCAACGACATTGAAGACCTGAAGCGATTCCTTTCTGCCGAGCTGAAGCAGAGATACCGCATGGTCGACAAGCACATTCTCACCTACGGTTCGAAGGTCTTCATTATCACCTCCGTATCGTCGAGCAGCCGCATTGACACGCTGGCCACGCTGGGACTTAACTACCGCATGGTGTCCGACATTGTGCGGGCTTCGGGCTTCCGCCCCAACAAGTTGCAGCTGATCAGGATGTACTACTACGTCATCAGTTCGGCTTTCTTCAGCTATTTCTTCCAAGGTGCTTCCGAATATGTCGACGATGTGGTGGACGGTCTGACCGATTCGGCTGCCGACATTGACGTCAGCGATGTGGAGATTCCCGACGTTGATGCCTCGTGCGTCGACCTCACTCAGTATGTGAAGAGCCTGAATCTGCCGGGCATTCCGCTGGCGCCTCTTGCCGACGGTTTGGCAAATGCCGTCATGACCATTGCCATTGGCTACATCACCAAGTGCTATCTGCAGAAAGGCTCGAAGGAACTGAAGGGAGCAAAGGGCAGAACGGTGAAGCTGAAGTCGAAGATGAAGGCTCTGGGACAAGTGCCTAGACTCCTGGCCGAGGTTCCGCAACAGATTGGAAACACCGGTCTTTCGTGGGCAATGAAGGGATTCGAGAAGGCCTATGCAAAAGTCTCCAAGAATGCGAAGACTGAAGAAGCCGAAAAAACTCTGGCCGACATCGACGACTACTACGTAGAGGAAAAGCCAAAGAAGAAGGGCATTTTCAACTTCTGGAGATAGACGCATCTGCCTTCCTGGGGCGAGAAAAGCGCCTAGTAAACGCGAGGACCAAAGATGGTCGTACCGATGCGGACCATCGTGGAATTGCACTCGACAGCAATGCGATAGTCGTGGCTCATTCCCCAGGAACGCTCACAGAATGCATCGTCGGCAGAGAAGTGTTTCTGCTTGACTTCATCGAAGAAGTCGGATGCGAGCATCATCTCCTTCCGTATCTGCGATTCGTCCTCGACAAACGAAGCCATCATCATCAGGCCGCATATCTTCACGTTACTGAGCGATTTCCATTCGCCTTCATCGAGCAGCTGCCTACAAGCATCGAGCGTAAGTCCATATTTGGTCTCTTCCTCGGCTATGTGCAACTCCAGCAGCACGTTGATCACCCTGTCGTTCTTCTTCGCCTGCTTGTCGATTTCGCGCAACAGCTTCAGCGAGTCCACCGTCTCAATCATGGCGATATAGGGCGCAATGTACTTCACCTTGTTGGTTTGCAGGTGGCCAATGAAGTGCCACTGAATGTCACCGGGCAAGTCGGCCTGCTTCTGGCGCAGTTCCTGTTCGTGACTCTCCCCGAACACCCGCTGCCCTTCATCGTAGGCCTGCTGGATGAATTCCTTGGGATGATACTTGCTGATGGCCACCAGCTGAACGTCGTCCGGCAAATCGGCCAACACGTGTCTGAGATTCCCTTTTACGTCGTACATAGCGCTGAGTTTATGGATGTTTCTTATTCCTCGACAGGAGCTGCCTCCTCGTATTCCGGACGGTCGTCGCGCTCCTCCTTCTTCTTTATCTGGTATTCGAAGACGTCCATCAGCTGCGTCTCGGCAATCGAAGCAATCACGTAGTCGATCATGGTTCCCGACATCACCTGACCGATGTTGTTCACGGCCTCGGGGAGCGTGCCAGCCTGCACCAGATAGTAGACGTTTGAGCGCTTCTCCTTTTCGGTCTTCTCGTCGATGGTGATGAACTGTAGCTTCGTCTTGTACCATCTGTCGGCCGACTCAGAGTCGCTGAAGAATATCTCTTTGTAGGAAGCTTTCTTCAGGTCGGTCACGTCGAAGGCACCACTGATGTACGACGACATCTCCTCGGTGATGCGGCGCTCAGCTTCGGTAAAGCTCAGTGCGTCCACCACATAGGCTTCGGTCACCTTCTTCTGCTGACCGTCTTCCATAGTCTTTTCATACTTGATTTTGGTTTCAAACCATTCTGCAGTTCTTTTTCTCATTTTATTATGTATTTTATTGTTTATCAAGATATTAAGATGCCAATGCTCACCAACAGTCCATAGATGAACATGTTGCGTGCGGTCTCGCCAAGAATGATGTTCAGCTCGCGCCCGTGGTCGATTTCAACCATGTGGAAATAGGTGCGGACGTGTATAGCCAGATAGACGAACGGTAGCACAAATGCCCACAGGTAGCCATTGGCCAGGAAGACCACTCCGATGGCGCAGGCCACGATTCCGAGCAGCAGGTAGATGAGTCGGCTACGGCTCTTCCCCACCCTCACACAAAGCGTGCGCTTGCCAGCTCGCGTGTCGTTGTCGATGTCTCGGTAGTTGTTAATCATGAGCAGAGTGTCGATGACCAATCCGCATGCAACAGACGCCATCACAACCGTGAAGCTGACGTCGCCCCTGATAATATAATAAGGTATGCAAACGGGCACTACGCCAAAGAAGAGCAATACGAGCACGTCGCCCAATCCGAGATAGCTCAGATGAGTCGTATAGAGGAAGCAGAACAAAACGCACAAGAGACCGACGAGCACCATCGACCACCCTCCGAAGAACACCAGCGGAAGTCCCACCAGACAGGCCAGAACGGTGACGAGCAGGATGGCCTTGCGCATCTGATGGGCGTGAATCCACCCCATGGCGCATGCACGCTTAGGCCCCAGACGCGTCTCGTCGTCGTTGCCTTTCATGAAGTCGAAATAATCGTTGATGAAGTTTGCGTCTATCTGCATGATGAAAGCAAAGAGCAGGCAAAGCACCGACACAAGCACATGAGTTCCCACGTGGGCAGAGAGAGCCGTCGGCATCTGATGCCAGGCAAGCGACAAACCAATCATTACGGGCACCGCAGCCCCTGTCAGCGTCTTAGGCCTCGCCGCCAGCACCCATGCTTTCCATGAACCTGTTTCTATATCGTCTTCTTTCATCGATTTTCATTGAAATTGCTTGCAAAAGTAACAAAATAGTTGTATATTTGCAAATAAAATCTATGCAAAAGTGATTTTCTCATGATTGAAAACAACGTAAGCCTTGATTTGATGGAGTTTGTCGAAAAGAACATTCTCCCACGATACAACGACTTCGACCGTGCACATGCGCTTCCCCACGTCACCAGCGTCATCAGGCGGTCGCTCGACATTGCCCGGCGGATGGGAGCAGACCTGAACATGGCTTATGCCATTGCCGCCTACCACGATCTGGGACTTTCGGGTCCTCGCGCCATTCATCATATCACCAGCGGGAAGATACTCTCTGCCGATGCCCGGTTGAAGAAATGGTTCTCTGCCGAACAGCTGCGAATCATGAAAGAGGCCGTTGAAGACCACCGCGCCTCAGCCAGCCACACGCCCCGCTCTATCTATGGGAAGATTGTGGCCGAAGCCGACCGCGACCTGAATCCCGACAATGTGTTCAGGCGCACCGTGCAATTCGGTCTGTCGAACTATCCACAATTCGACAAAGAGCAGCATTGGCAACGCTTCGTGGAACACATGAAGGCCAAATACTCCGAACAAGGTTACATACGCCTGTGGATTCCCAATTCGCCGAATGCCGAAAAGCTCAACGAGATTCGTGCCATCATCAGCAATGCGGAGCTTCTGCGAAAACAGTTCGACCGTTTCTACGATGAGGAGACAAAGCAAGGTTCTTAAGGAGTTTGTGATGAAGAAAGAAAGCAAGATTCATAGGAATAAAACAAGTTTTCGTTGAAAAAACTTTCTCGTTTGATTTGTTTTCGCTAATTTTGCAACGGACAATCAGAAGGTTCTTTAAACCTTGCTGGAAAACATTCATCAAAACAATTGATAGTCAGAACAACAAACAATCAAACATAAATTATCAAAACAATGAAGAAAATTACTCTTTTTGTAGCATCTTTTGCATTTATGCTTAGCGGATGCATGGGTTTGGGAACCGGAACGGGCACTAGTCAGGACAATGCTCTTGGAAACATCCTCGGTGCTGTGTTTGGTTCTGCCACCAGTGGCAGCACTATCACCAATGTGCTGCTCGATGTGATTGGCCTTAACAAGTTGTCGGCTAACGATATCGTAGGCACCTGGAGATACGTGGAGCCAGGCGTTGCCTTCACCTCTGAGAATGCACTCGCCAAGGCTGGCGGTCAGGTGGTCTCGGGCACCGTGAAGCAAAAGCTACTGCCCACCTATCAGTCGATTGGTGTGACATCGTCGAACACAACGTTTACCTTCGCTCAGGATGGTTCTTTCCAGGGAAAGCTGCTCGGCAAGAGCATCGCAGGCACCTACACCTACGAGCCTTCTTCTGGTACCATTCAGCTGAAGACGTTGCTCCTCTCCACACCTGCCTACCTCACTCGCACCAGTTGCGGCATGAGCCTCACGTTCGAGTCAAAGAAACTTTTGCAGGCCGTTCAGATCATCGGTGCTGCCAGCGGCAATCAGACGTTGTCGGCTATCTCTGAAGTGGCTGGAAGCTACGACGGTGTGCGTCTGGGCTTCGACATGTCCAGATAAGCAAAATCATTTTCCTGGCGTTTTCGCTACGACGAAAGTGTAGGCATTGACTATGCGTCAGGCAAAGAATAAGGGTAGAAGTGTGACCCCTCAACAGGTCCTCTTCTACCCTTTTCCTTTATTATTTCTTTACGCTTGCTTGCCTGCCTACAATCTATTTTCCGTAATAGAAGTACAGATAAGCCAGAACACCGATAACAGCTAGTGTAACAATGCTTTTCACCAAGCAACTCGTCACTTTCTTCACCACGACAATGGCCACCACGATAGCTACCAGAGCAAGGATGTATGTCAGATAATCATTCATTTTTTCATACGTAAATTTTAATCGTCTCACATTGCTGTAGAGACCTATTTTGTTTATTTTATCTATCTCTGTGAGTATAATGACAAAAGAAAGAATAGCACCTGTCGTGTGACAGATGCGGCTATGCATATAGTCGGCATTTTATGTAAACAGCTAAGGATTTTAAAGTTTCATACACGTGCACGTCAGGAGTCACAGTCTTTGCCGCTTAGCTGTTGAGACCAATTTCATATTCGGGCTATGGATGTCCCAGTAAGAATCGGCCTTTATAAGAAAACTATTCTGTTGTAATCTTCTTTTCCAGTGCGACGGAGTAACCAAGTTTCTTGAGCTCAGCTGTCAAGTATGCCTTCCTCTTTTTCTCAATCTTCTCCTGTTGGTACTGAGCACCAAGTTCATGATACCTTGCACCTGTACTTAGGATAAGGTAGGCTGCAACAATCTGCGAGTGAGCGACGGCAATCAGACCTCTCTTCTTGCCTCTGCGAGCAGCAATGCGGTGATATCTCTCACTGAAAAACGTATTCTTTGTTCGGGTCGCAGCCCATGCTGCCTCTACTATGACAGCCTTCACTTGTTTGTTTCCGTGGGTGATTCTTCCGCTTTTTTTTTGCCAGCACTCTCGTTGTTGCCAGGACAGATGCCAGCCCATGAGGCCAGATGCTTCTCACTGGGGAATTTGCTCATGTCGAAACCAATCTCCGCAACGAGGTCTTCCACAACCTTGTCACTGAATCCGGGAATCTCCTTCAGCAGCTCTATCGCATTATCATATTTGGATAGAACTTCGCGTATTTTCACTCCCAGCTCGTCTATCAAGACTGTGGTCTGGTCAATATCGCGTCGGATCATCTGCAGCATATACACGTGATGACTTTCTACAAAGCCTGTGCATGCTTTCAGTAGTTCCTCTGGTGTGGCAGATAGCCTGCCGTGATAGATGCTCTCTATATCCTGCAAGGTAATGAACTTGCCCTCACAGAGCCAGTCTATCAGTTTGGTTGCTGTTGTACCGGATGTATTACTAACCACGCTCGACAACTTGATGTTGCAATCCTCCAAGATTCGCATGATGCGATTCTTCTCTGAAGACACATGCTGTATCAGCTTGTTGCGATAACGTGTCAGGTCACGAAGCTGTCGCTGTTCCTTTGGTGGGATATAGCTCGGCTTTAGTAAACCGGCCAACAGAAGCTTGCATATCCAATCGCTATCCATCTTGTCTGTCTTGTGACCTGGTACATTCTTGATGTGACGGGCATTCACTATCCAGACATTTGGTATCGCATCTTCAAGCACATGATACACTGGTTTCCAGTAGACTCCCGTACTCTCCATTGCCACGTGGGTAATGCCGTTCTGCAATAGCCATTCTTTCAATTCTGTCAAAGAACTCGTGAAGGTGTCGAATAAACGCGTCTCCTTGCGGATGCCTTCACCCTTGATTGTTGCCACCACCACCTTCAAGTGGACGTCAATGCCACAACCTCGTAGCACTTGACTCGGAAATGAAACTTCTGCCATATGATACACCTTTTGGTTTCCGCCTACAAAGGTAATATCAGATTAACAATTTTCATCCGCTTTGGCGTTTTTTAATTCATGGACATTTCATA
>JAILAI010000150.1 GCA_024681705.1 Prevotella sp.
AAGCCGGCCGCGAGATGAGGACTCCCCGAGGGCCGTCCTAGACGAGGACGTCGATAGGGCGCAGGTGTAAAGACGGCGACGTCAAAGCCGAGCGCTACTAATTGCCCGAGACTTTCTCTCCTTCATGCTCCCATCTGTATGGTGGCTGCCTTGAAAGGAAGCATATGCAATATATATAATATATCAAGTATGTCAGATATGTCGGATATGTCAAATATGTCAGATATATCATGAGAGTCAGCCGCGCTGTGTGAGATTGCGCGCACGGCTGCCTACCGCAGGATACGTAAGAGAAGTCAGGATTATTTATCTGGCTTGCTTGTGCACAGTATGTCACCCATACGTGGAGCATTGCCTGACGAGCCCATCGTCATCACGGACGCTCCATGCAAGAGACATCAGGTGGTTATAGCGGCGGGGTCCCACCTCTTCCCATTCCGAACAGAGAAGTTAAGCCCGTCATCGCCGATGGTACTGCAATGCAATGCGGGAGAGTAGGTAGCCGCCTTCTTTTACAGAGAGTCCCCGGAGCCGTTCATACGTGCGCCGGGGACTATTTTTATATGTCTATTTTTCTTCCTCGATGATTTAACAAACAAAATTCTTTTCTTAATGAAGATATGTCTGCCTATATTATTAGGTTAAATTGTCATTTTAACTAGGCTCATATGACTTATTCATATAGATAGAAGATATGGAACGAATGTTTAACTTGAAACAATATTGTAATCCTTCCTTATATGCTGGAGAGCAATTTGCTCATCAAGCAGGAAGCATTTTCATTTTGGGTTGGTTTCTCATAGTAGGGTTCGAATAGGGACAAAAAAATAAAGCGATAGGCTTCACAGCTGATCGCTTCATATCTTCAATAGGTATTAGTTTTTTTAAGGTAAAAAGATTGTTTTCAGGATAACGATGCAAAGGTAACACTCTTTTTTTTAATAACCAAAATAATTTCTTACAAAATTTAAGATGATGTTGTTGTGTGGGGACACACTTTATAAAATTAACAATAATTAAAATATAATCCTTTGCAATCGATTGAATAATGTGTACAACTACAAAGAATTGTAAAAGAAACACTGTATTAATATTTTTTTTTGTGTTAGATATTGTGTTGTTTGTTAGAAAATAAGTAATTTTGTAACGAAAAATTGAAAAAATAGAATTGGAGTATGAAAAAAGGTATAGCTATATCTGCATTGTTGATTGTTTTTACATGCGCTTATTCGCAAGTGCGCCATGAAACACTCTTGTCAGATGGTTGGCAAATGTCGTTGGATGGGGGACAGAATTGGAAATCTGTAACTGTTCCTCACGATTGGGCTATAGAAGGACCATTTGATAAAAAATGGGACCTTCAAACCGTTGCTATTGAGCAAAATGGAGAAAAGGTTGCCTCCGAGAAAACAGGTAGGTCTGGTGCTTTACCTTGGATTGGAGAAGGTGTTTACAAGACGCAGTTCTTCGTTCCTAGTTCTTATGGAAGGACGATTCTTGTCTTCGATGGAGCGATGAGTGAGCCTCAGGTATATGTAAATGGAAAATATGTAGGCGGCTGGGCTTATGGTTACAATACCTTTAGGCTTGATGTTACTTCAGCCTTGAACGATAGTTTGAAACCGAACCAATTGGAAGTTCGTTTGAAAAACGTTGAAGAGAGTAGCAGATGGTATCCTGGTGCTGGTATCTATAGGCCCGTAAAAGTTATAAGCACGAACAGAACAAGCATTGACGAATGGGAGAATTTCTTCAGAACTCTTTCTATAAGCGATAAAGAAGCGACTACACAATTTACCACGAAACTAATTGGTTATGAGGGAGTTGATGGGCTTTCATTAGATGTTCGGGTGAATGATGAAAAGGGATTTAGTGTAGCGAACGAGCATTTAGACGTTCCCGAGAATGGTCAGATTGACGCTAAGATGTTGATCAAGACACCCCATTTGTGGACTCCTGAGACACCTTATTTATATAATGTAGTTGTTCGTTTGTTCAAAGACAACGAATTGATTGATGAGACAACGATGAAGACGGGCTTGCGCACAATTCGCGTAAGCGCAGATAAGGGATTCGAACTCAACGGCGTTTCACGCAAGTTGAAAGGCGTGTGCCTTCATCATGATTTAGGACCTTTGGGAGCTGCTATAAACAAGGCAGCGCTTATCCGTCAGATTCGCCTGATGAAAGAGATGGGTGCTGATGCCATTCGTACGGCTCACAACATGCCTAGTCAATGGCAAATGGAGGTCTGCGACTCTTTGGGAATGATGGTAATGGCAGAGAGTTTCGACATGTGGATCTATCCTAAGTGCAAGAATGGCTACGCGCGTTTCTTTAAGGAATGGTCGGAGAAGGACATCACGAATCTGATTCTTGCCCATCGGAATCATCCAAGTATCATCATGTGGAGTATTGGTAATGAAATCCCAGAGCAAGGAAGTGAAGAGGGTAGAGACATCTCTTCCAGATTGCAGAACCTATGTCATCAGTTGGATCCTACACGTCCCGTCACTCAAGGAATGGACCGTGCTGAACCCGCAATCAAATCGGGATTTGCTCAGGTGATGGATGTCCCAGGTTTCAACTATCGTGTGCATAAGTATCCTAAGAGTATGGAGTCTCTTCCACAAGGTTTTCTTCTTGGTTCGGAGACCGCTTCGACCGTTAGCAGCCGAGGTGTGTATAAGTTTCCCGTAGAGATTTCCAACCGAAAGGTCTACAAAGACGGACAATGTTCAAGTTATGATACCGAATATTGCTCGTGGAGCAACTTGCCGGAAGACGATTTCATCGCTCAGGATGACCTTCCTTATACTATAGGACAATTCGTGTGGACAGGTTTCGACTATCTTGGAGAACCAACGCCATACGACGGCTATTGGCCTAGCAGGAGCAGTTATTTTGGTATTTGTGACTTGGCCGGATTACCAAAAGACCGCTATTACCTCTATCGAAGCATTTGGAACGAAAATGAACACACCATTCATTTGCTCCCCCATTGGACTTGGCCAGAAAGAAAAGGCAAGGTCGTTCCCGTCTATTGCTATACGGACTATTCAGAAGCAGAGTTGTTTGTCAACGGCAAGAGTCAGGGACGCATTTCAAAGAATCGCGAAGAGAAAATGGATCGTTACAGACTTCGTTGGAATAATGTGATCTACGAACCTGGCGAGCTAAAGGTAGTCGTTTACGATAAAAATGGTCAGCCTGCTGGAGAAAAGCATATCCTTACGGCCTCGAAGCCAGCTTCAATCAAGTTGGAAGCAGATCGTTCTCTGCTTAGTGCCGATGGAAATGACATTTCATTCGTTACGGTAAGCCTAGTTGATGAGAACGGAACCCTTATCCCTAACGCAGATGATGGACTTCAGTTCTTTGTCGAGGGCGAGGGCCGTTTCCAAGCGGCATGTAACGGTGATGCTACATCGTTGGAGTCGTTCACACAACCCCACATGAAGTTGTTCAATGGGCAGCTGGTAGTGCTCGTAAGGACGACGGAGAAGTCGGGTGACATTACCCTTCGCGTAGAGGACATTCGGCGCAAAATCACATCAAGTATAACCCTTCATTCAAAATAGTCGAAAGATGAAAAATATTATTTCAACCGTTTTTCTTTTGTTCTTGTCCCAACAGTTGTTCGCCCAAAATACGTCGATTCGTGACGCTTGGGTTAACATGCCAGATAGCATGCTCGTCTACTTGAATCAAAGCATGAGAAAAGACCATCTGGATTTTTACGACATGAAGGTTTCTTCAGAGGTCAAGAATAAACTTGAAGGAATGTCCGTAATGGACACATTGACAACCGATTACGTGTCGTTTAAGATGGACCAGAACGTTGACCTTCAGATAAAAATGCTCCAGACTCCTGATAGTACGAAGAATATCATTTGCCTGATTAAGACTTTGCGTGCGCCTGAAGCAGAGAGTGAGGTGTGTTTTTACACTTCAGAATGGGTCCCTCTTTCCGAATCCTTTGGCCTTCCTTTGTCGACCGATGCCGATAGTCTGATAGCCAATTTCATGAAATGTCCTTCTGAAATGTCGGCCGAAACGTATGCCTCGCTTTGTCAACAAATTGAATATGTAATGCTCAATGCCCGATGGGATATCTCACAAGATAACCTCGTTCTTTCCATATCTGTTCCTGTTTTCGCGGAGCAGGAAAAAGTGAAATTTAAATCGGTTGTTTTGCAAAGAAAATTTAAATGGAACGGAATCATATTTAAAGAAAGTTAGAATTTTAGTACATTTAGTAATAAATTATTGCAAAATGAGAAGTTTTTCTTATCTTTGCAATGTGTTTTTCATGGTATTAGATTATTAAGGTTAATAAGGATTGATTGTCGTGAGACAATCAATTTTTTTTGTACCTATCCGAATGTTTGTGAATACGTATCCTTGCGTTTTCATCATTATTGGAACTTTCGACTAGGAAAAGCGCCAATTTCGATGATTAAAAGCGTCAATTTTGATGATCAAAAGCGCCAATATTCGTCATCAAAAGCGTCGGTTTTGAAAATCGTTCTTATAGAAAGTGGGATAGGATAGTGGATATTTCGCTCAAAAGTCCTTTTCTTTGTTCGTAAAGGCTTTAGCAAAAAGGAAACCCATATTCGGCTGAGGTATTTTCGATGCGCTTGAGTTCAAGAACGAGCTGTTGGATATGGGCTTAGTCTTCTTCACGTTAAGTGGGTATCTTCTTAAGTTCAAAAATGCGCTTTAATAAATGTTATTTTTTTTGTTGTTCGGCTATTTTCTACTATCTTTGTAGGCAAATTATAATAGATAGTTTATGAACCTAAAGTTTCGATTGTCACTGATGAACTTTTTAGAGTTCGCGGTGTGGGGTGCCTATCTTACTTGTATGGGCAATTATCTGGGAGTTGCCGGCCTTGGTAGTGAAATCTCTTGGTTTTACGCCATTCAGGGCATTGTGTCAATCTTTATGCCTACGTTGATGGGCATCGTGGCCGACAAGTATATTCAACCTCAGCGTCTTCTTGGCTTATGCCATCTGCTCGCTGGTATCTTTATGCTTGGATGTTGGTGGATGGGCGTGCAAGCAGGCTTCGGTCAGGAGATATCCTCGAAGTCTACCTTCATAGCGCTCTATACGATGAGTGTGGCGTTCTTCATGCCTACAATCGCGCTTTCCAACACTACGGCCTTTACAATTCTGAAGAAGAACGGCCTCGATACCGTGAAGGATTTCCCGCCTATCCGCGTGCTCGGAACCGTTGGCTTCATCGTGACCATGTGGTTTGTCAATTGTGCCGCTTGGGAAGACGGTTCGTTCTCGTTCACTTTGGCCGACAATGCCCATAAGTTCCAGTATACCTACATGCAATTCTTCGTGTCGGGTATCCTCAGCCTTGTGCTTTTCGCCTATTGCTTCACTCTTCCAGAATGCAAACTCGAGAAGAAGCAGAGTCAGACTTTGGCCGAGAGTTTTGGCTTGAACGCCTTCAAACTTTTCAAAACCCGTAAGATGGCCTTGTTCTTTGTGTTCTCAGCACTTTTAGGAATGTGCCTTCAGGTCACTAATGGTTATGCCGGCCCCTTCATCACTAGCTTCAAGGGTTCTGCCGATGCGGCCATTGCCACCTCTTTTGCGGCGAATAATGCTACGCTTCTCACCTCTATTTCACAAATAAGTGAAGCGTTGTGTATTCTCCTCATACCTTTCTTCCTCAAGCGTTTCGGCATTAAGATCGTGATGCTGATGTCAATGTTCGCTTGGGTGTTCCGTTTTGGTTTGTTCGGCGTTGGCAACCCTGCTATGCCGGGCGTCATCCTGTTCATTCTCTCTTGCATCGTCTACGGTGTAGCCTTCGATTTCTTCAACGTTTCGGGTGGCATCTTCGTCGATCAGGAGTGTGAACCCTCCGTCAAGGCATCTGCCCAAGGACTTTTCATGATGATGACGAATGGCGTTGGTGCAACAATTGGAACATTAGCAGCTGGCGAGATCGTCAATAAGTATTGCTCGTGGTCGAATGGCTATCTGCTTGGCGATTGGCAGACTTGTTGGTTCATCTTCGCCGCATTTGCCTTGTGTGTGGGTGTTTCGTTTGCACTTATCTTCAATCCAGAGAAGAAAAAGGTATAATGGAGAAAATCAGGCTTCAGTTTGCCCATGTGTCTGAGATTGTGGGAAACAACGATCTCGCCGTGCTAGCGCTCACCGATATGGAACGTGAACGCCAGCTGACAATCGTATGCGATAGGGCAATGGCTGTACAGCTTGAACTACGTGCTAAGTCGATACCTATCAGAGACATCATGCTTCCTGAAGTCGTCGGACGTATGCTGACACAATGGGGTGGGTTAGACCTCGAGGTCTTGATTTACGACTTGATAGATGGTCAGTACCGAACAGCTGTCGTCGACAAAGAGACGCAAGACATGATGCCTATACGTGCGAGCGATGGCGTCTTGCTTCATGTAGCTACTGGTATCCCTCTCTTTGTGGAGCGTTCGTTGATGGCGCGTCAGTCGGTGCGCTATTCAGCAAAGGCACAGGGTGTTGCCATACCGGTCAACACCTTGAATAGCGAAATGCTTGAAACGGCGCTTCAGAAAGCCATAAACGATGAGAATTACGAGCTCGCCTCGCAAATTCGCGATGAGAAACTAAGGCGCTCGGCGTCGAAAAAACACCAAGAGTAACCTTTCGTTCGATGAAAGAGTCAAGATATTTCTATGTCCCCAATGCGGCCGAGCAAACGGAGTTGCCGCTCGATGAAGCTATGCATGCGCTCCGCGTGTTGCGGTTGAAGAGTGGCGACGAAATGTTCCTGATGGACGGAGAGGGAAACTTCTATCAGGCAGAGGTGACGATCGCCGCCACGAAGCGGTGCCTCTATGCCATCAAGCAGACTCTTCCTCAACAGAAGGATTGGAGGGGTAGAATCCACATCGCGATGGCACCAACCAAGATGATGGATCGTGTGGAATGGTTTGTGGAGAAAGCTACGGAGATTGGTATCGACGAGTTTAGTTTCCTCAATTGCAAGTTCTCCGAACGTAAGGTTATGCGGACGGTGCGCCTCGATAAGATTGTGGTTTCGGCCATTAAGCAGAGTCGTAAGCCTTGGAAACCAGTTGTCAATCAGATGGTTTCTTTCAAGGAGTTCCTTCAGCAACCTCATACCGGCCATTGTTTTATCGCGCATTGCTACGAAGAGGTTGAGCGCGAAGACTTCTACAATTTGGTTTCTTCGCCAGCCATCGCTCAAGCCGACGACGACATCACCATTCTCATCGGGCCTGAAGGCGATTTCTCCATCGACGAAGTGAAGATGGCGATGAACAAAGGTTTCAAGAGCATCACGTTGGGAAATGCTCGGTTACGAACCGAAACGGCAGCTCTCTCTGCCACAATGATGGCTCAATTAGCGCGGCGATTAGGGTAGCCGTATTTATTATTGGTATAAATGATGAAAAAGATTGCTTGGATAATTGGGGCAGCACTTCTTGTGCTGCTCAGTTCGTGTTCAGACGATGATTATCTGAACGCTATTCCCCGTAATAGTAAGGCGCTGATTTCCATCGACGTGAACGAGATGGAAGCACAACCAACGTTGTTGACCGACTTCGCCGATTGCGGCGTTGATTTGGGGTCGAAAGTCTATTTGTTTGAGACGGTTGATGGAGATTTTGGTCTCTGTGCCCATCTTGACGATGAAGCGAAGTTCTCGGAATGGATACAAACAAAGGTGTCTTCGGGCGAATGTGAGTCGGTCACCGAGCGTCGAGGCATCCACTTTGCCTTCTATCACAAGGCGTGGCTCATGGGCTATCTTGACAATACGCTGATGATTCTTGGTCCCGTTGTGGCCGCTCAGCAAGCGAATGTGCAGATGCAGATGGCCACCTATCTGAAGCAAGATGCGAAGCGAGGCATCAGAGAATCGCGTATCTACGAACGACTTGATAGTATTGAGGCACCCGTTCGTATGGTGGCCCAGACGGCTGCCTTACCCGAAAAGATGGTGGCTCCGTTTACGCTTGGTTCGCCAGCCGACGTTGACGCTTCTCAAGTGTGGGTAGCCGCACGGGTGAATGCCGCCGATGGCATCTTGCACATCGTGGGTGAGACATTCTCGTTCAACAAACGTATCGATGCAGCCCTGAAGGCTTCCGCCAATACTTTTCGACCACTTGAGGGCCGATTCTCGCAAAGTGTTTCCAACGGTTCGCTTCTCACCATCCTAATGAATGCCGATGGCGAGCAACTTCTACCAATGATTCAGCAGAACAAAGGACTAAAAGTTCTGATGGCAGGCGTGAATACAGCTATCGATATGGACAATATCCTTCGATCTGTCGATGGTGACTTGTGTTTTTCCATTAGCGCATTGTCTGAGTCATCTATGCGAATGTCGATGGGAGCGCAAGTGGGTTCCACCGACTTTTGGAAGGACTCTGTTGAATGGCGCAAGAGTGCGCCGTCCGACTTCAAGTTCCACATGCGGAAGGGTAGTGGGGGAAAACACTCAGAATTCTTCTGTGGTAACGATCCTAAAACCGATCTCTCGGCGACCTCAACGGCTTCGAACGCCCTTTCTTCCTCCTTGAAAGATCAATGTCTTTGCATGGTGCTTCAGCTGAATGCTATCGATGACGATTTGGCTGATACGGCCTCTTCATTCCTCAAACCTTTGTTTGGCGACGTGTCGGTTGTCCTTTACACGATGCAAAGCGCTCAGGCGATTCAGGACAAGTAAATATTCTCACAAGTATCAAATGAATACAATCCGTTTTAAATATGTCATTCCGCAGGTGTTTGCATCGCGCGAACAACAGGATAGCGAGATATGGCAACAAGACGTACTCTTCGAGCGCGGCAAGGTTTATCTCGTCGAAGCGGAGAGCGGTAAGGGCAAGAGCACATTTTGCTCGTATGTGGTTGGCTATCGAAACGACTATAGTGGTCAGGTTTATTTCGACGATCGCGACGTCAACCAGTTCCGCATGTCCGATTGGACCGATATCCGCATACGGCATATCAGTCATCTGTTTCAGGAATTGCGCCTCTTCCCCGAGCTGACGGCTATGGAGAACGTTGAGATCAAGAACAACCTCACTGGGCATAAAACCCGTGAGGAGATAGAGAGTTGGTTCGATATGCTCGGCATTCCTGATAAGATAAACGCCAAAGTTGGATTGATGTCGTTCGGTCAGCAACAACGTGTAGCCATGATTCGTGCGCTCGTACAACCTTTCGACTTCCTGTTGGCCGACGAACCTATCAGCCATCTCGACGACCAGAATGCCCGAATCATGGGCGATATCATGTTGGCAGAGGCGAAGGCTCAGGGAGCTGGTGTCATTGTGACGAGTATCGGCAAGCACATGCCCATTGCCTACGATCAAACCATCCGCTTGTAGATAGTTTTACTTAAATTATTCTCATTCTTATGTCATTAGTTTGGAAACTTCTCCGTCAGCATATTAGCATTCCCCAGTTCCTTGGTTTCGTGCTGGCCAACCTTATAGGCATGTTCATCGTTATGTTGGGCTATCAGTTCTATTGCGATGTCATGCCGGTATTCAACGCCGAAGACTCTTTCATGCGTAAGGACTTCTTGATTCTTAGTAAGCGTATCGGTGCTGGAACCACGCTTTCGGGTCGCTCAAATGCTTTCTTGCAAACCGAGATCTCCGACCTCAGCGATCAGGAGTTCACCGAGAATATCGGTTTCTTCACTTGTGCAGAGTATAAGCTTGATGCCACTATGGGCATTCAGGGCAAGCGACTCATCAACTCCGAATTGTTCTTCGAGAGCGTACCCGACCGTTTCGTCGACGTGCCGCTAGAGCAATGGAAGTTCAACGAGTCATCGCGTGAGGTTCCTATCATCCTGCCACGTTCCTATATCGCAATGTACAACTTCGGCTTCGCCCAAGCTCACGATCTGCCCCAGATATCTGATGGTCTCTCTAGTTTGATAGACGTGGATATCTTCATTCATGGAAACGGAAAGAAAGACGATTTCAAAGGTCGCGTTATTGGTTTCTCTTCACGTCTCAATGCGATTCTCGTGCCCGAGGCGTTCATGAACTGGAGCAACGAACGATATGCGCCCGAAGAGAAGTCCGACCCTAAGCGGCTGATTGTCGAGGTGAAGAATCCTGGCGACGAGAAACTTCAGCAATATCTCGAGGACAACGGCTATGAACTCGACGATGACGACCTTCAGAAGGAGAAGACGACCTACTTCCTTCGCATGTTGGTGGGATTGGTGATGGCAATCGGTCTTGTCATCAGCATTCTCAGCTTCTACATACTGATGTTGAGCATCTACCTGCTTGTCCAGAAAAACTCAGAAAAGCTTGAAAACCTCTTACTCATCGGTTATAGCACATCGCAGACGGCTCGCCCATATCAGTTGTTGTCCTTAGGGCTCAACATTGTGGTGTTCATTCTGGCAGCTATTATCCTCTGGGTGGTTCGCGGACGCTATCTGCCCGTTGTGGAGGCCCTCTCGCCCGAAGTCGATTTTCCATCCATGCGACCAGCCTTGTTGCTTGGTCTTCTGCTCTTGGTGGTTGTTACGATATTCAACTTTATAGCTGTTCGTCGGAAGGTGACCAACATCTGGCACCGCCGTTGAAGCGATTGCCGTATTGATACCTCTTTTAGGCGAACGTTATTTTGAACTTTGGTTATAAGCATCGGTATTAAACTTCATAATTAACGTGAGTTCGACGAAAGCAACATCATATAAGTCTTTTCCGAAAAAGACCTACCAACCTACCATAACACCCCTCAAACCCCTATAAATAAAGGGATTTCTATATGGTAGGTCTTTTCCCAAGACCTACCATTGACCTACCATCGTTCAGACCTTTTGTTGGTGGGCGTCAGTAGTAAATTCATGCTAGATTCATGCTAGATTCATGCTAGATTCATGGTAGGTCTATGGTAGGTGTATGGTAGGTGTTGGCGAAAGACCTACCATCGCTCAAACCCTTTGTAGATGGGCGTTTGAGGGTGGTCATGGTAGGTCGGTAGGTGTAAATGAAAATTATAGAAATAGAGAAGAATATTCTATTTTCTTATCTAAAAAAGTATGCCTTTCAAGACTCAATAGCACCGATTTCCATGATCTAAAGCGTTGCTTTTCATAAGGAAAAACGTCGCTTTCTATGAGCAATATTGTTGTTTTAGCTTAACTAAAAAGATTCGATTTACCTTATAACAAGAAAAATCTATATTTTCGTCGAGCTCGCGTTAAATAAGAAACCCCACAATGCCGAATGATTGGCACTGTGGGGTTATTGTTGATTGATGATTGTTGAAAATCCTTCTTTTCTTAGTCAAGACCGAAAAGTGTCTTCAAACCTCCGTCAACACCCGAGAAGCCCATGAATGCGAGACTCAGCAGACCTGCGGTAACCAGCACGATGGCTGTGCCCTGCATGCCCTTTGGAATCTTCGACAAGGCCATCTGCTCGCGGATGCCTGCGAATATGGTGAGGGCAAGACCGAAGCCTATAGCAGTGGAGAAGGCATATACGATGCTCTGCAGAAGCGAATAGTCCTTCTGAATGACCAAGATGGCTACACCAAGAACGGCGCAGTTGGTGGTGATGAGCGGAAGGAAGATGCCGAGAGCCTGATAGAGGGCTGGCGACACTTTCTTCAATATAATCTCTACCATTTGCACAAGTGCTGCGATGACCAGGATGAAGACGATGGTCTGCAGATATTGCAAGCCAAAGGCGTTGAGCACATAGTGCTGAATGAGGTAGGTGACGATGGTGGCCAAAGTCATGACGAACGCCACAGCTGCCGACATACCGAGAGAGGTGTTGATCTTCTGCGATACACCCAGGAATGGACAGATGCCGAGGAACTGCGATAATATGATGTTATTGACGAAGATGGCCGATATGAAAATAAGTATGTACTCCATATTGCTTTTCCTTTATGCTTAATTCTTATTTCTTGATCTTGTTGATAGCAGCCACGAGGAAACCCAACGTGATGAATGCTCCCGGAGGCAGCACGAACATCAGCATGTTGTAGGTTTCGGGCAGAAGCTTATAGTCGAAGACGCTGCCAGCACCGAGCAACTCACGGCAGATGCCTAGAAGCGTAAGGCCCAATGTGAAGCCAAGACCGATACCGATACCGTCCATCAAACTCTCCATGGGACCATTCTTTGCGGCAAAGGCCTCCGCACGACCCAGGATGACGCAGTTCACAACGATAAGCGGAATGAAAAGACCGAGTGTGGCATAGATGCTTGGGACGTAGGCCTGCATCACCATTTGCAAGATGGTTACGAACGATGCGATGACTACGATGAATACAGGAATGCGCACCATGTCGGGTGTCAGTTTCTTGATGAGAGAGATGACGACGTTGGAGCAGATGAGCACGAACATCGTGGCCAGACCCATAGACAAACCATTGATGGCGCTAGTTGTTGTAGCCAGCGTGGGACACATACCGAGCATCAGGACGAACGTTGGGTTCTCCTTGATGATGCCGTTTTTGATGATACTAATATAATTCATAGTTCAATGTTCATGATTAAGAGTTAGTGTCTTGCTTCGTAGCTCCGCTCTCTCCGTCGATGGGAGTGTTCTTGTAAGCTTTGTAAGCGTTGTTTACGGCATTGAGGAACGCGCGGCTAGTGATTGTCGAAGCGGTGATGGCATCGATTTTACCACCATCTTTGCTGACGGTGAGTGCCTCTTCAGGGTTCTTGCCAATGATGTCGCCCTTTTGTCCCTTTTGGAACCAGTTGTCGGCCTTGGCGCCCAAACCGGGTGTCTCGGCATGTTCGAGCAGCGTGTAGCCAAGAATGTTTCCCTTGGGGTCGAATCCCACGAGCACCTTCAAATCGCCTCCGAAGCCTCCGGTAGTGCTCTCAACGGCAGCACCGAGATCCTTCTGGCTGGCATCTTTGGTTTGATAGATGACGTAAGTAAGTTCCTTACCCTTCTGGTCGTTTTGTCTGACGGTGTCGGTCTTTGCAACCGTGAGTTCACCGCCTCCCATGACCGCCTTGATGCCGTCTTCGAGCGTCTTCTGCTTCTGTGCGGCAATAGGCTCTTCGGTGACGTGGTTCACGAAGGCGAGAATGCACCCCGTGATCAGGGCAACGCCTGTGAGCACCAGCACCATATTGGTTATAGATGATTTCAGTTTTTCCATGTTATTCTTTTTCTAACGAGTTGTAACTGTTTATTTCTTTGCCGGCACTTCACCAAAGCGCTTGGGTTTGACATAAGTGTTGATGATAGGCGTGAAGGCATTCATGATGAGAATGGCGAACGACATGCCTTCGGGATAGCTGCCCCAGTTGCGGATGGCAACGGTGAGGAAGCCGATGGCAACACCGTAGATGAGTTGTCCTTTGCCCGTCATGGGAGAGGTGACGTAGTCGGTAGCCATGAAGATGGCACCGAGCATCAGACCACCCGTGAGGATTTCAGAGATAGGATCGGCATAGGCGGGGTTGGCCAGATGGAGCAATCCGCTGAATACGAATACCGTTGCTATGATGCTTACGGGAATATGCCAAGTGATGATCTTCTTCCAAAGCATGTAGGCAAGTCCCAGCAGAAGAGCCAATGCGCACACCTCACCGATGGTGCCAAGACCGCCCGTAGGATTGGAACCCAGCAGCAGGTGAGTGGCCGAAGGTATTTTCTCAAGCAGATCGGCATTGCCCGTCTTGATGGCTTCCTTCATGATGGCCAGAGGCGTAGCGCCCGTCTCGGCGTCGAGATAGCTGGAGAGTTGTCCGGCAACTGGCCACGAGGTCATTTGTGCAGGGAAGCTGATCAGCAAGAAGGCACGACCCAGCAATGCCGGGTTGAAGATGTTCATACCCAGACCGCCGAAGGTCATCTTGCCCACGCCAATGGCGAAGAGAGCGCCGATGACGATAATCCAGATGGGAAGGTTTGACGGAAGGTTAAAGCCCAGCAGCAAACCCGTGAGGATGGCCGAGCCGTCGCATATCGTATTCTTTTCGTTTTTGAGAATGTACTTGTTGATGGCCCACTCGAAGAAGACGCAGGCGACAACGCTGGTGGCAAGCACGATGGCCGAGCCCAATCCGAAATAGAAGAGCGAGACGAGCAGGGCAGGAACAAGGGCGAAGATGACTCCGTACATGTTCTTCTCTACCGAGTCGGTGCCGTGTGCGTGCGGTGACAAGGAAACGATTAATTTACTCATATTGTTATTCCTTTTACTTTTAATCTATACTTACTTTTTCGCATTTCGAGCCCTGATGATACCCATGACCGTAGACTTGCCCTGACGGATGTTGTCGAGCAACGGACGATGAGCCGGACATGTGAACTGACACGAGCCGCACTCGATACACGACGTGATGTCTTCTGCTTCTACGCGCTCCCAATTCTTCAGGCTGGAGAGTGTGGCCAGCAGATAGGGTTCGAGTCCCATCGGACATGCGCTGACACACTTGGCGCAACGGATGCAGGGCTGGGCCTCTTTGCGATGAGCGTCTTCGTCGCTGAGGATGGTCACGCTATTGGTTCCTTTGCAGATGGGCACTTCTACCGATGTCAGTGCCTTACCCATCATAGGGCCTCCGGCCAGCAGCTTGCTATCGCCATCGGGCATACCTCCGCATGCGTCGATGAGGTCTTTCATTGGTGTACCCATACGAACGAGGAAGTTGCCTGGATTCTGCAGACGCTTGCCTGTTACGGTTGTATAACGTTCGAAGAGCGGTTTGTTCTTCATGACGGCCTGATAGACGGCAAATGCCGTACCGACGTTCTGAACGATGGCACCCACGTTTACGGGGATGGCGGGCGGAGCGGGCACCTGACGGTTGATGACAGCGTCTACGAGTTGCTTTTCGCCACCTTGTGGATATTTCTTGTCGAGCGGCACAATCTCAATGTTGGGATTGCCAGCCGTCTTCTCCTCGAATAGCTTGATGGCCTTGGGTTTGTTATCCTCAATGCCAATGTAACCCTTGGTCACCTTTGCGGCCTTCATCAGCAGGTCGAGTCCAACGAGAATCTCGTCGGGATGCTCCATCATCAGACGGTAGTCGGCCGTGATATAGGGTTCGCATTCCACCGCGTTGATAATGACGCATTCAGCTTTGGCTGTTGGTGGAGGAGTGAGCTTGATGAAGGTTGGGAATCCGGCACCACCCATACCGGTGATACCTCCGCGCTTCAC
>JAILAI010000196.1 GCA_024681705.1 Prevotella sp.
TGTCTCTTGATGCTAACAATGAGAATATTGGTTTCTACTATCAGAACGATGACGGTTCAAGCGTTGTCAACGGTGCCCACAAGGCTTATCTGAGAATAGCTACAGCACAGGCAAAAGTGTGCTATATGTTGTCTGACGAAGACGTTGCCACTGCTATCGAGTCGGCACCTGCTACTGAGAAGTATGATGGCATAGTGTACGACCTTCAGGGTCGTCGCGTAGCTACTCCCACCAAGGGTCTGTACATTGTGAATGGCAGGAAAGTGGTTGTGAAATAGTCAATAACTCAACTTTCTGAAGTAGTGAAGTAGCCAGTAGTTAAAGAAGTAAGCTTAACATCTGTCCGAAAGGACGAGCGAAGCGATAACTACTTAACTTCCTAACTACAAAGAAGTAAAGCAAATGCGAAACTTGAATCAATAATCTATAAAAAGGAAAAGAAAATGAAAAAGAATCAATATAACGTTCCCGCCATCAAGGTGCGAGTTATCGAGGCAGAAAGGATACTGGCTTCAATGTCTGCAACCGACGCGAAAGGTAGTGGACAGCAGCTTTCGAAAGAGGCGTTCCCCGCTGATGTGGAAGGTGAAAAGATTTCCATCTGGCCAGAATAAGACGCGGGTGATATCATAGCAACAACGGCATTGAGGGGGCTCAATGCCGTTGTTTTTTTATCGGAGGTATCGGAGAGATCGGAATTATCGGAGAAATCGGATTTATCGGAGATATCCGATTGGTCGGATTATCGGATTATCCAATTTTTCCCGTGTGAGGCGGTCTCTATCTGGCGTTTTTCATTCCCTCGAAGAATTGTTCCTGGAGCTGGCTGGCTACGACGTTGTTGGGGTTCAGCTTGAGGGCTTGCTCATAGTGCTGCATGACGTCGAGATAGTAGCGCTGGCCGTTCTGAGCGGGGTCCTGGACGATGCGCACCATGTAGAAGAAACCGCGTAGCGTGTGGATGTCGGAGAGGTCGGCATGGGGCATTTCCGCCATCTTGTTGATGGTCTGCTCAGCGCCGGTGAGCAGGTTCTCCGTTTGCTCGGCATGAGGATTCATCACGCAATAGTAGAGCGACTGAAGAGCCATCTGATACTTCGGTTGGATGCTGTCGGGGAACATCGCGTCGATGCGCTTCATCTCGGCGATGCAGGTGAGAAACGCCTGTCCCGATGCGTCGGCGGCAGCATTCTGCTGAAGTTTGGTGAGCGACTGGCCGATGAGCGCTTCCATTTGCGGCTCCTGGGCGTTGATACGAGTGGCTGCCGTCATGAGCAGCAGAACGAAACACACGAGTGTCTTAGAAATTTGAGATGTCATAAGCTTTATTACTTTTAAGTGATACAAATATTGCGATGTAGAAGAATCGGTCGCGCGACGAAGTGATGGCGCTGCCGTCGGTGCGGTAGCCGTGGATGTTCTTGCGGCCGAAGATGTTGCTGAGGGATGTGTAGACGATGACCTTCGGACTGACCAGATAGCTGATGTTCATGTCGACACTATTATAATGAGGCGTGGTGCCGTTGGCGTACGTTCTTCCGCTGGCATACGACTCCGCCACGCCGACGATGGCCTTGCCGATGGCGTATTTGGCCGTCAGACGGAGGTTGTGACGCGAGCTGAAGGTCGGCATGCGCAATGATGTGTAGTCGAGGTAGAGGCGTTCGGAGTCGTTGAACGAGTAGCTCAGCGTCGTGGTGAGGTTCTTGACGAGCGAGTGGTTCTCGACGAACACGTCGACACCTCGGCTGTCGCCATAGCCATTGGAGCTGACGTATCCGTTGTCCATCCAAGGCAGACGGTCGTACCGCTTCACATAAGGCTCGATGCGCAGAAGCAGGTTCGGCGAGCTATATTGCATGCTGAGCAGGGCGTGCTTGGCGACGCTCTGGCGCTGCTGTCCGCCACTACGAGCAACGTATTCGTCGTCGGCCACCTGACTATACCAGCCGTACATCAGCGACATCTGGAAGCGCTTGCTGGGCACAAAGCTGCAAGTGGCGCGGGGCATGAACAGCCATTCGTCGCTGCTGCTCATGTGCTCTGCCCTCGTGGAGAGCTGTAGGAACCATTTGGGACGCATGCGCCACTGGGCGTCCACATGTGCACCCATGAGCTGGTAGTCGAGGTTGTAGCCCTCGCCGTCGTAGCGCAGACGGCTGTTGCGGAGGTAGTCTTCCGCTCCGGCCGACATCTTCAGCGCCGGTGAGAACACCTTGCGCACCTCTGCCTTCAGATGCACCTCGTTGCGGAAGTTGCGGTAGCGGTCGCCGGCGGTGAGCGCGTCGTCGATGTCGTTCCATACCGACGAGTTGGCCACGCCTGCAAATAGCGAGTAGCCTCGGCCGAGGGTCGTCTTCAGTGTGGCGTTCGCATAGACGTTGTGCTCCTTGAGCGACAGGCTGCGGCCGTCGATGTGCTGTCCCACCGAAGAGAAATCGTAGCCCGCGTAGGTCTTCAGCACTGTGGTCGAAGAGATGTCGGCTTTATACTGTGCCTCGGTGCCCAGTTTCCTGTAGGGTCGCGACCAGTCGCAACGGTCGGGCGAGAGGCTGTTGTAGAGTCCCAGGTCGGTGTAGGCGGTGTTGAACGAGAGGCTGCTCTTCTCGAACGCCTTCGTGCCACCGATGTTCCAGTCGAGCATCGACGCGCTGACACCGAGCTTGTCGCCTGGCTGCACGTCGGTGGTTTCCATGGGCAGAACTGACGACAGAGCCTGTCCGTATTCGCCGCTATAGCCACCGAGCGAGAAGTTGATGCCCTTGAAGAGGAAGGGCGAGAAGCGGCCGCGCTGCGCCTGACCCTCCACGTTGGTGCTGTAGGGAACGAGCACGTGCATGCCGTTGATGAACGTCTGGCACTCACCGCTGTCGCCGCCTCGCACATAGATCTTGCCGTCTTCGCCCACCTTCTGCGTTCCGGGGAGCGTCTGTAGTGCTGCTACGAGGTCGCCGCACGAGTTGCCCGACATCACCACGTCGAGCGCGTCCATCGTCTTGAAGTTCTCGCTCTTTCCGAAGCTGTAGGCACTTGCCGTCACCACCACCTCGTCGATCGACGTGGCCTGCTCGCGCATCAGGATGGAAAGGTTCTGCATGCTGGAGGCGTCGGCCGTCAGCGTGTATTCCTCGTATCCTATCGACGTAGCGCGGAGCGTGACGGTGCCCGACTGCTGGGTGGTGAACGAGAAGCGGCCGAGGGAGTCGGTCAGGCATCCGTCAATCGTGCCTAATATAAAGATGTTCACACCTGCAAGCGGCTCGCGCTTGTCGTTGACGATACCGGAGACGGTGGTCTGTGCCATGATACAAACGGCGTTCAGAAGCACCAGGATGAGTGTAGAAATTCGTTGTTTCATGCTGCAAAGATAAGCACGAAAAACAGAGCCGCCAAATATCTGTGATACACGGCTAGAAAGGATGACGAAAAACTAAACGGAAAGGCGAATGACTAGTTTTCAGGACGAATGACTAAGCGATAAATGACTTTAGCTTAGGCACGTACGTTCGTGAGACGGGCACCACTGCGGGGCACTTGCCGAGCGTCAGCTGGTAGCCGTTGCTGTTGCCTTTTGCCGAGGTGATGTTGTTTAAGTTGACCACAAACGAGCGGTGGCATTGGAAGATGTTCGCGTAGTCGTGGAGGTCGGCGAGCACCGATGAGAGGGTGGCGTGGAGTTCCGTCGACGTCGTCCTGCCCTCAGCGTCGTTGGCGTATACCATCACGTTGTTCTTTTGTGCCTCCACATAGAGCAGGTTGTTGATGGGCAGCGTCAGGTCGTTGCCTCGCACACTGCTGTCGTGGATGGTGACGACGACGTCCTGCTGTTCCTCGATGGAGTTCTCGAGCAGTGTCTCCATGCGTCCGCGCAGATAGCTGTTGTAGCCGATGCCCACCGACACCACCGTGATGATGACACCGATGATGAATGTCCAATAGAGGAAATACAGGAACAACTCTATCGTCAGCTGATAGTGGAAGATGAACGAGAACACCAGCCAGTTGCAGATACCGATGAACAGCACGAGGCCGATGATGTGGAGTGCCTGATGCCACACCCGCCAGGGTTGCACGTGCTGACGCAACGGGCGCGTCGTTAGCAGGTAGACAGCCGTGCAGACCAACGTCAACAAACCGAAGATGAGCGACGCCATCAGTTTGTTGCCAGTGTACATGCTGAATCCGAATGGTTGGAGGAAGTAGAGAATCAGGAAAACTATCACTCCATCCATCACACTGTCTCTCAGCCAGTGGTTGTTTTCTGGGAACGGATATTTGCGTTTGAGTATGTTCTTGTTCATCATAGACAGATAAAAAACGGTGCAAAGATAACGGTTTTTGTTGGAAAAAGAAAACAATGCGCCCGAATTTTTAAGAGGCAGGTTTCGAGCTGCTCTAGAAAAACTAGAATCTCTAGAATCTCTAGAATCTCTAGAATATCTAGAAACTCTAGAATATCTAGAAGAACTAGAATCTCCAGAAACTTCGCTCAAGAAAGTTACTTTCGTTCGAAAATAAAAATAAAAGCAAGCTTTTGTTTTGTATTTTGCTCACTTATTCGTAACTTTGCCGTTGGAAAGAATCATTAACGCGAAGTGAACATGGCAAAGCACCCACGATGGCAGGATGAATATTGGTTGCTGCTGATGCAGCTCTACCTGCGCAAACCCGAAGGATTGAAGCCCATCTACTCGAGAAAGATGGTTGAACTGGCGTTGGAATTGCACATTGAACCGCAGTTCCTATTTGAGCAGATGTTCCGTCTGCGTCAGCTGGAGACCCCTCGTCTGGAGAAGTTGTGGCAGCGCTATGCCAACAGTCCGCAGCGTCTGGCCAAGGGTGTGAAGATGCTGCGCGCCATGAAGGGGCTGGGCAATGCCGACCTGTTCTACGAAGGCGTGGAGACACAGCAGGAGTCGTGGGAACAGGACTTCATGCCTCTCGAGGAGAATGCCAGCCTGAAACCCGTGATGCTCATCCTGGTGCTCGACCTTTATTTCAGGCTCACACCCAACACGATGGTGGCCGAGACGCCCGAAGTGGCGGACCTGGCGAAACTGATGCGCATCGGTGCACCGCTGGTAGTGGAGATCATGGATGTGTACCAGGTGTGCGACCCCTACCTGAACCGCTCGGAGATTGTGCTCAGTCCGCTGGTCAGACCCTGTCAGAAGGTATGGCAACGCTTCGGCAACGATAGTCCCGAGAAGCTGGCAGCGCTGGCGGCGCAGATGAAGAGCTACTTCCAATAACACAACGCCGACGGTAACCGACCATTTCACTCATCAATCTATTATAGGCAACATGGCACAGGAAATCATTCAGACACAAGAGCAAAAGCTGGCGCAACAGCAACGACTGTCGCAACAGCAGATGCTACAGGTGAAGCTGCTCGAGATGCCGCTGGCGGAACTGGAGCAGAAGGTGCGCATGGAACTTGACGACAATCCGGCGTTGGAGTCGAAGACGCCCGAGCAAAACGACAACTTCGAACCCGAGGCACCTGCCGACGACAAGGACGACGGCATGAACGAATATGAACGGGAGGAACGACAAGACGAGATAAACGCCGCGCTGGAGCGACTGGGTAGCGACGATGAGATGCCCGAAATGGGCGGATATGGTCGCGGTGGCAGGACGGAACAAGAATACGAACAGATGCCGCAGGCCGACCAAAACACCTTCTACGACACACTGAAAGAGCAGATGGACATGCTCGACATCACCGAAAAGCAGAAGCAAATCATGCTCTATATCATCTATAGCCTTGAGAGTAGTGGTCTGCTTCGGAAAGCGCTCGACGACATCAGCGACGAGCTGGCCATCTACCAAAATGTGGATGCCAGCGAGCAGGAGATAGAAGAGGTGCTGAAGATGTTGCAGGACTTTGACCCCGCAGGCATCGGCGCACGGTCGTTGCAGGAGTGTCTTCTGCTGCAATTGGACCGCATGCAGCCCACCGAATGGACGAGGCTGACGCGTCGCGTCGTCGACGAATATTTCGACGACTTCATCAATAGACGCTGGGACCGCATCGTCCGTCAGCTGAATTGCACGGAAGACGACAAGCAGCACGTGATGGAGGTGTTCCGGAAACTCAATCCCAAACCTGGGTCTGCACTGGGCGAGAGTGCCAGCAGCAGTACGCAACAGGTGATGCCCGACTTCACCATCGATGTGGACGAAGAAGGCAACGTCTCGTTCAGCATCAATCAAGGTGAGATACCTGAGCTGAATGTCTCGAGCTACTATCTCGACATGATGGATGAGTACCAGAGGAACCGCGACAATATGAACCGCAAGCAGAGGGAAGCCCTGCTCTATCTGCGTGAGAAGGTGGAGCGAGCCCGCGGATATATCGAGGCCGTCAGACAGCGTCATCGCACGCTCTATGTCACGATGAAGACCATCATCGAACTGCAGCACAAATACTTCGTCGAGGGCGACGAGAGCGAGCTGCGACCCATGGTGCTCAAAGATGTGGCCGAACGTACCGGACTCGACATCAGTACCATTTCGCGCGTCTGCAACGCGAAGTATGCGCAGACGCCGTGGGGCATCTTCCCGTTGCGCCATTTCTTCAGCGAGGGCGTGCAGACCGGCGAGGGCGAGGAGACCAGCATCCACCAGCTGAAAGCCATACTCAAAGAGATTATCGACGGTGAAGACAAGCACCATCCGCTGAGCGACGATGCCATCTCGAAGGAGATGGAACGTCGTGGTTTCGGCATCGCACGGCGCACGGTGACCAAATACAGAGAACATCTCGGCATACCCAAGGCCAGTCTCAGAAAAGAATAGAAACCATCAACCACAATAGCACGGAGGACAAGTGAAAGAACGTAGAATCATACAGATAGCACGCGTGGTGAGCGCATTGGTGAACCCCTTCTACCTGCCGGTAATTGGGCTCATCCTGCTTTTCCTGTTCAGCTATCTGCGGCAGATGCCCACCAGCTACAAACTGGAGGTGGTGATGATGGTCTACCTGTGCACCGCCCTGCTACCCACGCTGCTTATCCGTTTCTATCGGCACTATCAGGGCTGGTCGCTCATCGAGCTCGGCACGCGTGAGCGCCGCATGATTCCCTATGTCATCGCCATCGTGTGCTACCTGCTCTGCTTCTACCTGATGAACCGTTGCCACATTCCCCACTTCATGGGGAGCATCGTCGTGGCGGCCCTCGCCATACAGGTGGTCTGCGCGGCCATCAACCTGTTCTGGAAGATCAGCACCCACTCGGCGGCCGTCGGCGGTGTGGCTGGAGCATTGCTCATCTTCTCGCTCGTGTTCAACTTCAACCCCATCTGGTGGTTCTGCGCCACCCTAGTGCTGGCAGGCGTGGTGGGCACCAGCCGGATGATACTGAGGCAACACACGTTGCCGCAGGTGGTGTGCGGATTCCTGCTCGGACTGGTCATCGCCTTCTTCGCCATCCTGCGCTTCTAAGGTGCTTCGGCATTTCGATATTGAATATTCAAACATACAAGATATGACTCCTATTGTAAGCATTATCATGGGCAGCACAAGCGACCTGCCCGTCATGGAAAAAGCCATGAAGTTTCTCGACGATATGCAGGTGCCTTTCGAGGTGAATGCTCTCTCGGCCCACCGTACACCCGATGCGGTGGAACGTTTTGCCAAAGGTGCTCGCGAGCGTGGCATCCGCGTCATCATTGCTGGTGCCGGAATGGCAGCTGCCCTGCCTGGCGTAATCGCTGCACAGACACCACTGCCCGTCATCGGCGTGCCCATCAAGGGTAGCGTGCTCGATGGCGTCGACGCACTCTACAGCATTCTGCAGATGCCTCCGGGCATTCCTGTGGCCACCGTCGCCATCAATGGCGCCATGAACGCAGCCATCCTGGCCTGCCAGATGCTGGCCCTCGCCGACAAAACTCTCGCCGAGAAAATGGACGATTACAAGGCAACGCTGGGCGGGAAGATTGAGAAGGCCAATAAAGACCTTGCCGAGGTGAAGTATCAGTTTAAGACCAACTGATGGTTGCCCCTCCGCGCCCAAGTATATTGCGATATGTAGCAGAGCACAGGGCGCGACCTCCTTTCTTCCACCATCCCCTTTGAAAAAAAGAAATATTATGAAAAGAAGATTATCCTCTGTGGCCCGTGTGGGCAATATTGCCATCGGTGGCGACAACCCCATTCGTGTGCAATCAATGACGACCACAGACACGATGGACACCCAGGCCTGTGTGGAACAGGCCATCCGCATCATCGAGGCAGGTGGTGAACTCGTAAGACTCACCACCCAGGGCACCCGTGAGGCGAAGAACATGGCGAACATCAGTGCTGAACTGAAGGCCCGCGGCTATACGACGCCCCTCGTGGCCGACGTCCATTTCAACGCCAAGGTGGCCGATGTGGCTGCCGTCTGTTGCGAAAAGGTACGCGTGAATCCTGGCAACTACGTCGATCCAGGTCGCACCTTCAAGCATCTGGAATACACCGACGAGGAATATGCCGAGGAACTGAAGAAGATTGAGCGCCAGTTCGTGCCCTTCCTGAACATCTGTCGTGAGCATCACACCGCCGTGCGCATCGGCGTGAACCACGGGTCGCTCTCCGACCGCATCATGAGTCGCTACGGCGATACGCCAGCGGGCATCGTGGAGAGCTGCATGGAGTTTCTGCGCATCTGCCGGCGCGAGCAGTTCAACGACGTCGTCATCAGCATCAAGGCTTCCAACACCGTGGTTATGGTGGAGACGGTTCGTCTGCTCGTCAGGACGATGGACGGCGAGGACATGCACTATCCACTCCACCTCGGTGTGACCGAAGCTGGCGAGGGCGAGGACGGACGTATCAAGAGTGCCGTAGGCATCGGCGCACTGCTCACCGAAGGCATTGGCGACACCATCCGCGTGTCGCTCTCCGAAGATCCGGAGTTCGAGATTCCCGTTGCACTGAAACTAGTTGACTCCATTGAGGAGTGCGCCCGTCTGAGGGAGCAGGCTGAGGCCTCCATCACCGACGACACCGTAACGCTCTGCATCGACGAATCCGACTGGGAGACCATGCAGCTGAAGGCCGCAATGGCCGTGGGAGCCCTTTTCATCGACAAGAAAGCCCATCAGTTGGTGCTCCAAAACCCGGCCTTCGCTCCCGAACGCCTCACCGAACTCGCCGACGCCATCCTACAAGCCGCCCGCATTAAGTTCACCAAGACCGAGTATATCTCGTGTCCGGGTTGCGGACGTACGCTCTACAACCTGCAGGAAACAATCGCCCGTATCAAGAAGGCCACCAGCCACCTGGTGGGACTGAAGATTGGCATCATGGGCTGCATCGTGAACGGACCTGGCGAGATGGCCGATGCCGACTATGGTTACGTGGGTGCCGGACGCGGCAAGATATCGCTCTACCGACAGAAGGAATGCGTCTTGAAGAACATTCCCGAGGAGGAGGCCGTCGACCGTCTGCTCGAGCTCATCAATGCCGACCGCACCTGATTATTCTGGAATATCCTTAACTCATCATTATTATTATCCGACAAAACA
>JAILAI010000019.1 GCA_024681705.1 Prevotella sp.
TTTTGCATCAAAAGCGGCAGTTTCGATGAGCAAAAGCGGCAGTTTCGGTCATCAAAAGCGCCAATTTCGATGATCAAAAGCGCCAGTTTTGCTCAACCGACTTTTCGATTGTAATCTCGGAGATAGCAAAAAGGGGATAGACATGTGGGTAGTTTTATGTTAAAAAGTTGTGCGTTTTTCGGTCCGTTTTTTAACAATTCAATGTACCCAAACCGTTAAAACCATTTAATCTCCGCAAGCCCCTACCCCGTAGATGTCGACAATTTCCCATCAACAAAATCCCCTCTCCTATTCTTCAAGAGAGAGGTGTACGAACGAAAACGCAAAGAGGAACGATTGAAAATGGAATAAAGAACGATTGAAAACGCAAAAAGGCATGACCGAAATTATAAAGAGGTACGGCCACAAACGCGAAGAGGCGCAAAGCGGAAACCGCCTTGCGCCCCCATAGCATGGGCCTGAACAGGCGGCTCATGTAAACCGCCTGCCAGACGAAGTGTTGTTATTACTTCTGGATATACTTCCTACCGTTCTTGATGACGATGCCCTTATAGTCAGCGCCAACCACCTGACCCTGCAGGTTGTAGATGCGATCGCTGAAGGCAGGAGCCACCTCGAGGTTTCTGATAGCAACCTCGCCGCCGGGAACGAACGAGAAGCCATAGAGACCAATCTGGCTCTTCGGGTTGAACAGATAGTAGTTCTTGTTAGCCTTTGCCGAGAAGGTCAGGTAACCAAGAACCGGACGGTTCTGAGTGATGCCGTTGGTGTGCTGGAGCACATAGTCGTCGGCCATCACGCCCTCGTTGAAGTACTTAGCGGTGCCTTCTTCAGCATTGCCCTCGTAAGCGAAGCCAGTGTTCTGGTAGAAGATGCCAACCTGGATAGAAGAAGCCTCCAGCGGCTGACGGGTGCTCTCGTCAACAATGTAGGTGGGGTTGCCGTTCTTGTTGCCATAGATAGCAACCTTCAGCGTACCGTCAACCTTCGTGGTGAACTTCCAGTAAGCACCCTTGGCAGGCATTTCGTTGCCCGGCTCCCAGTAAGTGCCGTATACGCGGTGAGATGTACCATTGTCGGTCTCCTCGTCAAATTCCCAGTGGATGGCCTCAGGATTACCCTGACCCATCAGGTACTGAGCGTACTGAGGATCGCAATATTCGGGAACGATCAGAGCGTCGTTTCCATCAACCGAACCCTTCAGCTGCCAAGCCTCGGCGGGAGTTGTGGGCGTGTGGTCGCCGTTAGGGGTAGACAGACCTGTCATGGTGACGTTGGCTGTAGTGGCAACGATGGTAGAAGTGAGCAGAGTGCCAGGCATTGAGGTGTCGGGGCCTTCAGCAGTACCACCAGCATAGATGCCATTGGTCAGGGTCTCCAGCGTAGCGTTCTCGAGGTTGAACTCAGCAGCCTTCCAGATTTCCATCTCGCCTGTATCGCCACCTGCAGATGGGGTGAAGATGTAGCCGAAGCAACCAAGCTTCGAACCTGTGCAGAAGAAATAGTACACGTGACCAGCAACAGCGTCGAATTCGAGTACGCCAGTTACCTTGTCGGCAGCAACCTTACCGCCCTTGGTGTCTTCATTTTCTGTCAGTGTAACTTCAGCACCTGTGCCATCCTTCACTACGTAGTTCTTGATGTTTGCATCGGGCAGGGGAACGTTGATGTAGCCTTCTTCGTCGGTTGTTGCCTCAGTAGCATCAATCAGATAGAAAGCTTTTTCTGCGTTCAGTATGATACCAACCTGCATCTTACCCGACTTGGTGGGCTTCAGGATGTAGTAAGAACCGTTCTGAGGCAGACGAGCAGAGGTCTTGCCCTCTGAGCAGTTGATACCGCTACCCTGACCAGAAACGGCCTGGTCCTTCGGGTTGTTCGAACCAGTGACGGTCACAACGCTGAACTGATCCTTGTCGCCGTCATCAGTAGAAACTGTGACAACCTTACCGAAAGCAGCCAGATAACCACCCTCATCGACCTTGGCAGCTCCGGTCTTCCACTTCTTCATGTCGTTACCGAGCTGAATGACGCAGTTTTCGCTAGCAACCTCCTGGCCGTCTTCGTAGGTAGTGCTGTAGTCAAACAGCGCACTCTCCTGTGCATTTGCACTCATTGCCACAAGTGCAGTAGCAATAAAAGTAAAAATTTTCTTCATAAGCTGATTAATTAAAATGGTTTTAGATAAATTTATTTTTAAGCGTTCGCGTGTAATTAAATACGTGTACAAAGTTAAGGTATTTGCAAAGAACGTGTAGTAAATACATCCAAAGTTTACGTTTATTTAACAAAAAGAAACAATCCAGCGTCCAAATAGACTATGGAAAAGCGCAAGAAGAGGGGTTTTATAACAAAAAACGTTCGAAAAAAGAAAAAAACTAATAGCCTTTGTCACAACTTTCGAAAAAAACATTATATTTGCAACAGATTTATCAACTTACCATTTTTACAACTTCTAATCATTTACTAACATGAAAAATTTATACTCAATATTTATCATCTTCCTCCTCAATGTGCTGGGAGCCACATCACTGCACGCTCAGAATGACGGAGTCTATCTTGTTGGATACTTCAACGATTGGATGCCCAACGAGAACTATCAATTCGAGGCTAACCCTGAAAAAGATGGCGAATACATATTCACCACAAACGTTAAAGCCGGATGGATCTACAAAGTTGTAAAAGTAGAAGATGGCAATTCTGCATGGTATCCGGGAGAAAGCAACTTGTATTTCAAGAAAAGCGGAGAGGTAAACATTTATTTCAACAGTACCTACAACTCATCATGGTCTGAGTATGGCGGGAACATCTGGATCGAATACACTTCAACCGAAAGCATTGATGACGGATTCTATCTCATTGGGAATTGGACAAATTGGGGAATTTCGAGCGACTACAAGTTAACACAAAACCCCGAAAAAGAAGGCGAATACATGATAACGATGGATGTATCATCTCATCATAATTACTTTGCATTGAAAGTGGAAAACAATGCCGTCACGGCAAGATATCCTGAGATTCAGGAATTGTTTTTTAGGCAAACCGGCCAAGCTACCATTTATTTCTCGGAAACCTATAATCAAGACTGGCAAGAAAATGGCGGATATTTCTGGATTGAATATACCTTCAATCTAGAAGACGGATTCTATCTCGTGAACGGATACGACTCATGGACGCCCCAAAAAGATTATAAATTTGTGAAGTCGGGCAACGAATACAAACTGGAAACCTATCTGAAAAATGGACCTTTGAAGGTGGTAAAAATAGCAAACAAGAAAATCACCAGCTGGTATCCAGAAGATGGTGACGGCTTCCAAATGAAATCTGCGGCTAACGGCACCGTCTATTTCAGCGAAGTATACAAGGAAGAATGGAGTGCTTTCGGTGGTTATTTTTATATTGAAAGCGAATTGGAATTCGAACAAGCTGCCTTATGCGGTTTCTTTAATGATTGGAGCACCAGCAAAAACCTGATGACCGAGGTTTCTCCAGGCATCTATTCAGCTAAATACGTGGCGCCTGAAAGCTATCAAGCAATAAATATATCCTTGGACGAATGGACAAAGTGCTTCGGTGGGACATTCACCAATTTCGGAGAACCTTTTGCGGCAAAAATCCAAAGTTACGATAACATCTATTTCTCTGTAGATTCAAAGTCTGTGATAACTGTCACACTCGACCTCACTAATTTCAACAATACCACAACTGAAGGAGGCTATATCACCATCGATAAAACAGCCTACATCATACCCACCGCCATCAGCGACATCGACGACAATGAGGAAACGAATGGCACGTGGTACAACGTCAGCGGACAGGCTCTAGGCACCAAACCCGTCAAGGCTGGCATCTATATCCGCAACGGAAAGAAAGTGATTATACAAGAATGACATAAGTGTTATTGTTTTTGCTGAGTGATCAGCGTGTTTTCATATTTAATATTTGACAAGTTCTCGTGAGAAAATGAGTCAAGTTTTGTGTTATACATAGTTCAAAGTTAAAAAAAAGAGAACGAAAAGAGGGGTATGATCCGTTTCATACCCCTCTAATTTTGCTTATTTTTTCTTCTTAGGTCTACGTCTGGCCCATCCTTCTTCGGTGAAATCGGGTTCGTCGCCCACGAGTTCTACGGGAACTCCTTTGAAGAACTGTCGCCAGTCGTCGCGCTTGCCACTTTCCCTAACCGCCTCACGACCCTCGTTGCCGCCTTTGGCGCGCTTGTTCTTCTTGTCAAAGAACGAATAGTCGAAGGTGTGTTCGTCGTTCTTCTGCTGACGGGGTTTCCTCGCATTTTTGCCCATTTCATCGGAGTTTCTACCCTCTCTTCGGGTTGTCTTGTACGACTTGGGAGCACTCTTGGCACCGTCCTTCTGTCCCCTTCTCTGGGTGCGGGCTCCGCCGTCTTGCTCACCATCGTTACAACGCACCTCGCGACCCTTGAAACGAGTTCCGTTCAGGTACTTCGTGACGCGGTCCACCTCTTCTTCGGGCACGTCGAAGAACGACATCGTGTTACCCAAATCAATGTGACCAACCTCCACATGTCCGTGAACGTGCTTGTTCAGGAACTGCATCATCTCGCCCGGATAGAAACCGTCTTTCTTGCCGAGGTTGATGAACAGGCGGTGCATTCCCTCTTCGGTCTGGCGCTTGCCGCGACCACGACCGCCACCGGCTTGAGCGCCCTCACCTTTCCGCTTGCTGGCCGAAACGGGTTTCTCTATCTCGGGTGCATTGGCGTAGTAGGAAAGGAACTTACCAAATTCAGCCGACACAATCTTCTTGATGACGTCTTCCTTGTCCATATATTCGAAGAAGCGGTTGATGTCCTGCATGAAGGGTTCGATGCGTTCTTCCATCACGTCGGTCTTCACAATCTGGTCCATCACTTTGTAGAGTTGCTTCTTGCAAATCTCCTCTGCCTTCGGCATTTCTCCCTCCACAAACTGCTTGCCAATCTCTTTCTCGATGCGGCGAATCTTCATCTTCTCGCGCGTATGCACAATGCTGATGCTGGTGCCTTTCTTGCCTGCTCGGCCTGTACGTCCCGAACGGTGGGTGTAGTTCTCTATGTCGTCGGGCAATCCGTAGTTGATCACGTGCGTCAGATCGTCGACGTCGAGACCGCGGGCAGCTACATCGGTGGCCACGAGCAGCTGTGTCAGGTGCTGGCGGAACTTCTGCATGGTGAGGTCGCGCTGCTGTTGCGAGAGGTCGCCGTGCAGACTCTCGGCGTTATATCCGTCGCGAATCAACTTGTCGGCCACCTCCTGCGTCTCCACTTTCGTGCGGCAGAAGATGATGGCAAAGATGCGCGGGTTGTAGTCAACGATTCTCTTCAGAGCGAGGTATTTGTCCTTCGCGTGTACCATATAATAGATGTGGTTCACGTTCTCGGCGCCTTCGTTGCGCGAGCCCACCACAATCTCCTTGTGGTTGTGCAGATAGTTGAGGGCAATCTTCTCGATTTCGCGGCTCATCGTGGCCGAGAAGAGCAAGGTATTGTGGCCCTTTATCACTTCATTTTCGCCGGTTTCATCGGCCGAATCAGCACTCTGTTCGTTCTTTGGCAAGTGCTCGAAAATCTCGTTGATGCTATCCGAGAATCCCATGTTCAACATCTCGTCGGCCTCATCGAGCACCACGTTCGTCACCTCGTCGAGCACAGCCTTGCCTCTATTCATCAGGTCGATGAGTCGGCCAGGCGTAGCCACAATGATATGGGCACCGTGACGCAAGGCACGAATCTGCTGTTCAATGCTGGCACCACCATATACAGGCACCACGCGCACACCTTCCATATACTTAGAGAAATCGCGCAAGTCGTCGGCAATCTGCAGACAGAGCTCGCGTGTAGGACTGAGAATCAATGCCTGGGTCTCGTTTCGTGTGGGATCAATCTTCTGCAAGAGTGGGATACCAAAGGCGGCCGTCTTGCCAGTTCCTGTCTGGGCCAGTGCAATCACATCGTTTCCTTCTCCCAGCAAATAGGGAATCACTTCCTCCTGAACGGGCATCGGCTGGACGAAACCCATCTCTTCAATGGCGCGCAATATCTCATTGCTGACGCCTAATTCTTCAAATGTCTTCAAATTAATTAAAAAATTACAGTTTGCATTCACTCAACCTTTCAGGAGTTCAGACATCCGTCTCGCCCTCTTATCATCCGAGCCCAGAAAATAGGAAAAATCGTCTGCGCGCCTGCGCCCCGCCATGCCGCCTTCTGTGCGGCTCACTTCCAGCTTCCTGAACTCCTCAAACCTTGAAAGTTGAGTGGTCATAAAAAATCGGGTGCAAAGGTAAGCAAAAAACATTGATATTGAGCACGTTTCACCTATTTTAATATGTTTGAAGGTGCATTTCTCGTCTTTTTTGCGTAATTTTGCATTCTCAGAACCAAAATATCGCCAAAAGTCAGTGAACATGAAGATAAAAAACACATGGGTCCGAACGGTATTCCCGACCGACAACTTTCTGAAAGTCAGCCGTCTGGCGTGGCTTTGTCTGCTCATGGTGTTATCGGTTTCGCACGTCCAAGCCATGACATCGGCCGAGCGGGAAGCACTCACGAAGTGGAAGGCGGGAGCTATCGTGAGCCGTCAGGCTGCGGAGGAATTTGGATTGAAAAACTGCTTCAAGGCAGAACAGATTCCCGACGGCGTGTGGCAGAGGATGCAGGGCAAGTCGTATAAGAAGAATCCCTACATCGGCCGAAACGACCTGCGCCACATCCGCGTGCTTCATTGGGGTGCCGACGACAAGATACATCTAGGCGAGATGATCTGCAATAAAATCATAGCGGATAAGCTCGTTACGATTTTCCGCAAGCTGTTCGATAACAAATACGCCATCGAGCGCATGGTGTTGCCCGACGAATATGACGGCGACGATGAGCGGCAGATGCAGAAAAACAACTCGAGCTGCTTCTGCTATCGGGCCGTTGCAGGTTCGAAAACGCTGTCGAAACACGCGCGCGGTCTGGCCGTCGACATCAACCCGCTCTACAACCCCTACGTGAAGAAACGCGGCAACGTAATAGTCAAAATCCAGCCTACAACGGCCAGAGACTACGAAGACCGCACGAAGAAGTTCCCCTTCAAAATAGACAAATCGGACCTTTGCTACCGCCTCTTCATCGAACAGGGATTCCGCTGGGGCGGCGCCTGGCGAACGGTGAAGGACTACCAGCATTTTGAATACTAAAAAACAAAGGATATGAAAATCTGCATTTTCTGCTCGGCCAACTCAAACCTCGATCCCGATTTCTTCGAGATGACAAGTCAATTGGGCACCGAACTGGCAAAAAACGGCCATTCCATCGTGTTTGGAGGCACTAATCTCGGACTGATGGAATGCGTGGCGAAAGCGGCGCACGAGGCGGGTGGCCAGGTGATTGGTGTCGTTCCATCGAAGGTGGAAGAGCGCGGTTGCAGTTCCACCTATATGGATGTGTGCATTCCGTGCGACAACCTCAACGACCGCAAAGCGCTCATGATGGCGCAGAGCGACATCTTCATTGCATTGCCCGGTGGCATCGGAACGCTCGACGAAGTGTTCTCCGTAGCGGCCTCAGCCACCATCGGCTACCATCAGAAGCCCGTCATCCTCTACAACATGAAGGGATTCTGGGACTCGCTCATCGCCTGTCTGAAAGACCTGGAACAGAAAGGTGTCACCCGCAACCAGTGGCAACACTACATCCGAACGGCCAACTCGCTCGAGGAGATTTTGGCAATGTTGGCACAGCTTTAGTAAAAACTCGCCGAGCCGATTTGACGAAAGCGCTGAAAAAAATCTAGAAAAAATTCTTCGAAATTGGCGGTTTCGACATAAAAAATCTAGATTTTTTTCTTTTGAATTGTCGCTTGCCATTTTCGCAACTGCATAAAAAGATCCGGCAAATATGCGAAACCATTTCGCTCTTTGCCGGACATCTTTTCTTAGGACCGCTGTCCTAGCGTGTTTAGCCTAAGTAGTTAAACAAGGGATTCTTGTCTATCCGCTTTGGCTTTTTGAAATCTATCAACACTTTAAAAACGCTTCATAAAAGTTTTTCCGCCATTGCACGACCTAAAGCCTCGCACTGAGCGAAAGTTTCGGGGTTGAGCGACTGCTTGATTTCAACGGGTGTGCCCACCTGTTCGAAGTGCAGTTTTTCCTCATTCCATCGGGCAATCTCACCCACTGCCTTGCTAGCCCATCCGAAGGAACCGAACCATCCGAGCAGATGGTCGCCCTTGATGTCCTTGCCTGCCAGTTCCGACAAGAGCACATCCATCTCGTGGTAAAGACCAGTGTTGTAAGTGGGCGCGCCGACGATGAGTCCGCGATAGCGGAATACGTCGCGGATGATATAGCTGTGGTGCGTCTGCGAAACATTGTACATGACGATGTTCTTCACGCCAGCCTGCGATGTGGCACGGGCAATCACCTCGGCGGCACGCTCGGTGTTGCCGTACATGGTGCCGTAGCAGATGACCAAACCAGGTTCTGTTTCGTAGCGACTCATGTGGTCGTACATGTCTATCACCTTACTTATATATTGATGCCACACCGGGCCGTGGGTAGAACAGATGTAGTCGAGCTGCACACCGGCCAGCTTCTTCAGCGCATTCTGCACGGGCGTTCCGTATTTTCCGACGATGTTCGAATAGTAGCGCACCATCTCAAGCCAGAAAGTATCGCAATTGATTTCGGCGTCGATGACACCACCGTTCAGGGCTCCGAAGCAACCGAAAGCGTCGCCCGAGAAGAGCACATGACTCGTCGTGTCGAGCGTCATCATGGTCTCTGGCCAGTGCACCATTGGCGTAAGCACGAAGTTGAGTGTGTGTTCTCCAAGCTCGATGGAATCGCCGTTTTTCACCTCTATCGTGTCTCCTTCGATGCCATAGAAACCGCTCATCATGCCGAAAGTCTTCTTGTTGCCGATGATTTTCACGTTCGGATAGAACTTCTTTATCAGAGCAATGCTGCCGCTATGGTCGGGTTCCATGTGGTTGATCACCAGATAGTCGATGGGTTTCTCGCCGAGCACCTCCTGAATGTTCTTCAGGTAGGGCATGAAGAAGTCCACTTCCACGGTGTCGATGAGGCACACCTTGTCATCGTTAATCAGGTAAGAGTTGTAGGAAACTCCGTTGGGCAGTGGCCAAAGACCCTCGAAAAGGCTTTTGTTGCGGTCGTTCACACCCACGTAAAAGATTTTGTTCGTGATTTCAATCATAGTTATATCATCTTTATTTTTTTGAACTTCTGTGTTTGTTCGGCCCGTTGCATCAACGTCCGAGCTCCTCCTTCATCTGTTGTCCGAACTCCTTGCTGATGCTATTGCTGATGCTCTGGCAGCAGTTGGACGAGAACAGCTGTGCGCAATGCATGATGTTGTCCCACTGCTCCTCGCTGAGTCCCTGCTCGAGCACCTCGCGAGTGATGCCATATTTCATGAGTCCGTAGACGAATCCGGCGTTGAAGTTGTCGCCCGCACCGATGGTGCTCACGGTCTCCGTGCTCATGATGGGATAGTCTTTCTTAAGTCCTTTGGTGCGCAGGGCGACGGGCTGATCGCCGCGGGTGTAGATGAAACGCTGGCAATAGAACGAGACCTCGGCGTTGTAGACCTTGTCGGCATCGTCTTTTCTGAACAGCACTTCGAAGTCTTCTTTCGAACCGCGCACGAAATCGGCCATGCCGAGGTTCTCGAGAAGGTTGGATGTCACCTTCATGACGTCGTTGCGATGGGCAGCGCGGAAGTTCACATCGTAGTAGAGAATGGCCCCTTTGTTGCGGGCATGCTCCAGAAAGCCCATCACCTGCGGACGGATCACGGGGTTCACACTATAGAACGAACCGTACATAACGATGTCGTCGGGCTCGATGTCAGGGTAGACAAAGTCGAGCTGGTCACGCGGATGGTCCTTGTAGAACAGATATTCTGCATCGTTGTGCTCGTCAAGAAACGCCAGTGAAATGGGCGATTTTGACTCGGGAAACACGTTGATATTATCGGCATTGACGCCGTTTTCCTTGAGAAATTCCACGATGTTACGGCCTACGCGGTCGTTGCCCGTCTCGCTGATAAACGACGCAGGGACGCCCGAACGCCCGAGCGAGATGACGCCATTGAACACACTGCCACCGGGAACGGCTCCGATAGGCTGGCCATTTTTGAAGATGATGTCGAGCACCGTTTCTCCGATTCCAATTACTTTTCGCATGAAGATGAATTCGTGATATTAAAATGCAAATTTCCGAATTTTTTGGCAAAACACAAGCGGTTTGTGGCGTTATTTATGTTTTTTTGAGGTTTGCGGGGAGGATTGGGAGACCCTGCGCTGGTAGCGCAGGGCACGGGACGGGAGGTGAGAAGGCGGGGTTAGAAGGGCGGAAGGCTCTCGAAATCCATCTCCTTTTTCGTTTTCGGATGGACGAAACGGAGAGAGGAGGCGTGGAGAAGGAGGCGATTTGGGCAGCCTTCAAATGATGGAGATGGGGGAAGGGGGGCGGTGGTGCCGTAGAGTTCGTCGCCGACGATGGGGGCAGACAGGCCTTCGTGGTGGGCACAATGTACGCGTAGCTGGTGGGTGCGGCCCGTTTTGGGCGTGAGAAGCAGGCGCGTGCGGTTGCCTTCGGTGGAGATTACCTCGTAGAAGGTGAGCGCCTCGCGTCCGTTTTCGTGGTCCACCATCTGTCGCGGGCGGTCGTCGAGATCGGGCCGCAGAGGTAAGTCGATGATGCCGCTGCCACTGACCTTGCCCTCTACTACCGCTATGTATTGCTTGCTCACCGTGCGTTGGAGGAACTGACTTTGCAAATCGGCATGCGCCCACTTGGTGCGGGCCACCACCATCAGTCCCGACGTCTCCATATCGAGACGGTGCACGATGATGGGGTTCACATCGTCGCGCCAACGGTGACGCATCACTTCCTCCACCGACGGACGGTCGACCTTCCCTGGTACACTGAGCATACCCGCCGGTTTGCACACCACCGCGAGCCAGTCGTCCTCGTAGAGAATCTGAAGTTCTTCATCGTTGCAAGCGTCATCGATGGGCGTCTGCACGTCGAGACCCTGCATCATCCATCCGAGAATCGGGTGGCACTTGCTTCGGCAGGGCGGGTAGAAATGCAGGTGATGACGCACCTCGCCAAGCGGCGACTCACCCCACCAGAACTCAGCCAGACACAACGGACGGATGCCTTCAGCGTAAGCATGCTGTAGCAGTTTGGGGGCGCAGCAATCGCCACTCCCCGACGGCGGTAGCGTTGTGGACGGGAATATCTGAAGCAGATTGCGGCTCTCACCTTTCGCGTTCATTATTATATAGCGCTCGAAGAGCCATCGTTGCAAAGCGTCGGAGCGTTTGCGGCGCTCCTCTTTCAGTTCTTTCAGCTGATCCTCGAGGCGCTGGCAACGTTCTGTAACATTAGAAAGACGTTCCTCAGCACGTTTCTTTGCCCGGTGTAGTTCGGCTTTCATGAACTGACTCTCGCGAATCAGAGCGGCGCGCTCCTGCTCATCGATGTTACGCTGAAGTCGTTGCATGTCGCGCAAAGCCTTGGCCGCCTGCGTTTTCCGCTTCATCTCTTCCACCTCGGCTTCCGTTTCCTGACGAGCTTTCTGTAGTTGCTGACGGGCTTGCGCCAGTTCCTCCGACTGCTCCAGCGCCTCGATGGCGCGGTTGATTTGCGAAATGGTGCGCTCCTCCTGCTTGAAATGGCCATCGGGCTGTTGTGCGTCGAACACTGGCGGAACGAACCACGACCAGTCGTTTCTGCAAGCCAACAATCCCGAATAAGCCGCCAAGAATCCCAGTTCGCCCTGCCTTTCGCCCACCAGCACGCCCATCATCTTCCCCCGCTCGGCGTCCTCCAGCAGTTGCGGTTGACTCTTCACGTAGTTCATCACCTCGTTGGCCGCCTCCCGACATAGCGGATGAGGCTCGTAACCGAAAGGCGAGAGCATGACCGCAGGTGGCGGCGTTGATGTGGTCAGTGGGTGGAAACAGTTCATGGATGCAGTTCTTCTTCGGCCTTCTTCAGCCGTTGTTATCATGTTGCAAAGGTACAAATAAGCGAGCGAAAAACAAAGAAGAACGCCCGTTTTTCTTTACCTTGCAGGGCGAGAGCACCTTATAGAACGACTAAAAGTCCGCGAAAATCCGATATTTATATGGCGAAATAGGATTTTCCCCCGTGAAAATAGGAAAAATCACTTGCGGGTAAGGGATTTTCTTCTTATCTTTGCATCGAGAAAAAGAAAAAATGTATCACCTTTTAAAACCGTAAAGATATGAAAAAGATGTTCGCAATCATGGCCATGATGATGACGATAGCCATCCAGGCCTCAGCCATGTCATACACACAGGCTCGTCAGGAAGCCCTTTACCTGAGTGACAAAATGGCTTACGAGCTCGGTCTCAGCGCCCAGCAGTATGCCGACGTGTATGAAATCAATCTGGACTATATGATGAGCATTGGCACACAGAGTGACCTCTACGGCATCAACTGGCAGATGCGCAACCGCGACCTGCGCTATGTGCTCACCGCATATCAGTACGACCTCTATATGAGAGCCAACTACTTCTATCGTCCGATGGAATGGAGCGGAACTTCGTGGCGCTTCCGCGTCTACACCCGCTACACCAACCGCTCTCATTACTACTACACTCACCCCTCTGTGTATAACACCTACCGCGGTGGGCACATGCGCACGGGTTCGAGCCACTACGCAAACCGTCACTACACGCAGCCCACTCCGATGGGTGGCAATAGCTGGCGGGACAATAGCGGCGCCAACCGTCCTTCGACAAGACCTCAAGGCAACACGCACCGCTCTACGACCACCACTACCACAACGCGCACGACGACCCATCACGGCACAACAGCCCCCTCTGGTCAGGGAAATGGCAACTGGCGTCAGAATGCTTCTAGCGGAAATAGGAGCACGACGACCACCACTACCACGACCAGAAAGACTCGCCAAGGTTCCTCGTCGAGCAGCAACCAGGGCGGCGGCAACTTCCACGGTCGCAGGTAAGCAACATCCACTTTCCCACTGACACGTAGAAACATTGAGAAAGTAACACATATAGGGCGGACCACCGAGGGTTGAATCTCGGTGGTCCGCCTTTCTTTTTTCCAACTTTTCTAGGAGCTAGAGGGACTAGATTTTCTAGAAAAACTAGAATTTCTAGATTATCTAGAGAGCTAGTTGCTAATGGGAAATCGATGATAATCCATCGCCTTCTGGGTGCAAAAAGAAAACGGTTGGTTAAATTATCGAGCTGTTCGTAAGGAAAAGTGCGAAAAAAGTTGTACTTTTGCAGCCGCAGACTTTTAAAGATATGAAATACGGTATCATTGGTACGGGCGCCATCGGCGGCTACTACGGCAGCCGTTTGGCACATAGCGGGCAAGACGTTCACTTCCTCTTGCATCGCGACTACACTTATGTGAAAGAGCACGGGTTGCAGGTGGACTCGTGCGACGGGTCGTTCCACCTGGACCATCCCAACGTGTATGAACACACGGAGGACATGCCCGTGTGCGACGTCGTGCTGGTTTGTCTGAAGTCCATCAACAACCATCTGCTCAAGACTCTGCTCCCGCCTCTGGTCGATGAGCATACCCTCGTGGTGCTCATCCAGAACGGCATCGGTGTAGAAGACGATGTGCAGGCTCAGTTCCCACAACTTCAGCTTGCCGCCGGACTGGCCTTCATCTGCTCGGCCAAGACAGAACCCGGATGCGTCAGCCACCAATGCTACGGACAAATCAATTTCGGCAACTACTCTTGCCGCGACGAAGAGCGCATGACGCAGCTGCTCGACGAGTTCAACAACGCCGGCGTGAAGGCCGGACTCGTCGACTACCAAGAGGCGCGATGGAAGAAAGCCGTCTGGAACATGCCCTTCAACGGCATGACCGTTGCCCTGAACACCCGTACCGACCTATTGCTGAAGAACCCCTCCACGCGGAAACTCATCCGCGAACAGATGATGGAGGTGATCGGCGCGGCGCAACATCTGGGCGTGAAGAACCTCGACGAGGCCTTTGCCGACAAGATGATCGAGATGACAGATAACATGACGCCCTACTCACCCTCGATGAAACTCGACTTCGACTTCCACCGCCCGATGGAGATTGGCTACCTCTACAGCCGCCCCATCGCCATAGCCCGCGAGGCCGGATTCGACATGCCCAAACTCGCGATGCTCGAGGCCGAACTGAGATTCCTCGAATCGGAATACACCAAGGCCACCTAAGACGCTAAGCGAATGATAGTAAACGTTTTCGACGATAAATCGCAATATCGGCGCGCGATTCCTTTGCCATTCCGAAAATATTTACTACCTTTGCAACAACGAAAAGAAACAACTATTACAACAATCATAAAACAACTATTTCTACGATGAAGAATATCTCTTTAGACATCGCAAAGGCTGCGTGCTTCCTTCAGGAAGGCGCGGTGAAGGCTTTTGAGCCCCAGGTGAAGGCGGCTCAGGAAGCATTGGAAAACGGCACATGCCCTGGTAACGACTTCTTGGGATGGCTGCACTTGCCATCGAGCATCTCGGCTGAGTTCCTCAAGGAAGTTCAAGACTGCGCACAGGTGATGCGCGACAATTGCGAGGCCATCGTGGTGGCTGGTATCGGCGGTAGCTATCTCGGCGCCCGTGCGGTCATCGAAGCCCTCGGCAACTCTTTCGCATGGCTGGTTCAGGACAAGAAGAACCCCACCATCCTCTTTGCTGGCAACAACATCGGCGAGGACTACCTCTCTGAACTGACAGAATACCTGAAGGACAAGAAGTTTGGCGTGATCAACATCTCGAAGAGTGGCACCACCACCGAGACGGCGCTCACCTTCCGTCTGCTGAAGAAGCAGTGCGAAGACCAGCGCGGCAAGGACGAGGCCCGCAAGGTTATCGTCGCCATCACCGACGCCAAGAAGGGTGCTGCCCGCACTTGCGCCGACAAGGAAGGCTACAAGAGCTTCATTATTCCCGATAACGTGGGCGGACGCTTCTCAGTGCTCACCCCGGTAGGCCTGCTCCCCATCGCTTGCGCTGGCTTCGACATCGTTCAGCTGGTGGCCGGTGCTCAGGAAATGGAGAAGGCATGCGGCAAGGACGTTCCCTTCGACGAGAACATCGCAGCCCAATATGCTGCCGTGCGCAACGGTCTCTATGGCGCTGGCAAGAAGATTGAAATCATGGTGAACTACCAGCCGAAGCTGCACTTCATCTCTGAGTGGTGGAAACAGCTCTACGGCGAGAGCGAAGGCAAGGACAAGAAGGGTATCTTCCCCGCATCGTGCGATTTCACCACCGACCTGCACTCCATGGGACAATGGATTCAGGACGGCGAGCGCACCATCTTTGAAACCGTGATCAGCATCGAACAGCCCAACCGCAAGCTGCTCTTCCCGTCGGACGAGGAGAACCTGGACGGACTGAACTTCCTGGCTGGCAAGCGCGTGGACGAAGTGAACAAGATGGCCGAGCTGGGCACACGTCTCGCACACGTGGACGGTGGCGTTCCCAACATCCGCATCAGCGTGCCCGCTCTCAACGAATACTACATCGGACAACTCATCTACTTCTTCGAGATTGCTTGCGGCATCAGCGGCAACGTGCTGGGCGTGAATCCGTTCAACCAGCCGGGCGTAGAAGCCTACAAGAAGAATATGTTCGCCCTGCTCGACAAACCTGGCTACGAGGCCGACTCGAAGGCCATCAAGGAGCGACTGGCGAAGGAGGGATAAGTCCCACGTGCCCCACTTCTCCGCGCGGGGAGGACAGATTTTTGAAGAAATGCTGAAAACAACCATGCAAGAAGCTTTCAAGCAATACTTACAGAGAACCGCCTTTGGGCAGTGCTGCCCCAAGGCGGTTCTTTTCGATATGGACGGAGTGCTCATCAACTCTATGCCCAACCACGCGGTGGCTTGGCAACGGTCGATGGCCACGTTCAATATCCACATGACGGCAGCCGACGCCTACGCCACCGAGGGAGCCCGCGGCATCGACACCATCAGGCAGATGGTGAAGGTGCAACAAGGGCGCGACATCACGCTCGACGAGGCACAACGCATGTACGACGTGAAAACGCGGATGTTCGGCGAGATGCCCCGCGCCGAGGTGATGGCCGGAGCCTATGAGCTGATGGAGAAAATCCATCGCGACGGACTGACCATCTGCGTGGTGACGGGTAGCGGCCAACGCCCGCTCATCCAGCGACTGACGCACGACTTCGCACCGTTTGTGGACGAGCAGCACATCATCACCGCGTACGACGTAACGCGCGGAAAACCCAATCCCGACCCCTATCTGATGGGCATGGAGCGTTGTGGCGTAGAACCTTGGCAGACCATCGTTGTCGAGAACGCGCCGCTCGGCGTTCGTGCCGGCCATGCGGCAAAGGCGTTCACCATCGGCGTGAACACCGGCCCATTGGAGCCTCAGATGCTGGCCGACGCCGGAGCCGACCTCGTGTTGGGCTCCATGAATGAGCTTTGCCAGCGGTGGGAGGAGATCACACTTTAAGAATTAAGGTGTTTCAAGAGTCGCAGAAATTGCACGAGTTCATCGCAAATCTATTCACTTTCCTTCACATTCATGTGGGTAGGTTTTAACATTATAATTCGAAAATTTTGAATTGAAAGACTCGGGGCGGCAAAATACGCGATTCTCAGCGATTAGGCGTAAAACGCTAACTGACAGTTAGTTACAAATTCACCGACAAAAAATTTCGCATAAAACGCCGATTTTTATGCGAAAAAATCTAGATTTTTCTCACCAAAAGCGGCAGTTTCGATGAGCAAAAGCGGCAGTTTCGGTCATCAAAAGCGCCAATTTCGATGATCAAAAGCGGCAGTTTTGCTCAAACGGCTTTTCGATTGTAATCTCCGAGATAGCAAAAAGGGGATAGATATGTGGGTAGTTTTGCCCGAAAATTGTGAGCTTTTTTAGGACCGAAATTTAACACTTTCGCGTAAAAATGTGTTAATTCTAGCTTCGTGAACGATGATAAAAAATTGTCAAACGCGTCATCGTATTCTTCACTTTTGGTGAATAGGCAAGCGTCGTTTCGTACCAAATGATTTTCCCTTTCCGCATAGGAAAGTAAATTTTTATGCATCAAACGTGGCTCTTTGAGCAAAAAAATGAGTATTTTTGCATCCGGATACCAAAGTTTATGAGTCGAAGCAAAGAAAATGCGTAATCGAAATAATAGGACTTCGCGAGTTGGAATGTTGCGGCATTTCATCTTGCAGGCATTTGCCGGCTGCTTGTTTTGCCTGGTCATCGCATCGTGTTCTGTCATCAGAGCCTATAGGACCGACGGCGCAGGCGGACCCAACATCTATAGTTTCGTGCACCATGAACACGACACGATTGCCAATGGAGAACAGACGTTCCAGTTCCCCGTTGCCAACAACAAGGCCGATTGGATCGACACCCTCCACTTCTTTACGCAGAAACCTTATTGCGAGAACATCACATTTCTGGACGCCCTGAAAGGCAAGAGCAAGACGCAAGGCGTCATCATCATCCAGGACGACAGCATCGTCTACGAGAAATACTGGGGCGACATCTCGTCCGACCGTCTCGCAACGGTGTTCTCGGTCTCTAAATCCATCACGTCGCTCATGTGCGGCATTGCCGTCGACGATGGCTATATACGGAGCATCAACGACCCCATAACCGACTATCTGCCGGAGCTGAAGAAGAAAGATCCCATGTGGCAGAAGCTCACCATCAGGCATCTTCTGGACATGCGGAGCGGACTGGATTTCGACGATACCTATTACCTCAGCCTGAAACACATGAAGCGACTTCATGCGATAGCCAGACTGAACTACGGTCACAACGTGATGAAACAGATAAGAGGTCTGAAATTCCGATGCGAGCCGGGTACCGAGCATCGCTATGAGAGCATGACCGCGCAGATTCTGGGCGTGGTGATAGAGCGCGCCTCGAAGAAGCGATTCGCCGACTATCTGAGCGAGAAAGTGTGGAAACCCTTGCAGATGGAGTCGCCGGCGTTGGTCGATATCGACAGTAGGAAACACGATGTAGCGCACACCTTCGGCGGCATCACGCTCACCATGAAGGACCTTGCGAAGATTGGCCGTCTGTATCTGAACCGAGGAATGTGGAACGGTCGGCGCATTGTTAGCGAGGAGTGGATTCGAAAGTCGACTGAATACGACGATAGCAACAAAGGCTATCACTTCAATTGGTATAACTCCAGCAGCTATGGGGCAGACAAGTCCCGCTATCCCGGCTATTACGCCCTGGGGATTTGTGCGCAGGTGCTTTACGTAAATCCCTACAAGAACCTGATAATGGTCAGAGTTGGAATGAACAACATCAACAACGTGTTTATTCCCGAACTGTTCGAACAACTCAGCAACTCATGGCCTTAGTCGACGCCTCTCGCACGTAAAAACTAAAAGATTCTTAAGAATAGGGGCACTTTATTTTGTCGTTACACAGAATCTGCGTACCTTTGCACCCTCAAACCATTATTACGTAATAATCAATAATATTAAGAAAACATGTCATATCTATTCTCATCAGAGTCCGTTTCAGAAGGACATCCCGATAAAATTGCCGACCAGATTTCCGATGCGCTGCTCGACCAGTTCCTGGCCTACGACTCGCATGCCCGTTGCGCCATCGAGAGTTTCGTCACAACTGGACAGGCCGTCATCATGGGCGAGGTGACCTCAGATGCTTACATCGACCTGCAGACTATTGCCCGTCGCACCATCAATAACATCGGCTACACCAAGTCGGAATATCAGTTCGACGGTGAGTCGTGCGGCATCCTTACCAGCATTCACGAGCAGAGCGGCGACATCAACATGGGCGTCGACCGCGGCGACGAAGACGAACAGGGCGCCGGCGACCAAGGCATGATGTTTGGCTATGCGGTGAACGAGACCGAGAACCTGATGCCCGTAACCCTCGACCTGGCCCATCTCATCATGAAGACGCTGGCCGACATCCGTAAGGAAGGTCGCGAGATGACCTATCTGCGTCCAGACTCGAAGAGTCAGGTGACGGTGGAATACTCCGACGAGGGCATTCCCTTGCGCATCGATACCATCGTGGTATCTACACAACACGACGAGTTCGACACCGACGAGGCTATGCACGAACGCATTGAAAACGACGTCAGAAACATCCTCATCCCCCGCGTAAAACAACAGATTCACTCGCAGAAGGTGCTCGACCTCTTCGGTTTCGACATCAACTATCTGGTGAATCCCACGGGTAAGTTCGTCATCGGTGGTCCTCACGGAGACACCGGTCTGACTGGTAGAAAGATTATTGTCGACACCTATGGCGGCAAGGGTGCTCATGGCGGAGGTGCTTTCTCAGGCAAGGACTCGTCGAAGGTGGACCGCTCAGCTGCCTATATGGCCCGCTACATCGCGAAGAACATGGTGGCCGCAGGCGTCAGCGACGAGATACTCGTACAGCTGAGCTACGCCATCGGAAAGCCAGACCCCGTGAGCGTCTATGTGAACACCTACGGTCGTTGTAAAGTGGAAATGACCGACGGAGAAATCGCCAAGAAGATAGAGGACCTGTTCGTTCTGCGTCCCAAAGCCATCGAGCGACTACTGAAGCTGCGCCAGCCCATGTATCTGGAAACGGCAGCCTACGGTCACATGGGCCGCAAGAACGAGGTGGTGAAAAAGACCTTCACCAGCTTCTATCACGAGACGAAGACCATTGACGTGGAGCTCTTCACATGGGAGAAACTCGACGCCGTTGAGAAGATTCGTAGTGCCTTCGGCCTGTAACCGACAGACCGTCGCCGACCATCAGGACCGGGCGACGGTCGAAACAATAGAATAAGGTGAGCGAAAAGTGAAAAGCGTGCATTTCTATTCATATCTTCAACAAGACACACTACACCACGCCGCACCACAGAATGTGGAGACAACTCCAGCAGAACCTGTGGCCAGTAGCGAGGCAGAGAACACTGATGCCTCGGCTGAGACGACCGACGAGGTCGAAGAGGTCGTGAAGGTACAACCCGTGCCGCGCTCACTCAGACCATCGCCGCCGAAGCCTACGCCCGAGCAGGTCGACTCGGCCACGCAGGCCATGTTCCACGTAGACCAGACGCCCGTCGCCCTTTCGGCCGACACCACGTTCCAGATTCCCTACCCCTACACATCGCAAACCGACCTGAAAGACGTTGCCGGAATCTTCGAACTCTACTTCCCCAAGGACAGCCTTTTCAACAACGAACTCACCGGACTTCGCGCCGGTGTGGCGGGCGATCCGCGACCTTACAACGTGCGAACCGACGACATACTGACGGGCATTCTGCTGGCTTGCATCATGGTGGCCACCCTCGCCCTCAGCCGCACGCGCTTCTTTTTCTTTCAGCAGGCGCGGAACTTCTTCCGCATACAACGCACCGAGAACGTGTACGAAATGACGGGAACCACGGGCGAAAACCGCGTGCAATTGTTCCTATGTCTGCAGACCTGCCTACTTTGGGCGGTGATCAGCTTCGTCTACACGCTCAACAACATTGCCACCCATTTCTCGCTTGACTCGCCCTATGAACTGATACTCATCTTCATGGGATGCTTCGTCGGCTACTATCTGCTCAAAGTTTTGCTCTACACAATCGTGGACAATGTGTTCTTCGACTCCAAGCAAAACATGCAGTGGCTACGCTCCTTTTTCTTCATTACAGCTATCGAGGGACTACTCCTTTTCCCCCTCGTCATGTTGCAGAATTATTTCGATTTCAACACCCAAGGAGCCCTGATTTACATTGCAATTGTCTTAACAATCGTAAAAATATTATCATTTTATAAGTGCTGGGCTATCTTTTTCCGACAAAATGTAGTCTCTTTGCAGATTTTTTTGTACTTTTGCACCCTCGAAATCGTGCCAATGCTCAGTTTGTTGGGCGTTTTGGCCTTGATTGTTGATCAGTTGAAAATCAATTTTTAAGACAATTCATGGTAAAGAAGATTTTGGTTTCACAACCTAAACCTGCAAGTGAGAAATCACCCTATTTCGACATCGCACAAGAATATGAAGTAGAACTCATGTTCAGACCTTTCATCAAGGTTGAAGGTCTTTCGAGCAGGGAATTCCGTCAGCAAAAAGTAAGTATAATGAATCACACGGCAGTGGTTTTCACTACGCGCCACGCCATCGACAACTACTTTAAGCTTTGCAAGGACATGCACGTCACCGTGCCCGAGGACATGAAGTATTTCTGCGTCACCGAGCAGATAGCTCTCTACATCCAGAAATACGTGCAGTATCGCAAACGTAAGGTGTTCTTCGGACAGACCGGCAAGATTGTCGACCTGGTACCTTCCATGGTGAAGCACAAGACGGAGAAATATCTCATCCCCATGAGCGACGTTCACGACGACAGCGTGAAGCAGATGCTCGACGCCAAGAAGCTCAACCACACCGAGTGCGTCATGTATCGCACGGTGAGCAACGACTTCACCGACGAAGAGCGCGAGGCTTTCGACTGCGACATGTGCATCTTCTTCAGCCCTTCGGGCATCAGCGCTTTCAAGAAGACCTTTGGCGACGACAAGAACAAAGACGTCGTGGTGGCCACCTTCGGACCGTCCACCACCAAGGCAGCCCACGAAGCTGGCCTGAACGTTGTCATCGAGGCTCCTTCAACAAAGTATCCGTCGATGACGGGTGCACTGAAAGCCTACCTTGAAGAAACGAACAAATAAGACAACCCTATTCACACTTCCTCATGCCTGCAACCACCGACCTCACACTGGGGCGAAGGGAGCGAATCAAAGGCAAGAAGGCCGTTGACCAGCTCTTCCACAACAACGACGGCCACGCGCTGACGGCGTTTCCTCTACGTGTGGTCTATGTGGAGACAGAGCGAATCGACGAGACACCCACCAAATTCATGGTATCGGTGCCAAAGCGCTGCCTGAAACGGGCAGTATGGCGCAACCGGGTGAAACGCCAAGTGAGGGAGGCTTTCCGACTGAACCAGCAGAAACTCAGCGTGCCCGACGACAAGACGGTGCTGCTGGCTTTCATCTGGATGGACAGTAAGATATGGGCAAGCCGCACGGTGGAACACCGCATGCGCGACCTGCTACAGCGTCTGGGAGGGCGCATCTGAAGAGATGGACATACTCAAGCACATCGCTTACTGGATCAGAAAGGCACTGGTGGCCCTGCTACTTCTGCCCATCGTGTTCTACCAGCGGGTCATCTCGCCGTTCACGCCGCCCTCGTGCCGCTTCACACCCACCTGTTCGGAGTACGCACGTCAGGCCATCATCAAGCACGGACCGGTGAAAGGTCTCTGGCTGGCCGTCAAACGCATTTTGCGATGCCACCCGTGGGGAGGTTCCGGCTACGACCCTGTTCCCTGAGAAACGTGGAAGAGCGCTGCCCAGACATCTAAAAAGAAACAGCAAACAAGAATATTCAAAAGAATAACAATACCGATGAGAAAAAACTTCGTTGAAGAACTCCGCTGGCGCGGAATGCTGGCACAGATCATGCCAGGCACAGAAGAACTCCTGCAAAAGGAAATGGTGACTGCCTATTTAGGCACCGACCCCACAGCCGACTCGTTGCATATCGGCCACTTGTGCGGCATCATGATGCTGCGTCATCTGCAACGGTGCGGCCATAAGCCCATCATCCTGGTGGGCGGCGCCACTGGTATGATTGGCGACCCCTCGGGAAAAAGCCAGGAACGCAACCTGCTCAACGACGAGACGCTCCGCCACAACCAGGAGTGCATCAAGCAGCAGGTGGCCAAATTCCTCGACTTCGAGAGCAACGATCCCAACGCTGCCGAGATGGTGAACAACTACGACTGGATGAAGAACTTCACCTTCCTTGACTTCGCCCGCGAGGTGGGCAAGCACATCACCGTGAACTACATGATGGCCAAGGACAGCGTTCAGCAGCGCCTCAACGGCACCGCCCGCGATGGTCTTTCGTTCACCGAGTTCACCTACCAGCTGCTTCAGGGCTACGACTTCCTCTATCTCTACCAGCATAAGGGAGTGAAACTTCAGCTCGGCGGCAACGACCAGTGGGGCAATATGACCACCGGTACGGAGCTCATCCGCCGCACGCTGGGCAACGATGTCGAGACTTTCGCGCTGACCTGCCCCCTCATCACCAAGAGCGACGGTAAGAAATTCGGCAAGACCGAGAGCGGAAACATCTGGCTCGACCCCAAGCGCACCACGCCCTATCGCTTCTATCAGTTCTGGCTGAACGTGAGCGACGACGATGCCGAGCGCTACATCAAGATATTCACCTCGCTCGACAAGGAAACCATCGACGCCCTCGTGGAAGAGCACAAGCAGGATCCCGGACGCCGCATCCTACAGAAGCGCCTGGCCGAGGAAGTCACCGTGATGGTTCACTCCCGCGAAGCCCTCGACATGGCCATTGAGGCATCGAACATCCTCTTCGGCAAGAGCACGAAGGAAGCTTTGGAGAAACTCGACGAGCAGACGTTCCTCGACGTGTTCGACGGCGTGCCTCAGTTCTCCATCGACCGCTCAGAACTTGGTCAGCCGGCCATCGAACTGTTCACCACGACGGCTGCCGTGTTCCCCTCGAAGCGCGAAATCCGCGAATTCACCAAGAGCGGTGCCCTCAGCATCAACAAGGAAAAGCTGACCGACGCCAACGCTCCCATCGACGAGAGCATGCTGCTCGGCGGCAAATATCTGCTCGTTCAACGTGGCAAGAAGAACTACTACTTGGTCACCGTGAAATAAAACAACACCGAAATACCTCCTTTGGGAGGAAACCAAAAGCCTGCGCTCAGCATGAAAACGTTGAGCGCAGGCTTTTTCTTTTGCTCGATAGTTGGCAGACGAAGGGGTCCGAGCAGACACCGACACCTGTGGAACGACAACTTATCAATACCAACTTTCGGGCAAGAACGTGGCGAGCACAAAGTCGTTGATAGTCGCATTGCTAAGCGCCGACGTACGGAAATATTCATTGCCTTCGCCGTCGATCACGACGAAACTTCCATTCTGATTGCCGGCCGTGAACCACGAACCATACATGTTCTGGGCAAACATGCGCGGCGTGACATCAAACGAACGCGTGAAGAACGAGCTCTCCTGAAAATCGCTGTTCATAGCACTGAGCACCCACTCATTCACCTTCGTGTTGTAATGGGTGTAGAGCGCCTGAGTTCCATCGCTCCACACACGGGCGTTCGACACCTCATTCACCGGATCGGCATAGAAAGAAAGCTCCGTTATCGTGTTCTGCGGCACGTAGGTGGAAGCGGTGTTGGCGGTGCTCCAATCGATGGAACTGAAGGGCGTTCCGTCGGAAAGCATCGAGTAGTGTCCCACCTGCACATAGCGGCTATCGTAGCCCGACATGCACATCTCGCTCACCTCGCCGAAGTCCCAGCCTTTCGCCTCCCATTCAGTTCCGTTGGGCGTGCTCGTCGTATTGACGGTGGTGGTGCAGAGATTGCCATCAGTCGTCAGACCATTGTCGGCAATCAGCGCGCCATCGGCCCAGATGCTCGGCATGACGACGCCAGCCTCGTTGCGCATCAGCATGAGCATCTGCGTGCCATTGCCATAGACGCAGGCATTGAAGTTGTTGCCATTGGGCACAACCACCGTAGCAAAGACGTTTTGCCGATCGTCGAAGCAGAACGCATCAGCGCGTCCGGGATAGGTGTAGGCGAGCGTTCCGTCGATGTAGCACTGACTCTTCGACGCTGAAATGTTGGCCAATTCGCAGACGCCACTCGCGGGATTGAACATCAGCCGCACGGTGTTGCGCGAATTTTTCTTCACCCCGTTCAGATAGACACCGGTAGAGGTGGCCACGACGACCGCTGGTCCGAAGTCGAAGAGCGTTGACATATCGAGCGTTGAGGCACCGTTGGCCGAAGCGTAATGCACCGTGGCGGGCTCGGGATAAGCCATCCTGCCCCACACGATGAGGTCGGACGAAGTGGCCGAGTGTTGCAATGTGCCCTGTCCCATCTTCGTGATGGAATAGGTGCCCGTGAGCGGTTTCGTGAGTCCCTCGTCGGAGAAGGCGCGGATGGTGAGCCGTTGTCCGAGCAGAGCGCGGGTTGAAGCGGTGAGCGGCTGGAACGACGATTGCCCCGGATATTTCACACCGAAGTACAGTTGTGAGGTGGGCGTGACGGGCTGGTTGACCACCGTCACCTTGCACGAGGCCTCCTTGAAGTTCGACTTGCCGATACCGCCGTCGACGGTTTTCGCCGTGATGGTGGCGGTGCCTACGGCCAATGCCTTCACCACACCGTCCTGAACGGTGGCGATGTTCGGTGCCGACGATTTCCACGTGACCTCCTTCACGGTGGCGTTCTGCGGGGTGACGATGGGCGTGATGAGTCCCTGATCGCCCACATAGAGCGTCATCTGTGTGGGATCCACCGACAGACCCGTCACATGAACGGTGTTCGACCCCTTCACCATGACGTAGCTGCGCACGGTATATCCGCCCTGATTGGCCCGCACGCTGATGACCGTCGACCCCTCGCTGAGCGCTTCCAGATGGCCGTTCTTAATTGATGCTACGGCTGGATTGCTCGATGCCCAGGTGACATCCTTGATAGAGGCATACGACGGATTGATTTTTGCGGTGTATTCGGCGGTCTCGCCCACCTTCAGCTGTAGGCGACTATCGTACATGAAGGGGGTGCTATTGAGCGTGATATTCATCACGGTGTAGCCGCGCACCACCTCTTTGATGTCGCTGAGCAGTACGGGTTTCGAGGTCTGAAGCGTCCAGGCCGAGGCCGGTCCGCTCTCGTTGACACGCAACTGCTGTTGTTCCCAGAAATACATGCTGCCGTCCTTGGTGTAGATTTCATATTGGGCGTTCGCGGTGGCAAAGGCCATCAGCGCCATAAGTATGGAGAGTAACTTCTTCATAGTTAAAAATCTTTTTGGTGATATGTGTTAACTAAGGTTTTGAGAATTTCAGCGTGGCGCCCGGTGTACGCACTAGATAGATGCCCCGGCGCAACGCCGAGGTGTCGATGAGGAGTCGCGCGTCGGTAGCCTTGCGCTTGCAGACCACACGACCATCGGCGGCATATAGCATCACGAGGTCGCCCCGGCGGCATCCCGACACCACCACATAGTCGTCAGCAACGGCAATGTCGGGTGCCGGCTTTGTCACTTTGTCGATGCTCGTAGCCACATCGCCATCGAGACGGAAGGTGGCCTTAAAGACATTGTTGAACCACACGCCTTCTCCGTTCTTACGCATGATGGCGAAGTAGTTGGCACTATTGCCGAGTGACGATTGCAGACAATCGAGGTCGCTGGCGATATCGACGATGGCTTCTATGCCGCCGTTCGTCACAATGTTACCTTGTTGGTTGTAGCCCGTCAGATACCACTTCTGGGCGAAGGCCCCTGATGCGCTGGCGAACAGGGCCAGTAGGAGGATGATTCTTTTTGTTTTCATGTTTGTAGCTGAAGTTATTACGCGTGTTCTGTCGTCAAGAGAGTCTCTGCCTGACGTGTGTCGGTACCCCGTTTGTTGGTTGACGTGGCAAATATACGAAAAAAATCTGAGATTGAAGATAGTTTGAATAAGAAAAATCTTGGATGGCGATGAAAGAGGCATTGCGACGTGCTCTCGATAACAACTTTTCACATTTCAGATGCTCCGCTTTAACATGGAGATTTAAAAATTTTCAATTAGACTCTCCGAAGCTCCGAAATAAGCCAGCCACGAGGCGTTAGCGCAAATCACTGACTGTCAGTTTGTTACAAATTTCGCGACGATTTTTCGAGCCAAAATTTCCGCTTTCTTGACAAAAAAATCTAGATTTTTTGCATCAAAAGCGGCAGTTTCGATGAGCAAAAGCGGCAGTTTCGGTCATCAAAAGCGCCAATTTCGATGATCAAAACTGTCGGTTTTGGTCTGACGTCTTTTCGATTGTAATCTCCGAGATAGCAAAAAGGGGATAGACATGTGGGTAGTTTTATGTTAAAAAGTTGAGCGATTTTGAGGTCGTTTTTTAACAGTTGGACCCCGTGGGAGTGTTAAAAAAGTTATGACTTTTCGAGGAAGTGGGAGAAGGCACAAAAGGTTTTATGGTTCTTAAAGCTATTATTACTGTCCGCTAAACATATTTTTAGCTCCATATTTTCGACTTTTGCCGCTTTACAAACCCCCTC
>JAILAI010000152.1 GCA_024681705.1 Prevotella sp.
AGACTCGATTGATATGAATGGCCCCAGCATCTTCCATATCAAGAGAGCCCCAAAGAGAGAGCCGCAACAACCCAACTTCCAAATGGACATTACGGTGTCGCAAGGTATCAATGACTCGGGCTATCTGATAGAACTCATAGGCGAACCTTCCGGGAGCATTCGTCCGATTGCTGACATCCCTGTCATTGACAGGAAGTGCTCGTTCGCCACCCATGTCGATGAGCCCACGATGTCACACATCACCGCCACCTTCCCCGACGGCTCCATCTGCTCGGCATATGTCCGGTTCCCCTTCGTACCTGGTGAGCATGCAACGGTGAAGGTTATGAACGGCACGTTCGACCTCACAGGTTCTGCATTTTATAAGCAGTGGTCAGATGCCGACGAACTTGAGGAGAATGCCAAGAAACATCACAAGCCAGAAGAAACCCAAGCCCTGCTTCTCGACTACCTGAAGAAGCACGCCGACGAGGAAGGTTGCGTCATGCGTTACTGGCAATACGAGGTTCTGCCTCGTGAAGAGATGCTGAGGATTATCCCCGACAAGATAAGGAAAGGCCGCTTCAAGAAGTTCTTCGAAGATAGCGAACACCAGATATCACGGATATCATGATTGAATAACAAATAAACACATTTTAAATACTTTATCATTATGACTCATAGAATCATCAGTCTTATGCTGCTCTTTTGCGGCTTGACTTTCACCGAGATCTTAGCGCAAGAAAACAATTTCTGCATCAGCGTAAAGGTAACGCAAGGCATTGAAGATGCGGGCTATCTCGTTCATATCTTTAACAGTGATAAGACACAACGTAGGTTCGTTGACAAGATTACCGTCAACGACAAGCGTACCTCGTTCGAGACTCATATTGACGAACCTTTGGTTGGCGACCTGACTGCTATCTTCCCCGACGGCGCAGTCTGCTCGGCTTGCGTACGCTTTCCCTTTGTACCAGGCGAGCAGGCTCAGGTAAAAGTGAAGAACGGTACGTTTGAACTTTCTGGCTCAAAGTTCTATCAAGAATGGAGCGATGCCGATGAACTGGAGGAGAATGCCCGAAAGTATTACAAGCAGTGGGAGACGGATTCCATCATCCTCAACTATCTGAAAAAGCACGCTTCTGAAGAGGGTTGCGTGATGCGCTACTGGCAATACGAGATTCTACCCCGTCCCGTCATCCTCGGCATCATCCCTGAATCAATGAAGAACGGTCGTTTCAAACGATTCTTCGACGGATACCAGCCACAGGAGGATATTTCCACATTCAAGGCTTCAGAAGCATTTGGTGCTATTGACAACCTTGATACTATTGACAGACTCGAAGAGGCAGATGTCGATGCTGATTTTTCCTCCCTGCCCGACTTTTCTTTCTCACTCGATTCTTCCTCCCTTAAGAATGCTCCGAAACAGATGAAAGCCATGAAGAAATACATGAAATCAATGGAGAAGTACTTGAAGGAAATGGAGAAATACGCGAAGGAAATGAAAAAGATAAAACACTCGTGATAACAACAGAGTGAATAATAGTTTGTAAGTTTTCTTAATATACCCGGGTGGAGGCATGGGACGCAGTGATGCGACCCGTGCCTCTTGTCTTTTTTGTTTCTTAGTCTCTTAGTTTCTTTGTCAGCGTGTGCAAATGTTGGTGCGCTTCGTGAACTCGATGATTTCGGGGATATAGCCGAAGGCGAGGCCCGTCACGGTGTCGGCACAACCGTAATAGATGGCTATGCGACCAGTCTCGGGGTCGTGCAGGGCGGCACAGGGGAAACAGACGTTGGGCACATCGCCCACGCACTCGTAGAGCTCGCGCGGCGAGATGAGATAAGGACCCGAACGGGCAATGACACGCCACGGCTCATCAAGGTCGAGCAATGCCGAGCCGAAGGCGTAAACATAGCCGTTGCACGAGTGCAACACGCCGTGATGGAAGATGAGCCAGCCCTCACTGGTCTCGATGGGTGTGGGACCGGCGCCGACCTTCATGCACTGCCAAGCACTCACCTCGAAGGCGGCTGGCGACATCACATGGCGATGGTGTCCCCAGAACTCCATGTCGGGTGACTCGCTGTAGAAGATATCGCCAAAGGCCGTATGCCCCGTGTCGCTGGGGCGGCTGAGCATAGCATAGCAAGCCCTACCCCGGCCCTCCCCCGTAGGGAGGGAGTTAATCTTCCGTGGGAAGAGCACGCCGTTGCGGTTGTATGGCAGGAAAGCGTTCTCCACTTGGTGGAACGTCTTGAAATCCTGAGTCCAAGCCATGCCGATGGTTGGTCCGTGGTAGCCGTTGCACCAGGTTACCCACCAGCGGTCATCGATGCGGCAGACGCGTGGGTCGTAGCCATACACCCACTCGCCAATTTCTTTATTATCGCATTCAAACTTCAGCGTTTCCTCGTTGATGTTCCAATTCAGTCCGTCGTCGCTGAAGCCAACATGGAGTGTCATGCGTCGGTTGGTGTCGTCGCAGCGGAACACGCCGGCAAAGCCTGTGCCGAAGGGGACGACGGCACTGTTGAAAATACTGTTCGACGTCGGCAACAAGTCGCGACGGATGACGGGATTGTTACTATAGCGCCACAAGGGAGCCTCGCAGCCTGCGGGCCGCTCCTCCCATGGCATGTTGGGCAATGGCTGCCCTTGGATG
>JAILAI010000092.1 GCA_024681705.1 Prevotella sp.
TGAAAAGTGACGAGTCGAAACGACTCGCGCTGATGACGCTGATGTGAAAAGATGACGCAGATTTTGATGACGCAGATTTTGATTGCGCAGATTTCTCAAACTCGTCAACTCAAGAACAATAGTAGCCCCCTCGGGGGGCAGAAAGGGGGGGCCTCAAAACAACAGTAGCCCCCTCGGGGGCAGAATGGGGGGCCTCTGGGGTGTCAAGGGACAGGGACATCGGGACAGGACGAACTACCGAAATTTTCTCGGTAGTTGCCTCCTTTTTTAGTTCATCCGTATCATAGATGTTCTGCAAATGCACACTTATGTTATCAGAGGTACAATCAAACAACATACCTTAATACCCTCTGCTTGCAGGGAGTGCCACAATTGTGGTAGCTTAATCCCACCCTTCGGATTAATGCCACAATAGGGGTAGCCTACTACCCACTTATGGCTTCAATGCCACAATGGGAGATGCTGAACATCAAGGTTGAGCAAGTTCATCGGAGAGGAGGTGTATATAGCCTTCAACTTAGACAAGTTTTGGGGTTGCGATTTGGCAACCTAACTCCTTCACCAATCCTCCCAATTTTGCGTTACCCTCATTTTCGTACTTCCACATTCTTCCCCGTTTTGCCTTTATTTCAGAGCGAATTGCGTTAATCTTCCAAAATCAGTTGTTCTATACAAGCTTTTTTCGTAACTTTGCAACCAAATTGACTTTACACGCATGAGCGTGGACTTTCAAGAACAAAGAAAAATGAGTCTGACAGGAATCATTAGGAATGCGTTCACCCCTAGACAGAAGGAGTTGGAACGGTATCAGAACGATGGAGCCGAGCTTCAGCGCGAGGTGTTGCAGTTCCTATTGGAACATGCTCGCGATACGGAGTTCGGACGTCACCATCTGTTCTCAACCATCAATGACTACGAGCGGTTTGCAGAACATGTTCCGGTAGGTGACTACGAAACGATGAAGGCCGACATCGACCGCATGCGACATGGCGAACGCGACGTGTTGTGGCCAGGACAGGTGAGATGGTACGCGAAGTCGTCGGGTACGACCAATGACAAGTCGAAGTTCATCCCCGTGAGTGGGGCAGGACTGAAGCACATACACTATGCTGGCGGCACCGATGTGGTGGCCATTTATCTACGCAACAATCCGAAGAGCCGTATCTTCGACGGCCGTGCACTGATACTCGGCGGAAGCCATGCGCCCAACTATACGCTTCCCAACTCGCTGGTGGGCGACCTCAGCGCAATCCTCATCGAGAATATTAACCCGCTGGCCAACCTGGTGCGTGTGCCCAAGAAGCAGACCGCACTACTCAGCGACTTCGAAGTGAAGCGTGAGCGTATTGCGCAGGAGACGCTCCATAAAAACGTCACCAACCTGAGCGGTGTGCCCTCGTGGATGCTCTCTGTGCTCACCAAGGTAATGGAACTCTCGGGAAAGAAATACCTGAACGAAGTGTGGCCCAACCTGGAGGTGTTCTTCCACGGTGGCGTGGCTTTTACGCCCTATCGCAAGCAGTACGAAGAGCTGATACCCACCACGCAGATGCACTACATGGAGACCTATAACGCCAGCGAGGGTTTCTTCGGCATACAAGACGATCCGGCCGACAAGTCGATGCTGCTGATGCTCGACTATGGCGTGTTCTACGAGTTCATGGAGATGTCGCCCAGTGCTACTGACGATGAGTCGGACAAAGGTGGTGCCAAGGGAAAGATTGTGCCTTTGTGGGATGTGGAAGAGGGAAAGAACTATGCCATGATCATCTCCACTTCGTGCGGACTCTGGCGCTATCTCATCGGAGACACCGTGCGCTTCACGTCGGTTAATCCTTATAAATTCGTCATCTCTGGTCGCACCAAACACTATATCAACGCCTTTGGCGAAGAGCTTATCGTCGACAATGCCGAAGAGGGACTGGCTGAGGCCTGTAGCAAGACCGGAGCTGAGGTGCTCGAATACACCGCCGCGCCTGTCTTTATGGACGGAAAGGCTAAGTGCCGTCATCAGTGGCTCATTGAGTTCGCACGCAAGCCCGACGACATGGCCCTGTTTGCCAGCTTGCTCGACAAGAAGCTACAAGAAGTGAACAGCGACTACGAAGCCAAGCGCTACAAGGATATCACCCTGCAACCGCTCGAGATCGTGGTGGCGCGACAGGGACTTTTCAACGATTGGCTGAAGAGTAAGGGAAAGTTGGGCGGACAGCACAAAGTGCCCAGACTGAGCAACGAGCGCACTCACATCGAGGAGTTGCTGAAGATGAATTCATAAATCCAAACATACCATTGCACATGCTGCTGACGCAAATTCCATATCGCAAGAAAGCCAGCTCCGTAGCCTTTGGGCTGCTGCTCGGGTTGACGTTGCTGTTGACGGCATCGTGTCAGGAAAGCGGAGAGCAAGGGCAGCTGGTGGATATGCAACAGCCCAAGACCGAGTGCATGGTGAAGATAACGCCCGTGAAAGACCAGGGGCGGAGCGATTTCTGCTGGATCTATGCCATGCTGGCCACCATCGAGAGCGAGCATCTGTTGGTCGACGACTCAGTGAATCTGTCGGCCCATTTCCTTGCGCGTAAGTTGCTCGAAGAGCAGGCCGAGCGCGTCTATCTGTCGAACGGCAAGCAGAAAATCCGCACTCGTGGCTTGGCCCAAGACGCTATCGACTTGATGATGCGTGGCGGACTCACTCACTTCGACGCCTTCCAGGCGGATGCCAACTACCGCGTGGTAGCCCGCAAGGTGGAACAGGCGGCGAGGCAGGCAGTGGCGCAACGTGCCGGACTCTCCAATATGACTAAAGACGTGGAGCGACTGCTCGACGACGCCATCCACCCCGCTCAGAAAGCGGTCTACTGGCTTGGTGCCGAATATGCACCGCTGGAGTTTGCCCATAGCGTGTGCATGCCCGACGAATATGTGGCCCTGACCAGTTTCAGCCACCATCCCTTTGGCACCAAGTTCGCCATCGAAGTGCCCGACAATGTCTGTGCGCACGACTTCAAGAACGTATCGCTCGATTCTTTGATGAACATGATCGACGGTGCCCTTCTCACCGGACATCCCGTATGTTGGGAAGGCGACACCAGCGAACCCGGATTCTCCTTTGAACAGGGCTTTGCACATCTGGAGAACGAAGACCAGGAGGTGACGCAGCAGACGAGGCAACAGCTCTTCGACCGTCTGCAAACCACCGACGACCATTGCATGGAAATCATCGGCTTGGCCCGCAACACGAAGGGTCGCCGCTATTATATCTGTAAGAATTCATGGGGAAAGGACAACCCTTTCGGTGGCCTGATGTATCTCAGCGAGAACTATGTCAGAGCGAAGACCCTGGCCGTGTGGATGAGCTGGAAAGCCATACAGCAATAGCATGAATTCTTATTCTCACCTAAGAATCACCCAATAAAGGACATGAATTACAAAGCCGTAATCCTTGATTTCGACGGAACGATGGGCGACACGCAGCAGCTCATCGTGAAGACTATGCTGCAAACCATCGATGCACTTGGACTGGAGAAACGCACGAAAGAGCAATGCCAGGCCATGATAGGTCTGCCGCTGAAGCGCACGTTCACCGAACTCATCCCCATGACCGATGAGATGGGCGACCGCTGTACTGATCTCTACCGCAAGTTGTTCGACGAGAACAACCACCCCGATGCCGTACCTATGTTCCCCCACGTGCACGAAACAATCCGCACACTCCACGAGCGGGGTTTCGTACTCACCATTGCGTCGAGTCGTGCAAGGCCCACCTTAGAGGAATTCCTCCATCGAATGGACCTCGACAACTACATACCCTATATTATTAGTGCTTCTGACATAGAGAACGCTAAGCCTGCACCCGATATGGTGCTGAAAACCATGCACGACCTTAACCTGAAACCAAGCGATTGCATCGTGGTGGGCGATACTTGGTACGACATACGGATGGCCCATAGCGCAGGGGTGCATGCGGTGGGTGTCACCTATGGAAACGGAACACGCCTGGAGATGGAAAACGAAAAAACAGAATATATCATCGACGACTTTGCCGAACTAATCGATATATGTTGCAATCCCGTTTCGTTCTGTTGCATCAACAAGGGAGTTCGCTGAACAAATCGTTTTTTTCATAGATGTTTTTTGACAGGCAAAGGTCTATTTGCTACCTTTGCACCACTCAAAAAAAGCATTTTGCGTATGAAAGATCTCATTGCTGCCTTTCGCCCCATCACTCTTGAGGAAATGAGTGGAGTGAAGCTGATGAACCGGATCGACACCAAGTTCATCACCACGCTGCCGCTCTTGCAGCGCCTGCTGGCAATGGCCCAGGACGACTATCAGTTGCAGGAGATTGCAGGTGAGCGTAACATGCTCTATCATACCACATATTTTGACACACCCGATTGCAACATGTTCTGCGTGCATCAGCACGGAAGCGCCAACCGACAGAAAATCCGCTTCCGCACATACGTCAGTTCCGACTTGCAGTTCCTCGAGATCAAGACGAAGAACAATCGCGGACGTACGAAGAAAAAGCGCATTCAGGTGACCGATATGGACCTGGAAGATGCTCAGAAGTGTGAGTTCGTGGGTCAGCATCTGCGCTACGACATCACCTCGCTGAGCCCCGCGCTCACCAATAGCTTCCGTCGGCTCACGCTGGTGAACAAAGCCCACACCGAGCGTCTCACCATCGACACCGAGCTGCAGTTCCACAACGAGCGTAGCCAGCAAGACCGCGCCATGGGCGATCTGGTTATCATCGAGCTGAAGCGCGACGGACTCTGCTACTCGCCCGTGCTGAGCATGTTGCGCGAACTGCGCATCCAGCCCCACGGTTTCAGTAAGTACTGCATGGGTTCAGCGTTCACCAACCCAGGCCTGCGCATCAACCGTTTCAAACCGAAGCTTCGCGACGTAGACCGTCTGCTGGCTACCGACAGAGACATCTTTTAAGCAATAAACCCCAATCATTCACCATAATCATCCCAAGAAAATGGAATTTCTCGATTTATCTTTTTCAGCAGAATACGGCCACATGCTGGTACGTTTTCTCATAAGTGTGTTCTTTAGCTGGATCATCATCGACCGTTTGTATTTCCGTAAGAGCCAGCGTCGTGAGTTCTACTTCACGTTCATGCTCATCTCCATTGCCATCTTCTTCCTCGTGTTCTTCATGATATTCGTGCTCGAAGACATGAAAGGCAAGACCGGCATAGGTATTGGTATCGGACTGTTCGGCATCTTCAGCATCATGCGATACCGAACCGATACGATGCCCGTTCGCGAGATGACCTATCTCTTTGTGCTTATCTCCCTGAGTGTGGTCAACGCATTGGCCTCAACGATGAGCCTAGCCGAGCTGGTGGCGACCAATGCCATCATCCTGCTCACCGTGTGGCTCTGCGAACGCAACCTGAAGTTCCAGCCATGCAAGTTGGTACAATACGACCGCGTTGAGCTCATCAAGCCCGAGTGCCGCGAGCAGCTCATTGAAGACCTGGAGAAGCGACTGGGTCTGAAAATCAAGAAAGTAGAAGTAGGCAGCGTCGACATGTTGCGCGACATGACCATCATCAAGGTGTATTACGATTCCGAAGAAGACCTGCACAACAGTGTAGACCAGATGGCCAAACTGCCCAAATAATCACCCTCCTAACAACAACCTGCTATGAACATTCCAAGAAACCCATATCGCTCTGCCCTCGTGCGTGGCTTCGCCTTATGCCTTATGGCTGCCAGCACATTGCCTTCGGCAGCGCAGAGCGATACTGAAACAGGCCTCTGGATGAGCGCCGAGGCACAAAAGAAAATAAACAGTCAGTGGAGCGTCAGCGGAGAAGCCGAATATCGTCTGCGCGAGGATTTCGGCAGCACCGACCGATGGACGGTCTCGGTGGGCACCGCCTACAAGCCCCTCTCGTGGCTGAAGTTCGACGCTGGATACAAGTTCATGCGCGTACTCAACGACGACGAGAGCACCTACAGGGACGACGGTACACTGAAGAAGTTCACTCCCTCATGGTGGTGCACCAAGCACCGCGCCTTTGCATCGGTCACCGGAACGCTGGCTTTGGGGCGTCTGGATCTATCGCTGCGCGAAAGATGGCAGTACACCTATCGCCCCCAAACCACCGTCGACCGCTACGACAACCTCGAAGAGGAGTGGGAAGAGAAGACTAAGGACGGGAAGGCCAAGCACGTGTTGCGCTCGCGTCTGCAGGCCGAATACAACATCCCGCATTGCAAGGTCGATCCCTTCGCCAGCGTCGAGTTCTACAATCGTAGCGGAGGTCTCGAGAAGGTGCGCTACACCCTCGGCGCCGACTGGAAGCTCTCAAAGAAGCAGCAGTTCTCCTTCTTCTACCGCTACGTCGACGGGCGCGACGGCGATCCCAACCTGCACGTCATCGGACTCGGCTACAAATACAAGTTCTGAATATCAGAAAGACACTGTAACGAGCTGACGATTACATATCAAAAAAATAGTAATCCACGGAATCTTGATGATTCTGTGGATTTATTATTTTCTCTCTTTTTGTTTCAAAAAGTTAAAAAACTAACAAGTTGCACAAAGTATTCTGTTTTTTTTATATCTTTGTGGCCTCGATAGTAATAAAATAACTCATGAAAAGAAAACTGCTATACCTATTCATATTAAGTCTTTTTCCCATAGTGCTTCCAGCACAAGAGACAGTTACTGTCAGTACGCTCGCAGAATTACAAGTGGAACTGGAAAAAGAGCGTAGTATCGACATCGTGGTGTCGAATAAGATAGTATTGACCAACGGAACTAATCTTGATGGTCATGGAAGAACGATTCGTGTGCCATATCCTTATCTGAAAGAGGATGGTACGGTGAATGCGGTAAAAAATAATCAAGGTTATCTCAGAAACGGACCAGAAGATGCTACCACCACGGATAATGGAAATGTTTTTACTATTCCAACAGATGCTATCGTGACATTGAAGAATATGACCATCATGGGTGGCAGAATCAAATTCGCTACTGGAAATAACTATTCTATCAAGACAGTTGATGGAATAGAATGGGATCGAGTCGATACTTGGAATTTTAGTAAAGGTAATGGTCCTGAATATAATGCAAATGCTGCCGTAGTGGTTAAGACCGGTGGAACTTTGACTATGACGGACTGTACTGTCACTCGTTCAAACCGTGGAATCCATAACTACCAGGGTACGGTGGTGCTCAGCCATTGCAATCTGATTCGCAATTATTGCCGATTCGGCGCTGGTGTGCTTAACGACGGTGGAGCGGTCAAAGGTTCGGCTACCATTGTGATGGACCGCTGTTCGTTCTCTGAAAATCGTTCCTACCAAGACGGCGGTGCTGCAGAGAATAAGGCAGGAGGTATAATGTATATCCACAACTCCACCGTATCCAACAATACTTGTGCTACCTATGCTATCAATAACTATTCTGCAAATCCCGCTACATATCCCAGTGAATTATATTTTATGAACTGTACTATTTCTGGCAATTTGGTACACTTTAATAAAATTGCTTTTAGAACAGGACAAGGCAATTGCTATGCCGTAAACTCCATCCTTACTGATAACGTGCATTTTGATATCGTGGACAAAGATGGAGACGGTGATAGAACAGAAATCACAAATGTCGGTTTCTCCGAAAGTCCGAAAGAAAACGCAAAGACTTATCTTTACAACTGCATATCCACTACCAATGATGCTAGTTCTGTTATATATACTAATTGTAAAGTCCCACATACCACTCAGGATATCTTTGCCGATTATATCACATCTGGCCTTACCTACAATCATCAATACGAAGGAAATGGATCAGGGAATTATAACAACTGGGCAACGAATATGCTTAACACGAGGTTTTCGAATGCCTTTGCACATACAGCCTTAGTTAATAAAGACGGGCACTATTCAGCACCGGTCAAAAAGAACGGTGGTGCTGATACTGGAGGCACGAAGACCTATTTCGACTACAGCCTTAACGGAAGCACACTCACGGTAAACATGTCATATGGTGATAGTAATACCGCTCTTGGTGATTGTAATGCATCCGAACAGGAAGTCAACATCTATATAGACGGAACCACGCGTGCTGCTGGTGTCATCGGTTCATCACCCGTGGTTGAATCAACTGAAGAACAAACAGAAGAAACTTACCACACTTTATTTTTAGACCCTGATTTCGTTGGTGGCAACGTCGATGGCGCCACTATCTATGGCGATACCTATGTGGAGGGCACCGAAGTCACCGTTACGGCCATTGCCAAAGACAGCTATGCCTTCATGGGATGGTATGTGAAAACTGGCGATGGAGAATACGGAGAGACACTCATCACCTCAAATCCCTACACCTTCCCTCTTAACGCCAGGACCACCATTAAGCCGATGTTTGAAACGCCACACTATCATGAATGGGTCTACGAGGCTGAAGGCGCCACTGCCATAGCCTATTGTAGCAATGAGAACACTGTCGGTAATACGGGTAAGAAATGCACCTATTACGGCACAGCAGAATCACATCCCAACTATCTCACGCTGACAATTACTCCTCCCGCTATCCTTCAAACCAACGGCAATGCGAAATATGCTGTTGTCACCACTTCCAAGTTATGGCCGGCAGAATATACGGTGAAATATTATAGTTCAACGACTGAAGGTGCTATTAATGGTGGAACGTATCTTGGTGATGATGTTTATCCCGTAGAATCAGGCCACTACTATGCCGTGGCAACCACGGGCAAGGAGGGCAACTATGTCGAGGCCAAGGTGGCCTTCACTCTGACAACACTCATCATCAAGGCAAATCAGGACCCGAAGAGTACGGACGATTACTATTCTACATTCTACTCCTCCGTTTACAACTACAAATACCCCAGCAATGTAATATCGGCATATACTGCCGTAACCGATGAAAATGTAAAGATTCTCAAGTTGACAAAACTCGAAGGAAATATTATTCCGAAAGGAACTGCTGTCATTCTGAAAGGTAGTCGTCTAAAAAGTGATGACACCACTAAGACAGACTTTGTCATGGAACCCACACAGAATGAAAGAAAATTTGATGGTGTAAATGATTTGCTGGGTCAAGATAATTGGATTCTAATAAGCAACACGGAATATAGCGGTAAAGTTATCTACACGTTATCAGCCGAGAAAATTAATGGAGAGGATGTTCGTACTGTTGGATTTTACAAATACAGACCGAATTATTTCAATGCAAACAAGGCTTTCTTTGCCGTTGAAAGTACAGCTAACAATGCTAATGGTTATCTTTTCTGCTTCGACTCCGATTTCGAGGGGGGAATGCCCACGAATATCATCAGCTCTATTCAAGAGCAAAAACAGGAATGTGTGATATATAACCTTAGTGGCCAGCGTTTGAGCAAGCCAATGCGTGGATTGAACATCATCAATGGTAAACTCGTGATAAAGAACGATTAACAGATTGTGATAGAAAAGAAAAAATATATTTCACCTGATATCGCTACTATAGCTACTGATCCAACGCAGCCGTACTGCATGAGCATACACAGTGGCGATGATGATCCTTGGACCGATGAACAATGGGCCCGTGAGGATAACGGTGATTTATGGGATGATCTCGAGGATGAGGAGGAAGAAGACAACGAAGACTTCTTTTTGTGATGATTTGATACCACAGAAAGGCCACTCAAATTGTTAACCTACATCGTTCTCAAACCAATAGCCAACAAACTCGTTGATACATTTCATTATGCAGGGTTGAGCAGAAAAGTATAAAAACCATTTGAAACATCGGGACGACTAAAGCATTTTCCTATTTTCGGTTTTGTATTTTGCAAAGGGCAAAATAAAAAATCTAGATTTTTTTGCGCGAAATTGGCGGTTTCGGTTGAAAAAATCTAGATTTTTTATTTTAAAGCGCCGCGATACATTTGGCGTCCTTCCGGTATGGGCATCTGAAAACGACCCTTGACTTCGTCTATTGTGCGTGATTAGGGAGTCGGTGTCGGGTTCTCGGGCTTTTGCTTTTGTTGCAAATGGACTTAGCCGACGGTCCTACCCAAATAGGTCGTTAGGATTTATGTCAGACTAGTATTTGTTTTGAGCAGTTTGGTTGCATCGATATCGAAGGCGTAGCGGGCTACGTCGAGATATCGATGTGAACAAAATGCCAAAAGAAATGCTGAGCTGACATGAATAGACTGATAAAACCAAAATAGTAATCAATCGTCGGCCTAATGACCGATTTGGGTTTAATCTTATTTCACAATCGACGTGATGGGGTTGCGGTTGCCCTTGATGGCCGTGAGGAAGGCCTTGGCGGCGCCGAACCTCAGGAACATGTCGAGGCGCACGGGAATATGGTTCTGGTCGTCGGTGACGTAGAAACGCACAATCTCCTTATACTTGCCATCTTCCAGTCCCATGAAGCTGAGCTCGAGGCAACGGTATTTCTTGCCGTTGTCGGCTTTCACGGTGCTCTTGCCGCGATAGCGCAGCTGGGCCTTGTCGATGCCGTTTCCGTCGGCGATAGGTATCTGCACCACATGACCCTTCTTCCATCCGGTGGGGTTGAAGCTGCGGGCACGTAGGAAGATGTTCAGCATGTCGTAGACACACTCCTGCGAGGTGTTCTGAATGGTTTTGCGGGTGCCGTCCTTGCGTAGGCGTCTCTGCGTGAGGCTGACACGCGAGCCTCCAGGATAGTTGTACCACACCTCGTCGACGGTGTAGCGCTTTCCCTCGCGGGCTCCTTTGCGGAAGTAGAGGGGCACCATGTCAAGCGAAGAGTAGCAGAGCAGGGTGTCGCGTAGCACGAACATCTCGTCTACTTTCTTGTTGCCGCGGGTGATGAGGCTGGCGCGGTAGGCATCTTTTCCTTTGTAGTGGCTCTGCACGGTCGACATGCTGGCCGAACCGGCTTTTACCCATACGAACTGCCAGTTGTAGTAGAGGTTATAGGAAAGGAATTCTCCGCTGTTGAAGGCTGTGTTCTTAAACGTGCACTGCGCACTGGCGGGCAATGCCAGCATGAAGAGCGCAGCCATGATCGTTTTCTTGAGTTTCATTTTCATATTTCTTTATTGCGTATATTTCTATGTATATAAGATGCCTGTGATGGCTAAATGTTTAAAATGGGTGTCTTGAGACGATGGCCCTGTGTCTGCAATGCAGGGTACAGGACAAAGGAGAATGGCGTGCGAGAACGAGCTTTCGGATTCTATATGAGTAGCCGTCGGCGGGCCGTGACGATGCTGACATCAGTAAGGAATGTTCTCCTTAACATATTCGATGCCAAGCTGACGGGCGCGCTCGTAGTTGCGGCGCTTGATGGTCTTCCCCCTTTCACCCTTCTGCTTGGTGATGGCCTCTGGCTTCTGTCGTGCGGCGTTCAGCATTGCGGGCTGCCAGGTGGGTAGCGTCAAGTCCCAGTTGGCCTTGCATTCTATCTTTTCGGGGTAATAGTACATTGGCTCGGCCTGCAAGTCGAGGTCGTAGTTGCCCGTGTCCCATCGGCCGTTATCGTTCAGGTCCTCGTAGAGTCGCAGGTAGTAGGTGCCGGGTGTCACGTAGAAGAACTCCACGGTGCCTCGTTCGGCTTTCGCGGTCTTCACGGGCGCATCGCTGGAGCTGAGCAGCTCGGCCACGAGATGGTCGCATTGCAATCCGCTGACGGTGAAGAGGATGGTGGCAAACTGGTCGTTGGAAGCCACCTGGAATCCAGCTTTCGTTGCGTTTGCCGCCGTTCCGTAGATGTTAACGAATGACGCTGAGTCGGCTTCAAGGCTGTATTTCCCTTCGGGTCGCCATTCGCCCACCACCTCGTAGGTTCGTGGCAATATGGCATGCGGTCTGATGAGCATGGGCGACCTGAACCATAAAGTGTCTTGTTGCGAATAGAGGTGAATCTTGGCCGTGTCCAACACCTCGAGTGGTGTGTCGAAGGTGATTAGCGGGTTCTGATCGGGTGCCATGTTCGATGGTGCATTGACTTTCACCTCGAGCGGTTTGATGGGCATCGACTCCTCAACAGGCTCTCCGCGCTTGCGTGCCCGTTCTTGTTTCTTCTCCCACTCCTTGATATTCTTCTCGAGTTGCTTCATGCGTTTCTCGTAGGGTTCCTTCGAAAGCAGCATGAGCGTGTCGGTGGTCAGTTGCAAGACGCCCAGTGTGTCGGTTTTGTAATGCGTCACTTCGACTTCGAGCGTGTCCTGATTGATGAGCAGCGAGTCGCGCAACCAGTAGGTGATGGTGTCGCAACGTTGAGAGGGTTCTTCCACCCATGCGTTGGCATCGTCGAAGTTCAGGCCCCGCAATTTCGGCACGGTGTCGCCACCGAAACTATAGTAGAGGGTGAAGCGGTTGGCACGCTGGCGCTCACTCTTCACCAGATAGCGGTCGGTTTGCTCCTCCTTGAAAGCCTTGAGCACGATGTCGTCGGGCAGGAAATGAGTGTAGGGTACCTGTACGATGGAGTCGATGTGGAGCGAATCGCGCCAGATGGTGTCTTGTCTGACGTCGGGCTTCCACGAGGGCTTCACCAGTTCGTGGGTGAAGGCGATGCGCTCGCTCTTCTGGTTGAACACGAAGTTGCGGTCGGCATCCTCAAGGGCGTAGATGCGGTATTCACCCGGCGCCACGCCTTTGATGACGAAGTGCCCGCGGCTGTCGGTACTACTGACGCGCAACATGGGCTCTTTGCGGAAAATGGTGTCTGAGAGGTTGTCGTAGAGACCTACGAGCATGCCCTTGATGGGTTCGAGATTGCTGGCGTCAACGACATAGCCCGACACCTCGAGTGTGTCGATATGGTCGCCCGTGGAGAAGCTATAAGTGTAGTTTCCCATGGGGTTTCCCTCGTTATTGTCGCTGATGGCGTCGCTGAAGTCAATCGTATAGGTGGTGTTGGGTTTCAGCGAGTCGAGCAGATGGATTTTGATTTGTCGTCCGGCACTCTGTATCTCGGGCATCTCCATCTGTGGTGGCGATACCACCACTTTCTCGCTGGGGTTGTCCACCTTGATGTATTCGTCGAACAAGATGGTCATTCGCTGAGCCGTCACCTCCGTCTCCCTGTCGGCAGGCGAGGCGCTCACCACCCTTGGCGGTGTCTCATCGTACCATCCGCCGTCGGGGTTTCCCATCTTGGCACACGACACCATGAGCAGCAGGGCTGCCAGCGTCAGCATCAGGTAAGTGGTATTTCTTGCGTGCACTGTATCTCTGTTTTTTCTTCGGTATGCGTGAATAATGAGCGCAAAGTTACAAAGTTTCGCCGACATAGACACATGTTTTGGTCAGAAAATGGTTGTGGCGAGGCTTTTTTCGTTGCCGGAAGGGTTGATATTTGCATCGAGTTTATTGCCTTCGAAGCCCTTAACGTACTTAGAGCCTATGAGGGTCGACGGTTAGAGCTGACCGCTTTCCACGAGTCTCACCACGCGCTCGGTGAGTCGGTCGGTCTTCTCGGGGTCGTATTTCTTGGTGAGACTGGCGCCAAATGCCCAGGCAAAGGCTTGGTAGAAGCCGGCGCGCACGGGACCCAGGAATGCCTGTATGAGCTCATAGCCCGACGAGTTGCACTCTCTGTATACGAGTTTGATGAGTAGTTTTCCCTGGGCGTAGCTCAGCTTCTTCATTCTAGGTCCGTACTCCTTCTTCAGGCTTGCCTCCACACGTTTCATGTGTTCTTCGCGGCTCTTCTTGTCGGGCAGGGTCTCCAGATAGTCGTAGGTCTCAATGATCACCCGGTTCACCTCCTTGGCAATGGGCAGCACCTTCTTCACGTTGTACACCAGTCGCAGGTAGGCCTGCTTCTGCTTTTCGTTCTTGAATTCGGGCTGCGGATAGACGTATACGCGGTTCAGTTCCACGTATTGCAGGCTGTCGGACCCCTGTAGCACCTTGCTCACCTTCAGCATGGGCACGAACGTAGGGTTGTCCATGTCCACCTCCCGGTCTTCAGGGTTCACGTGCTGGGCAGCGACACCCATAGTGAGCATCGCCAGCACTGCCAAAACATACATGCGCCGTCGTATCATGCCGCAAAAGTAAGCGTTTATTTTCGATTTGTCCTCCAACAAGCCGTTTATTTAAATACTTTTATATAAATTTGTAACACAATAATCGTACAAAAGCATGCAACTGATTGATAATCAGAATATGCTTTGAACGTCATATTCCGTAATATTGCTCCAAGAAAGAAGAAATGCCGATAATGTGGTTGTTATTTGAATGATTTGTGTAGTATGTTTTTGAAATATTATTGGTAATTTTGCCCACGAATTTAAACAATATATATGAAAACGAGATTAATACTGATATGCTCCCTCATGTTTTCTATTGTTTTGGGGGCTTTTGCACAAGAAAAAATTGACAACAGTTTAGGGCGACACGATTTCTTTTATGCCGGACAGAGTAAGCAGCGCAGGATGTTTATCGTGAAGGATGGACAGTTGGCGTGGTCTTATCAGGACCGATTGAATCGCGGGGAGATTAGCGATGCGGTGCTGATGAGCGATGATCATATCCTGGTGGCGCATCAGTATGGTGTGGCTGAGGTGTCGCAGGACGGCAACACGGTGTGGAGTTATGCCGCACCCGAGGGTACGGAGATACATACCATTCAGCCTATCGGCAAGTCGTACGTGGTGTTTGTGCAGAACGGAAAACCCGCCAAGGTGGTGGTGATGAAGATACCTGAATGCGTGATAGTACGGGAGTTTGAGTTGCCCATCAATGAGAAGGGATCCGTGCACGGACAATTTCGAAATGCGCGCCTGACGTCTCGCGGCACGTTGCTCGTGGCCAATATGGCGATGGGATGCATTCACGAGTTCACTTGCGAGGGAAAGGAAGTGGACCGCTGGACGGGATTCCTGCCTTGGTCGGTACAGGAGTTGCCTAAGAACGGGCATCTGCTCATCACGGGTCGCAAAGGCAAGATTCAGGAGATAGACCGTCAGGGACATACCGTATGGGAACTGAACACAACGGACTATGGTGTGACGCAACCCCAAAAGACGGTGCGGCTGAAGGATGGTGGGCACATCATCAACAACTGGTATAATGAGTGGAGCAAGACGCCGATGGATACGGCAAATGCTCCCGTGCAGGCTATAGAGATAGACAAGAATGGTAAGTTGGTGTGGGAGCTGCGATCGTGGAAGTCGCCCGACCTCGGACCGTCCACCACCATACAGTTGCTTGGCGAGCGTGTGAATCGCGACAGGTTGTTCTTCGGAGAATTTAATGCCCAGTCGCCAAAACTCTTCGTGGGACCTAACGAACCGATTGGCGAGGGTCGTGGCATCTATCCGGGCCGTGTGGCGTGGATACATAATCCCGGAGTGGCGAAATGGGACGGACATACGGGGCTGTGGGTGGAAGACCGTTGGAACGATCAGGCCAAGGCCGATGCGATGATTCCTGAGACTTTGATGCAGCTGACCGGTAAGGCCGACGCGAAGAGTGCCTGGAAGGCATTGTTCAAACACTTCAACAAACAACACGGTCGCGGAAATCGTGGATATAAGAAGGGTGAGACAATTGCCGTGAAACTGAATATGAACAATGCCATAACGCATCACGACACGATAGAACTCAATTCGTCGCCTTTTCTCACGCTGGCGCTGGTGCGCTCGATGGTGAAAGACGGCGGTGTGCGTCAGCAGGACATCATTTTGTGTGAACCCAGCCGTGCCATCACGGACAGCATATATAATAAGGTGCACAGGGCCTTTCCCGGCGTACGTTTCATTGATAACATAGGCGGTGACGGAAGGGAGAAGTGTGAGTATTATCCCGAGCAGATAGTCTACTCTGTGGACAACGGAAAGATGGCCCGCGGATTGGCAAAATGCATTGTCGATGCCGACTATCTCATCAACTCAGCCCTGCTGAAGACGCACAGCGGTCCGGGTGTGACGCTGACAGGCAAGAACTGGTATGGCGCTACGGACATCAACCTGCTTTGGAGACAGAATGCCCACAACAACATCAGTCAGGACAAGCGTAACGGAAAACCGGGTTATAAGACTTTTGTGGACTTCATGGCGCACAAGGATCTCGGGCAGAAGACGCTGTTGTTTCTCATCGACGGAACATATGGTTCGCGCGACGTCAACGGTGCACCGAATCCGAAGTGGATGAAAGAACCTTTCTGCGGAGACTGGGGTTGTTCGATCATCGTCTCTCAGGATGAGTTGGCGTGCGATGCCGTCGCTATGGATATCATCATTGGCGAGTGGCCTGAGTTTGGTAGTCTGAACTATTGTGACGAGTATCTCCGCGAGGCTGCCCTCATTCCCAATGCCCCTAGCGGAACGGTTTACAAGCAGGGTGGGAAGGCGTTGGAGAAACCACTCGGCGTGTTCGAACATTGGAACAAAGAGCATAAATATACCAAAATCGACTTAAAGTATAAGAAACTATGAAGGCGCTGTTGTTGTCATTGTGCCTGTTGTGTCTGCCCTTTGGTGGCGAAGCACAGGTGCACGACGCTTTTCAGGGCATCCTGCCCGTCACCGACCCTCAGATGAAACGCAGTCTCAATGGCGAATGGAGTCTGAAGGTGACGGAAGGGATAAAGGAAGAGCGTGCCGTACCGCAGGCCGACCAGACGTGGGGCAAGATTCCCGTTCCCGGATGTTGGGAGGCTTATGGTTTCTGCGAACCGAGTTATGACAAGGCCGCTGCGCTGACGGGATATTACCGCACCACATTCTCTGTGCCAAAGGAGTGGAAGGGCCAGCAGGTTGTGCTGCGCTTCGATGGTGTGCTCTACGGCTATGATCTGTGGATAAATGACAACTATGTGGGTTCGTGGCGTTCGGGATATAACACCGCGATTTTTGACATCACTCCCTTCCTGAACAAGAACGGGCAGCAGCAACTGGCCATGAGGGTGTTATCTCAGTTCAGGGGTAGCGACTTTGACTATAATGACGACTGGGCGCCCAACGGTATCTTTAGGGATGTGACGCTGATGGCCGTTCCCAAGACGCATCTGAAGGATTTGACCATCTGCACGAAGAATTCAGGTGAGGTGGATGTAAGGGCAGAGATAGCCAACGCGACGAAGAAGACGACCGTGAAAAACGAAATCATCGACGCCCAGGGACGCGTAGTGGGGACGGATAGGGTGGAACATCCATTGTTGTGGACGGCGGAGACGCCACATCTCTACACGCTGCGCACAACTCTGCTACAGAACGGGAAGCCACTGCAGGTGTTTCACCATCGGTTCGGTTTCCGCGAACTCACTGTCGACGGTAACATCCTGAAACTCAACGGCCAGCCGATCAAGTTGCGTGGCGTCACCTGTCATTCTACCGACCCAAAGACGGTGAAGGTGATTGATGAGGCGAGCATCTTGCGTGATATGAAACTGATGAAGGAGGCCAGCGTCAACTACATCCGCACTTCGCATTATCCCCGTGAGCCGCGATTCTATGAGTTGGCCGACTCTTTGGGATTCTACATTATCGACGAAGTGCCCTTTGGCTTCGGCGACAAGAATCTCCACGACTCAACCTTCTATGAGACGCTTCAGCAACGTGCGCAGGCAACGGTCCGCAGAGACAAGAATCACGCGTCAGTCCTCATCTGGAGTCTTGGCAACGAGAATCCGCTGACGGATATCTGTATCAAACTGGGCGACTATGTGAAGCGCGAGCTAGATCCTTCACGGCCTGTCTGTTATCCGCAGGTGGGTTCTTATTTCCGGAAGTTCAATTACGAATTTCCGCAGGTGGCCGATATCTATGCACCGCACTATCCCACGACTTCCCAGATCGCAGGATTCTATCAGCAGGCCGACCGTCCTGTCATCTTTACGGAATACTGTCACTCGCTGGGCATCTCTTTTGAGGATCACGACCGTCAGTGGGAAATCATAGAGCGCACTCCCTGCATCGCCGGTGGCAGCGTGTGGGAATGGGTGGATCAGGGTATGCCTTTCCAAGAAGAACTGAAAAGCCGATACGGATATGAGGAGCGTGTCTTCTCCTCCACGCACGGCGGATTTGAGATGCATGGAAATAAGGGAACTGACGGACTGCTGTATGCCGACCGCACGCCGTTGCCCAACTATTATGAGTTGCAACATAACTACGCACGGGCCTTCGTCAGTTCGGTAGACAAGAAATGCTGCGCTGTAGCTCTCACCATTCGCAACCGCTTTGATTTCCTCAATCTGAAAGATAATGTGACCTTTCATTGGACGCTCACCAACAATCGTGATACGGTCAGACAGGGCGCTTTCTCTCCAGATTGTGCGCCTCGCGACTCGGTTTGCTATCGGCTGACGCTGCCCGAGCAGAGCGGACTTTCGCTGCTGCAACTGGACATTGAGGACGCTGATGGGAATGTCTTCCTGCATCAGAGTTTCGTTCTGAACAAACCCAAGATAGAGTGGGCTGGTAGCGGAGAGACGGATGAACTGATTGCGCAGGGACCGTTGGTTCGAGTAGGACGCAAACCCACGATGGCGGAACAGCTGAAGGTGAAGGACCAACGCATTGAGCAGTACCTGCAGCCTTTGGATAATCCTTATGTGAAGGCAGATGTGCAGACCATAAAAGACGGTACTGCTACCGATGTGACTTTTGCGCTCACGCCCGACACTACCGAAACATTTCTGTCAGAATTGGGCATTGCCTATCTTTTGGCACCGAGCATCGATCGTGTGCAATGGATGGGCAAGGGACCTTTTGCTTCTTATCCCGGACGCCAGCAGGCCAACAGATACGGTCTGTGGGGAAAGCAAAAGAACGATCTCTATTTCGAAGGTAATCGCATGGGGGTGGACGCTGCTTTCTTCAGCGACAAAGATGGAAACGGTATACTTGTCACAGGTGACAGCCTGAATATCAGTTTTGAGCAGACCGACAAGGGCATCGTGATGACTGTAAACGTAGCCGTTTCTGGTCAGGGACCGAAATTCGCCCGCACCGCTTTCCCCGTTATCTCCAAAAATGTAGGAACAGCAAGAGGCCATTTCCGCCTCTATCGTATCGACGCAAAAGAAATGCCTGCTATCATAAAAACCATTTTTGCGAAACCTAGCACCATCCCCGCACCCTTCAAACCCTTCGAAACACAATACGATACGTATTTAATGCAACTCTCTCATTAGGGTTTATGACGGCACAAGATATGTACGTCGAATGAATAGTTGGCTCTAAAAGTCATCCATTTTATTGCGCTTTCGATATTTTTTCGTACATTTGCACACAAAAAGGAGAGTAGGGTTTGAGAATGCAGGGAGTTTCAGGTGTTCTCTGAAAACCGAGCAGATTGCAGAGAACACCTGCGATTCCTGAACTTCTAATATAGATATTCCATCGCAAATCATGTCCATCGTAATTGCTGAATCATATCGCCCAGTGGAGAACTTCCTGAAGACAATACCCTCGCTGTTTGAAAAAGGCGCAGGGCAGTTGATCTACAAGAAGCGCAACGAAGTGCGCCGTTTCGAGCACAAAGGGCTGGTATTCATTGCCAAGCGCTACAAGCGGGTGAATTTCATTCAGCAGGTTGTCTACACCTTTTTCCGCCGAACCAAAGCCGAGCGTGCCTTCTTTTTTGCTGAGGAGTTCCGTCGGCGAGGCATAAACACACCGCGCGAGGTGGCCTACATCGAGCAAAAGGAGTTCGGACTTTTCACAACCGGCTTTTTCATCAGCGAGGAAAGCCGCGGTCGTGAGTCGCATCTTGAATTGCGCGAGGTGCAAGATTTCGACCATGAACTTGCTGAGGCATTGGTACGCTATTTGGTGTTCATGCACAGTCAGGGCGTGCTTCACGGTGATCCCAACCTGAGCAATTTTCTTTACGAACGCCAGGACGACGGCAAGTTCACGTTTACCGTCATCGATATCAATCGCTCTCGCTTCACCGATGGATGGCCAACCGATGAAGAGTGTCTGCACAACCTTGTGCGACTGACCCATCGTCGCGACCTCTATCGCTTCCTCGTTGGCCATTACGCCGAACTGCGTGCATGGAATGTGGAAGAGACCATTGAAGAGGCTGAGTCGCAGCTCGACCAGTTTGAACACCGCAGAATACGATTCTGAACTCCGAAACCCAAGAATCTCCACATTATTAATAAATATAGACAAAATCTTTGGGGTTTCGGATTATTTTCATAACTTTGCACCTTCAAACCATCTGACTGCCAGAATCATAGTGGCAGCGTATGGATAAGTACGGCCCTAACCGAAATGCCTTCCTTAGTGGGGCGTCACGGCAACGCAGGAAGCGAAGGATAACTTCATTTTTGGTGAAACCTCTGTAAATCACGTTAAAAATGAAAGGTTTTGAGTTGATTTCACGAAAAAAGCCGTAACTTTGCCAAGATTTTTTAGAGTATAATTATAATTATAGAGAAAACAAATGGATAAACTGAGTTATGGTTTGGGTCTGGGCATCGGTCAGCAGCTGGCGCAGATGAACATCGAGGGCCTGAACATTGACGACTTTGCGCAGGCCATCCGCGATGTGATTTCGGGCAGTGACCTGAAGATTGGACATCGCGAGGCACAGCAGATAGTGCAGGACTACTTCCAAAAACAGGAAGAGAAACTCAATGCCGAGCGCGAAGAGAAAGGCAAGCAGGCCAAGATCGATGGCGAGCGCTATCTGGCCGAGAACGCCAAGAAAGAAGGCGTGGTTGTCACTAAGAGCGGACTGCAATACAAGGTTCTGCAAGAAGGAACAGGCCGTCAGCCGAAGGCTTCCGACAGCGTGCGTTGCCACTACGAGGGTTTCCTCATCGACGGTACGGTGTTCGACAGCAGCGTACAGCGCGGCGAACCTGCCACTTTCGGACTGCAGCAAGTGATTGCCGGATGGACCGAAGGACTTCAGCTCATGAAGGAAGGCGCCAAGTATCGCTTCTTCATCCCCTATCTTCTGGGCTACGGACCGAGCGGTGCCGGACAGAGCATCCCCCCCTACGCCACACTCATCTTCGACGTAGAACTGCTTGCCATTGTGTGAGCCACACGAAAGAAATATCGCAACAATAACAAATAAAAGAAAAAATGAAAAAACTTACATTCGTAGCCGCAATGGCTATCGCAGTTGCCTCACTGACAAGCTGCATGAATTCAGCTCCGAAGGCCGACCTGAAGAGCGATGTTGACTCTCTGAGCTATGCTTTCGGTATGGCACAGGGACCGAGCCTCAAAGAGTATGCCATTCAGGGACTCCGCGTAGACTCAGCCTACATGAACGACTTCATTAAGGGTATGACCGAAGGCGCCAACGCTGGTGAAGACAAAGGCAAGGCCGCTTATTTCGCAGGTCTGCAGATTGGCCAGCAAATCTCTCAGGGCATGATGAAGAACCTCAACATGCAGGTGTTCGGTGAAGACAGCACCAAGACGCTCTCTATGAAGAACTACCTCGCTGCTCTCATCCTCTCGCTCACCAACCAGAAGGGTATCTACACCGAGCAGGAAGCTCAGCAAGCTGCCGAGACTCTCATGTCGAAGATCAAGAGCAAGCAGTTCGAAGGCGACAAGAAGAAAGGCGAAGAATACATTACCAAGTATGCAAAGGGTGCTGACGTGAAGACAATCGACGTGAACACTACCGTAGGCATGAAGCCTGTGAAGGGCACTGTCTACTACAAGGTGCTGAAAGAGGGTACTGGAGCCATTCCTACCGACTCTTCAAGCGTGAAAGTGCACTACGAGGGTAAGCTCATCGACGGTACCGTATTCGACAGCAGCTACAAGCGTGGCCAGCCTGTTACAATGGTTCCCAGCCAGGTGGTGGCCGGTTTCAAGGCCGCACTCACCAAGATGCCTGTTGGCTCTACTTGGGAAGTTGTGATTCCTCAGGAGCTCGGTTATGGCGAAAATGCCGCTCCCGGTTCTCCCATCAAGCCTTACTCTACTCTGATCTTCAAGATCGAGACCATCAGCATTGAGAAGTAATTGACAATGAGAAGACTGATTATAGTGGCACTCACACTCGTTGTGAGTGCCTCTTTCTTTACGGCAAGTGCCGCAGGAAAGGACAAGAAGAAGAAAAAGGCCAAGACCGAACAGGCCGCAGAGCTCCAGCCCGTGCAGCTTGTGACGACGAGCGACACGCTCAGCTATATCAACGGCATGGCCATGTCGACACAGCTCGACCGCTACCTGAAGCAGCAATACGGACTGACGTTCGACGAGTGCAAGGATGTTTTCCTGAAGGGATTCGACGATGCCGTAGGCGACACATCGAATACAGCCATGAAGGCTTACGCCGCCGGCATCATGATTGCCGTGATGACGCGCGAAAACACGTTCGACCGACTGAAGGGACAATACGGTCCTGGTCTGCGCAGCGACTACCTGTTGCGCGGACTGCGCGACGCCCTGACCAGCGACTCCACACACTTCAATATGGCGCAGGCCCGCGAAATTCAGACAGCCGCCGCCACCCGTCGTACGCAGGAGATTCGCAAGGCCAGCGAAGATTTCATTGCTCGTAACGGTTCCAACCCCAACGTCGTCACCACCGAGAGTGGCCTGCAATACAAGGTCATCAAGCAAGGAACGGGAGCCATTCCGCAGAGCAGCGACATGGTAGAGGTACGTTATGAAGGACGACTCGTCGACGGAACCGTCTTCGACAGCACCGCCAATCATGGAAAAGAGTCGGACACCTTCCGGGTGGACAGACTCATCAAGGGATGGACCGAGGCCCTCACCATGATGCCCGTAGGCAGTAAATGGGAAATCTACATCCCCTATCAGCTAGGCTACGGCGTTCGTCCCAGCGGGAAGATTCCAGGCTACAGCGCACTGATTTTCACGCTCGAGCTGCTTGACATTAAGAAGTAAAATCTTTGAAAACACAACATTTTGACATGAAAAAGCATGTTTTTCGGTCAAAATGTTGTGCATTTCATTTATTTTGTCTATTTTTGCTAACAAATTACTGACGAGAATAAAAAAGTAGTAAAGAGAAATGGATAAAATAGACAATCTGGACAAGAAGATCCTTAGCATCTTGGCACGCAACGCACGCATAGCTTTCAAGGACGTTGCTGCTGAATGCAACGTGTCGAGAGCTGCCATCCACCAGCGTGTGCAGCACCTGATGGAAGATGGTGTCATCACGGGTTCAGGCTTCGACGTGAACCCCAAGTCGCTCGGTTATACCACCTGTACCTACGTGGGAATAACGCTCGAGCGCGGCAACATGTACAAGCAGGTGGTGGAACGTTTGGTCCATATCCCCGAAATCGTGGAGTGCCACTTCACCACAGGTCCCTACACCATGCTCATCAAGCTGTATGCTCGCGACAACGAACAGCTGATGGACCTGCTGAACAACCAGCTGCAGGGCATCCCGGGCGTGGTGGCCACCGAAACGCTCATCTCGCTGGAGCAGAGCGTGAAGCGCGAGATTCCCATCAACGTGGACTAGCCAACAGGCCAGAGACACGTAGAGGGACAGTCGGCAAAGGCAGATTGTCCCACAAATGGTTTGATAGCCATAGACAAACAGAACAGTAAATAATCCCCATGGAAGACTTCAACTTGCAGTCGCATTTAGACGAAATATACACTCATTTTCCAGAGGCCGACCACCAGCCCCTGATAGGAATCACCGGCAATTTCAACGACGGCGATTCCACATTGAACAAGACATATTATGATTCGGTGGTGCGGGCTGGCGGCACTCCCGTCATCATTCCGCCTGTGACCGACCGTCAGGTGCTGGTGAACACATTGGAACACCTCGACGGACTGCTTCTCAGTGGTGGCGCCGATTTCAATCCGTTGTGGGGCGGTGACGAGCCTTCGCCCAAGCTGCATCGCATCAACAGCGAGCGCGACTTGCCCGAACTGCTCATCACCCGACTGGCCTACAACCGCCAGATACCCATCCTCGGCATCTGTCGTGGCATACAGACGCTGGCCATAGCGCTGGGCGGACACGTCGCTCAGGATATCTACGAAGCACGTCAGCAGCAGCCGTCGCCAGCAGCCGCGAAAGAGCGCACCAAACTCTTTGGCAGTCGCAACAATGCAGCGCAGCTACCACAGTTGGCGCCGATGATGAAGCACTCGCAGGACTCTGCCCGTTGCGAACTCACCCACAGCGTGAACATCGACCGCGATTCCGAACTCTTCCATATATATAATAAGGAGAAGATCTACGTCAACAGCTTCCATCATCAGGCAGTGAGCGACGCTGGCAACCGCTTCCGCGTCACAGCGACCGCTCCCGACGGTGTGGTAGAGGCGATGGAGAGCTCAGAGTTCCGGCCTATATTGGGAGTACAGTGGCACCCCGAATGTCTGGAGAGCGGCCTGCCCTTGTTCCAGTGGCTGGTGCGACAGGCCAACAACTTTTACGTGGCCAAGCAGTTGCACAACCGCATCGTCACGCTCGACACCCACTGTGACACTCCCATGTTCTTCCCGAAGGGCATTCACTTCGACCAGCGCGACCCGCGCATACTCGTCGACCTGCAGAAGATGACCGAGGGCCGACAGAGCGCCGTTACGATGGCTGCCTATCTGCCGCAGCCCAAGATTGGCGAGCAGTTCTCGCAGAAGGTCGCTTTCCCCGTGAACAGCCCTATGGAATATGCCGACCTTATCTTCGACAAGATCGAGGAAATAGTGAAGCAGAACAGCCGTTATATCAGCATAGCGCGAACACCCGCCGACCTCTACGAAGACAAGCGCAAAGGCCGCAAGAGCATCATGTTCGCCATCGAGAACGGACTGGCACTGAACCACGACGTGCAGAACGTGAAGCATTTCGCCCAGCGAGGCGTCACCTATATCACGTTGTGCCACAATGGCGACAACGACCTCTGCGATTCGGCCAAGGGTTGCAACACCCACAACGGCGTGTCGCAGTTTGGAGAGAAGGTCATCGAGGCCATGAACAGCTACGGCATCATGGTCGACTTGAGTCACGCCGCCGAGAAGAGCTTCTACGATGCCCTCGACATCAGTCAGACGCCCATCGTGTGCAGTCACAGTAACTGTCGTGCACTTTGCGACCATCCGCGCAACCTCACCGACGACCAGTTGCGCGCTCTGGCCCATGCCGGAGGTCTGTGCCACATCACTCTCTACGGCGGATTCCTGCGCCAGCAGGGCGAAGCCACAGTGCTCGACGCGATGGAGCATCTGGAGCACGCCATCCAGCTCATGGGCATAGAGCACGTGGGACTGGGTACCGACTTCGACGGTGATGGTGGCATACGCGGCGTGGCCAACAGTTCGGAACTGCTCAACTTCACGCTTCATCTGCTGCGACGCAAGTACAGCGAGCGCGACATCGAGCGCATCTGGGGCGGCAACTGGCTGCGCCTCATGTCGGTCGTACAGCGTGCCGCTAAGCCATAACTTCAAACATATTGACTCAACAAAAGTCCAACTATTAAAATGAAAATCCTACACACCACCCTCAGCGCAGCATTATCGTTGCTGCTCGTTGTGCTGCTTGCCTCGTGCAAGAGCAATAAAACCGAAACAACCCAGACGTTCACCATGGAACCTGTAGGACCGCAGTTCGTGGCCGACAGCGCTATGGCCTATTGTAAAGCGCAGTGCGACTTTGGACCGCGCACCATGAACAGCGAAGCCCACGACCGTTGCGGCGACTGGATCATGGCCAAGTTCCAGCAATTCGGTTGTAAGGTTATCCCGCAGAAGGTCACGCTCACCGGTTACGACGGCACACCTCTGCGCAGCACCAACATCATGGCGCAGTTCAAACCCGAACTGCCCGTACGCATCCTGTTGTGCGCCCATTGGGACAGTCGTCCGTGGGCCGACAACGATCCCGACTCCACCAACTGGAAGAAGCCTGTGATGGCCGCGAACGATGGTGCCTCGGGTGTGGCTGTGATGCTCGAGGTGGCGCGTCTGCTTCAGCAGTACGACTCGCTTCAGGTGGGCGTAGACTTCCTATGTTTCGATGCTGAAGACTGGGGCGTTCCCCAGTGGAGCGACATCTCCGACACGAGCGATTCGTGGGCGCTGGGCGCTCAGTATTGGTCGAAGAGCAAAGAGCCCGAGGGCTACACCGCCCGTTTCGGCATCCTGCTCGACATGGTGGGCGGACAAGGTGCACGTTTCTATCGTGAACGTGCGTCGATGAAACATGCGGCCAGCATTGTCGACAAGGTATGGACGGCTGCCGAGACGGTGGGCTACGGAAGCATGTTCCCACGTGAAGACGGCGCCTATGTCACCGACGACCACCTGCCCGTCAACGAGGAGGCAGACATTCCCACCATCGATATCATCCCCTGCTACTTCGACTGCGAGCAGAGCTCTTTCGGTCCCACGTGGCACACCGTGATAGACGACATGGATCATATCGCCCCGCAAACATTGCAGGCTGTTGGCCAGACCGTCATTCAGGTCATCTTCAGCGAAAAGCCATAACCAGGTTTCCGTTATAGGCCACCAGTTTCCTAAATAGAGAGTACACTGACGTGCCACGACACATCCCGCTCTTCGAGAATGTTCGATTGAGGGATGTGTCGTGGCACGTTGGCGTTTATTGCCTTATATTGGTGTCCGCTTAAAAATATGTTCGAGTGGTGAGTCGTTAATTAGTATGGCGCATCCTCTTGGTCGGGGAATCAACCCCACCCCTGCCCCTCCCCTGCAAGCAGGGGCGGGGAGGAAATGAAGAGTTATAGGCAGCATCAGGAATTATTATGTAGAGTTCTTTCTGTTCCGCCCTCTTGATAGGGAAACAAACACTATCTATACTCCCCGCCCCTGCTTGCAGGGGAGGGGTAGGGGTGGGGTCAACAAGGCCCCCTATGTTAGGACTGTGGTCAACAAGCATGGGACTTTGAGCAGGGAAGAACCCCAAAGGGGTGACAAGACCACAGGCAGGGGTGGAGCGAAGCGCAACCCCTGACAAAAGAATTCCCCAAGGAAAGCCCTGAAGGGGCGACAGATTTTTAAAATGGGTGCATTCGTATTGTGTCGCACCTTCGGCGCTACCGTTTTATGTTGTTGTTGTCAGGGGTTGCGCTTCGCTCCACCCCTGCCTGTGGTCTTGTCACCCCTTTGGGGTTCTTCCCTGCTCAAAGTCCCATGCTTGTTGACCACAGCCCTAACATAGGGGGCCTTGTTGACCCCACCCCTACCCCTCCCCTGCGAGCAGGGGCGGGGAGTGAAGGAAGTGGTCAACAAGCATGGGATTTTGAGTAGGGAAGAACCCCGAAGGGGTGACAAGACCACAGGCAGGGGTGGAGCGAAGCGGAACCCCTGATAGCGACAACACAGAAACAGTAGCGCCGAAGGTGCGACACAATACGAATGCTGCACCATTTCAGGGTCTGAGGGGGCTTATTAATCGACAAAAGTCGTAAATATGGAGCTAAAAATATATTTAGCGGACAGTAATAGAAAAGACCAACGAAAGAGAATTACCTCGTTGGGCGTCCTAATGGCCAATTCGGGTTATGGTGTTTATTCGTATTGATGAAGTTGGGCACTTCTGTCCCGTTGAGTCAAGTACAAATTCGACATTTGCATTGTCTCCGTTATGTCAATCGGTTCGGGGTAGGGAATTTGTGGAATTGTTCATCCAGCTCTTGGAACACCTTGCCACCACGTATCAGATACATTCCGCGAAAGGGTGTGTCAAAGAGCATGTCGAAATGGGGGAGGCCGTCACAACCGTTGATGGCGGTGTTGTGCACAAGCACCGCTACCTCATCGTTAAAGACTAAATCCTTTATCCCACTCTTTGCAAACGCATATTCGTAAGCAACCAAGACCATTGGCATGAACGTCACCTTCGTCAGCTGTTGACAAGCGAAGAAACCGAATGGGCAGACGCTCGTAACAAGGGTATTGCCAATGCGCGGAGGGACGACCAACTCCCCTCGAACCAAATCCTTGTGGCATGAAAGCACACCCACTCCGCCACAAGCGACAAAAACGGGCACCTCGGACTCTCCGATAGGCATTGAGCACAACACATATTCCTCCTCGAAAAACTCCTTGATGATGATGGTCCATTGCGCCACATCCTCCCAGACATACTTGTCGAAACGGACGGCCTGCACAATACGTAGTCGCATCTTCCCATCTACTTCCTTCAGGTATTTCTCTCCTGTTTCTAGTTCGGGACGTTGCTGGCAATATCCATGTTCCTCGATTTCTTCGGTATAGCTGATGATGTGTGGCATAAAAAAACTTTCCGTTTTAATAAGGTTATGTAATCGGTGTTCGCGGTTTCTTCATGTATTTAAACTCGTCGAACCGCGTGAAGCCCATTTCCTCGAGCTTTTGGCGGCTACGGGCGACGTCGTCGTGCGTGTTGTAGTCGGCAATAAGGGGGAGTCGGAGCAACATGCGGTCGGCCATGTCGTCGTGAGCGATGAGCCACCTGAGGTTGTCCACCGTCCGCTTGTTGTCGCGCTCGGTATATCGCTTATAGATGTCGGGATTCATGTCTTTCACGTCGACAATCCACTGGTCAACCAATGGGAACAACTTCTCCACCAACCGCTGATCGACGTTGAGACTCGTCTCGATTGTTATCTTCCACTCTTGTGGCATGAGCGATGCAAACTCGCAAATGAAATCGGCCCGCAGACAAGGCTCGCCACCACCAAAACAGATGCCGCCGCCCGTGGCCTGAAAGTAGAGGTCGTCGATCTTCACTTCTTGCAACAACCCATCGGTCGTCACCTCACGCCACGCACCGTTGGGGTCGAGACAAGTGGCATTGAGACAATAGGCACAACGCAACGGACATCCATGAAAGGCCACGAGCGTGGTGACGCCCTTTCCGTCGATGCCTATTCTATGGCGGCTCAGGCCAATGAGGGGTGCCTGGAGCATGACAACTACAACTTGAATTTCACGGGTATCGAATACTTCACGCTCACGGATTCTCCGTTCCTGTTGGCGGGAATCCACTTGGGCATGATATTCACCACGCGCATGGCTTCGGCGTCGAGCACGGGATGCACCGACTGCAATAGTTTCGGCGAACTAATCGACCCATCTTTCTCCACGACGAACTCGATGACGACGTTCCCCTCTATTTTTTTCTTCCTGGCCACATCCGGATACTTGATGTTCGTCGTCAGGAATTCATTCAAAGCCTGTTGCCCTCCTGGGAACCGAGGCATGGTCTCAAGCATTTCGCCCGCCACCATGGTACTATCAATGTTGGAGGGTTGCACTACCATCGATTTCGCATGATTGGAAGTGGTAGTCTCTTGCACATCATTAGTATCTAGAGGCGATTCCATCATGCCGTCGGTCGTATGTTCGGCCGGCACATCGCCTTCCAACTGAATGGCTTCTTCCGACTTATGCGACCGGCAAGAGCTAAGTGCCGCCAGACCTACACTCAACCCCACAACAGCCACGGCCTTGCCGAGAGCCCGACGCTTGATGAGCTGGTTCTCGATGTAGCGAACCTCCTGCTCACACTTCGGACAAGTGCCGGCACAATCGCCTTCGTGCTTGCACTCGGTTGTTTCGTATGGTATCTCATTCGCGTCGGCAATCTGCTTGCGAATGGTCTTCAAAGTCTTGCAAATGAATTTTCCTTGCTTCATATCTTTGTGTCTTGTATGGGTAAGTACCAATATGGCGAATTGGAATGTCAAGGACTACCAACCACCATGATGGTAAACGTCGTCGCGATCACTACATACAGCACCAACTGTCACCGCCTCACCCATGAGGGCATTGTCGTATTCGAGTTCCACGATGGATGGATTCTCCTGCTCTACAACAACTTTCTTGCTGATACATCCAATAAACGAGAACAAGATATTGGTTCCCAGAGGCACTTCCATTGCAAAGCGACCATCGACATTTGTCACTAATCCAAGTTTGTCACCATCACGTTTGACGGTAGCTCCGATCAAGCCATCGCCCGAATCATCGACCACCTGCCCACGCCATACGACACCCTGTTCGCCTTCATGGAGCAACGAGGTGACGGGGAGCTCATCTATACTGATGGTATCCGAGAGAGCCGCCTGCTGAGGGTTGCTTTGTTGTGCCTGAACCTCGGAAGGATGCAAGACGGAAAGCGCCACTCCAGCTATGGCAACAGCCTTTCCCAGACGGCGCCGTAAGGTTAGTTGTTGTTCCAGATAGCTCACCTCCGCTTCACATTTTGGGCAAGTGCCTCTACATGGTCCCTGATGCGTACACTCCGTAGGAACATAGCTAATGCCGTTCGCCTTGGCAATCTGCAAGCGAATTTCCTTCAGTTTCTTACAAGTTTCTTTTCCTTTCATATCGACCGTTTTTCGTGGGCAAAGATAATAAAAAAACGGATTGCGTATGAAAGAAGCCTGTTAAAATATCTTTTACGAACGGATTTTGTTCCCGTATTGTCCTCGCGTTTCAGGAACTATCTCACACGGGAGCCCCATTGGGAGAAGTCCTTCGCAATTGTGCGGGCGTCATTCCGAAATGTTGCTTCACATACTTGCCGAAGAACGACGTGTTGGGGAAACCCAGTTGTGCGCACACCTGCTTGATGCTGAGGTCGGTGGATTTCAGGTAGTAGCGGATGTCCTCGAGCACGTGCTCACGAATCCATTCGTAGGCCGTCTTGCCAGAATTGTCCTTACAGATGGACGAGAGGTATTTGGGAGAAATGCAGAGTTTGTCGGCATACCAC
>JAILAI010000144.1 GCA_024681705.1 Prevotella sp.
GAAGGAAGCAAAGGAGACTTACATGATGAAAAAGACCTATATAGTTCCGAAGGCACAAATAGAGCGTGTAGAACCAATGCTTGTCATATTGGCGGGTAGTGGAACTGCTCACACCAGCGACAATACAACGGTGGTCATTGATATTAGCGATACCCCAGCTGACAATTCATGGGAAGGAGAAGCAAAGTCATTCGTAGATATTTGGAATGACGATGTATAAGACGTATTGATTGGTCGGGGGAGCTAGCCGAGTTGTCAAATTCAGACAGATACAAACTGAATACAATCCACCATGCTCTTCTTGGCCGAGCATCGCTATCCAAGAAAGTTCATGGAAGACGGCCAAATTCAGAAACTGACGATGCGGCTACCGTCTTCCTTTTCTTCTATCGACACGCTGGTGGCATCTTCGGGAAGAAGGTCTTCAATGAGTTCTGGCCATTCGATGAAGCACAAGTTTCCGCTATCGATGTAATCGTCGAAGCCAATGTCGTAAGCCTCTTCGAGTCGCTTGATGCGGTAGAAGTCGAAGTGGTAGATGAGTGGGGTGGGGCATTGGTCGCCTGCCTGATACTCGTTGACGATGGCGAATGTGGGCGACGTCACCTCGTCTTCCACACCTAGTTTTTGACATAAGGCTTTGATGAAAGTGGTCTTTCCGGCTCCCATCTTGCCGTAGAATGCAAAGACATTGCCTGCCGGAAGGTTGTCGATGAATTGTTGTGCGGCTTCTCCTATATGGTCGATGTTGTCGATGATGATATCCATTTCTTTTTCTCTTAAAGTCTTTTTCTTATTCTCTTAACGTCTTCTCGGCCTGAGTGTTACCAGCGGCACGAGCATTTCCTCCATCGAGATGCCTCCATGCTGGAAGGTGTCCTTGTAATAGGAAACGTAGTAGTTATAGTTGTTCGGATAGGCGAAGAACGAGTTACCCGTAGCAAAGACGTAGGATGTGGAGAGATTGGGTGCGGGCAGCTGAGCCTGACGCGGATCTTTGATGACGAACACTTCCTTCGGATTGTAGCTGAGATTTCGGCCCAGCTTGTATCGAAGATTGGTATTGGTGTTGCGGTCGCCAATGATTTTCACGGGTTTGTCGGCCCGAATGCTTCCGTGATCGGTGGTGATGACGATGGTGTAGTCGCTCTGAGATAGTTGTCGGAACAATTCGGCCAGCACCGAATGGCGGAACCAGCTGAGTGTGATGCTCCGGTAGGCGCTTTCGTTGTTGGCCAATTCTCGCACCATGCGACTCTCGGTTCGTGCATGACTGAGCATGTCGATGAAGTTCACCACGAGCACGTTCAAGTCGTTCTGTTGAAGATTCCTGAATTGTTGCATGAATCGGTCGCCACCTATGGAGTCGTTCACCTTATGGTAGGAGAACGTGTTCTTCCGACGGAAACGGTCGAGTTGCGTCTGGATGAGCGGTCCCTCGTTGAGGTTCTTGCCTTCTTCTTCGTCCTCGTCGACCCACAAGTCGGGGAACATCTCGGCAATCTTATTGGGCATCAGACCACTGAAAATGGCATTGCGTGCATATTGAGTTGCCGTGGGAAGAATGCTGGTGTAGAGCTGTTCTTCGATGTCGAACATGTCGCCAATCTCCTGAGCGAGCAATCGCCACTGGTCGTAGCGGAAATTGTCGATGACGATGAAGAAGACCTTCTCGCCCTGATCGAGCAATGGGAACAAGCATTTCTTGAATACATCGGGCGAGAGCAATGGAATGTCGGCGGCTGGTTTTGCGCCCAATGGCAAAGGCTTCACCCAGTTCATGTAGTTGTTCTTGATGAACTTGGCGAATCCGTTGTTGGCCTCTTCCTTTTGCATCTTCAGCATGTCGGTCATCGAACTATCCGTGCTGCTAAGCTCAAGTTCCCATCTCACCAATAGCCGGTAGACGTCCATCCAGTCGCTAAGCGTCTTGCAATCGTCTATCTGCATGCTGATCTGTTGGAAGTCTTGCTGATAGCTGGTCTGCATCACTTCGGTCACGATCTCGCGCTGATGGATGTTCTTCTTCAATGTAAGAAGTATCTGGTTGGGGTTGACGGGCTTGATGAGGTAGTCGGCAATCTTGGAGCCGATGGCTTGGTTCATGATGTCCTCCTCTTCGCTTTTGGTCACCATGACGACCGGTGTGGCGGGTTGGATTTCCTTGATGTGCTGAAGCGTCTCGAGACCGCTGAGTCCGGGCATCATCTCGTCGAGCAACACCAGGTCGAAGGTCTTCTGCCGGCATTGGTCGATGGCATCGGTGCCGTTGCTCACGGTTATCACTTCGTAGCCTTTCTTCTCGAGGAACATGATATGCGCCTTGAGGAGTTCAATCTCGTCGTCTACCCACAATAATAGTCCGTTGCTCATATTCTTATTTCTTTGTTTCCTGGTGTTCTCTATAGCGTTTTGGCGGAATGCTTAGAATCCGTCGAAGTCGATGTATTCGTCATCGTCCGCATTGTCGTTGCCGTCGTCCACGATGATGGTGTCGTCGGTGGTGGTGGGCGAGTCGTTCGAGACGGGGTCGTCTCCCACGTCGATGATGTCGATGTCTTCCGATTCCGTTGAGGTGTCGTCGATGATGAAACCGTCGTCATCGTCGGTGACGGGTTGCGTGGGTTGCTCGGGCTCTGCGATGACGGGCTCGGGCTGAGCTGGTGCCTGGGGCTGTTCCTCGATGGTGAAGTTGTCTTCGGGCTCCTCTTGTGGAGTTGCAGGCGTTTCCACGCTGATGTCGTCCTCTGGCTCCTCTTGTGGAGTTGCGGGCGTTTCCACACCGACGGCATCTTCGGGTTCCTCTTGCGGAGTTGATGGCGGTTGAACGGGTTCTCCGGTCGGTTTGGTTTGCGGTTCTATTACCTCGGTTTCGGTGGTCGTCTCCGTTTCCTCTGCCGGCACTTCGGTTTCGGTGGTCGTCTCATCTGTTGCGCCACCAATATCCATGAACGAGTTGTCCTCGACAGACTCTCCATTGTCTATGTCATCGCCGCTATCTCCCTCCTCTGCGGGTGGTTCGGGTTGACGTTCGTACTCGATGGTGGCGGGTTCGGTGAGCAGTTGCACCTCACTAATCTTCAGCGGAGTGAAGTTCTCCTCGTAGAATTCCTCGTAGTCGTTATAGCTGAATTGCGTGCCCAATAGTTCCAGATTCTTGTTACTGATGAGCACAATGCGGCCTTTGCGCGCCAATCGGGCTACCGCCTCGTTGTTGAGTAGTTGTCGGGCATATTGGAGCACCTCGTCGTAGCTGACGAAACCGCTGATGCGCATGCGGCGGAGTCCATCAGCATCGTCGATGGCGATGTCGAAGTTGCGCACGAGGAAGCTGGTGAAGTTGAACCTTGCCATCTCGAAGAGCAACTGGTTTTCGCCCGCCGAGGGATTGAGTGGCGACGACCCATCGTTGAGCGAGTCGGGCTGATAGACGATCATGAACACGAAGTCGGTGTTGCGCTCCACCTCGAACTTCCGGGCGGCTATGGAGTCGCTATCGCTCATCACTACCGATCGCCTTGCCCACACATCGCCCATGTCGAACTTTCCGCCATGAAGCTTGCGTCCCTCTTTCACGCCGTTGATGATCATGCCCGCCATGCTGCTCACCTCGCTTTGTGCGTATTTGTCAACAACGGTTTGCATGTCCTTCAGACACCCCTCTCCGTCGCCGGCATTCAGCTTGCTCAATCCGTTGATGAAGATGAATTTCGGACGGTGGGCGCCCATTGGGAAGCGTGTTTCCGACAACTGGCTATTGAAGTTCACCACGTCGAAGCGGTCGGTTTTGAAAGCCGAGTAGGTGGCCGCATAGAGCGAGTCTTCCAGATGCTCGCCCAACCGCGCATTCTCTTCGAAATACGGGTCGCTGAGCACCTTCGTCCACTCGCTATCGGGCCATTTGCTCTTCATGTTTCCGAGATAGATGTCGGCGGTCTGTGGTTTTTTCTTCCGCTGGTAGAGCAACCAGAGGTGGTAGTAGGCCTCGTCCATCTTCTCGAAGTCGGGATATTTGTCGGACAGACGCCTGAGTTGTTGTTCGCTCAGGTCGAGCATGTCGAGCTTGTCCTTGAAGATGACGCCACTATTGAACAATCCGTCCATGATGATCAGATTGCTCGCCTGCACCTGCTCTTCGGTGAATGGAATCTGTGCCAGATAGTATTCGCGCTTGTGTGGGTCGTTCTGCGCGCTATCGGCAATCTGGCTCAGTGAGTCTTCTATCTCTACGGCACGAGCCAGCGAGTCGCGCATCTCGTCGGTCATTTCCTCAGCTCCCGTCGGACCAGCCACCACGGTCTTGTTCACGCGTTGCCAGTCGTCCACGTTCTCACGCTTGCCCCATAGTTTCTGGAAGCTTTGCTTACCCTGATTGACGGCCATCTGGTTGTAGAAATACCACAATCCGTTCTG
>JAILAI010000176.1 GCA_024681705.1 Prevotella sp.
TTTCGATGATCAAAACCGCCGCTTTTGGTGAGACGGCTTTTCGATTGTAATCTCGGAGTTAGCAAAAAGGGGATAGACATGTGGGTAGTTTTGCCCAAAATGTTTGCTCTTTTTGGAGTGCCATTTTTAACAATTCTAGACGACAAGAGTGTTAAAAAAGACATCGCGAACGACAAAGGCCCTCATTGATGTTCGGAAACCAACAAAACAAATGATTCTTGCGAATGTACCTAGATGCAATTGCTTTATAAACCAAGAGATTCGATTGGTTTACATACTTCAATTAAAAAGGCAAGCAAGAAAGGTCTATCGCCCGCTCTTGTTCACTATAGTTCTCAAGCATAAACAAAAGCCAGAACTTGAATTAGGCCAAAAAAATCCCCAGAATGAAATCATTCCAGGGATTCTTTATTGATTGTATTGTCTTACGATTACTTCAGCTCAGCAAGATACTTAATGGTGCGAACCATCTGAGAAGTGTAAGAGTTCTCATTGTCGTACCAGCTAACAACCTGTACCTGATAGGTGTCTTCGCTGATCTGGCTAACCATTGTCTGAGTAGCGTCGAAGAGAGAACCGAACTTCATGCCGATGATGTCAGAAGAAACGATCTGATCCTCGTTGTAGCCAAACGACTCGTTAGCAGCAGCCTTCATGGCAGCGTTGATGCCCTCAACGGTGATGTCCTTACCCTTAACAACGGCAACCAGGATAGTGGTAGAACCGGTGGGAGTGGGAACGCGCTGAGCAGAACCGATGAGCTTACCGTTCAGTTCAGGAATAACAAGACCGATAGCCTTAGCAGCACCAGTAGAGTTAGGAACGATGTTGCAAGCACCTGCACGGCTACGACGGAGGTCACCCTTGCGCTGAGGACCGTCAAGAATCATCTGGTCGCCAGTGTAAGCGTGGATGGTAGACATGATACCAGAGCAGATGGGAGCGTACTTGTTCAGAGCGTCAGCCATAGGAGCCAGGCAGTTGGTGGTGCAAGAAGCAGCTGAGATCACCGTGTCAGCGGGAGTCAGAGTCTTGTGGTTTACATTATATACGATGGTGGGCAGATCCTTGCCAGCGGGGGCAGAGATCACAACCTTCTTGGCGCCAGCCTGAATGTGGGCAGAAGCCTTCTCTTTCGATGTGTAGAAACCTGTGCACTCGAGAACAACGTCAACGTTGAGCTCGCCCCAAGGCAGTTCAGCAGCGTTGGGCTTTGCATAGATAGTAATCTCCTTACCGTCAACGATAATAGAGTTCTCTGTAGCCTCAACAGTGTGCTTTCCTTCGCCAAACTTACCAGCGAAACCACCCTGAGCTGTGTCATACTTCAGCAGGTGAGCAAGCATCTTGGGGCTTGTCAGGTCGTTGATAGCGACCACTTCATAACCTTCTGCTTCAAACATCTGACGGAAAGCCAGACGACCGATACGGCCAAAACCGTTAATTGCAACTTTTGTCATTTTTTATACTTTATTTTAAAGGGTTATATAATCATTTTACATGAAAATCATTCCTTTTTGAAACTTTTTTCTGTTTTCGGGCACAAAGTTACAAATTTTTTCCTATATTTGCATCAGATTTCAGTATTAATAAAATCAAAATTAAAGATTGAACACTGAAAAAAGTAAAAAACGCACTCATAACAAAGTGAGATTGCAAAATGAACATTACATTTTCATATATTTTTAATTTAAAATTTAGATTATGGGATTTATTAAAGAATTCAAGGAATTTGCCATGAAGGGCAATGTGATGGACATGGCCGTCGGTGTAATCATCGGTGGTGCATTTGGTAAGATTGTCAGCTCTTTGGTTGACGATGTGCTCATGCCTCTTATTGGTGTCATCACCGGTGGTGTTGACTTCTCAAGCCTTGCTGCCAAAGTGGGCGACGCTGAACTTAAGTATGGTGTGTTCATCCAGAACATCATCGACTTCTTGATTGTGGCATTCTGTATCTTCTTGATGATTAAGGCTATGAACAAGCTCAACAAGAAGAAGGAAGAAGAGCCCGCTCCCGCTCCAGAGCCCTCTGCTGAAGAGAAGCTGCTCGGCGAGATTCGCGACCTGCTCAAGAACAAGTAATCCCTTCGGATGAAACTCTTAGGGAACATCCTATGGCTAATATTCGGTGGCGTGGAAACCGCCATCGAATATTTTGTTTCGGGAGTTGCCATGATGATTACCATCATCGGCATTCCCTTTGGATTGCAGGCTTTCAAACTGGGTGTGCTATGCCTATGGCCATTCGGCTCGAAGGTACAGGAGAAAGAGCAGACTCACGGATGCCTGAATCTGTTGATGAATATCATTTGGTTCTTCATCGGCGGCATCTGGATTTGGCTCACACATATCCTTTTCGGTGTTTTGCTCTATATTACCATCATTGGCATTCCCTTCGGAAAGCAGCACTTCAAGATGGCTGGTATTGCACTTAGCCCCTTCGGAAAGGAAATAGTCTGAAACGCGAAACCACTTACGATAAGAAACCGTTCTACCCTCTGTTGGATTGAACGGTTTCTTTTTGTTCTCAAACCATCAAGTTCAAGTCATAAAAGGGCACTTATAGAGAGCCTCACATTATTATATTTATCGTAAGTTCGACAAAAATATCATTAAAAGAGTCTTTCTCGAAAAAGACCTACCGACCTACCATCATAACCCTCAAACGCCTATAAATAAAAGGGTAGGTCTATGGTAGGTGTTAGAGAAAGACCTACCATTGACCTACCCCTTTGCTAATGGGCGTTTGCGAGTGGTCATGGTAGGTCGGTAGGTGTTAAACGCAAATTATAAAGATGTAGACAAATAACCTGATTAAATGGTAAAATTCTACACTCATATTCCTCATATTCGCGTTCTATTTATGGGGATACAAGTTGACGCAACTCTTTCAGCTTTGCTCTTGCGGCATCTTCACCCAAAGCAATCATGGCCGTAATATCGGTTTTATTGAAGTCCACCACGCTATATCCACTGAGATCGGGCCTGATATAGATGTCGCACATCTTACGGTTTTCATTGTATTTTTTCCAATCGGGACGCGAAACCGCCCAATCGAGAATGCCCCCAATGCCCAAGACGTTCTTCAGAGAGAAGTGTCGAGTTTCGTGATCTTTCTGTTGCAAATCAATGGCAATCACCACATCGGCACCCATTTCTTTCACCACATCGGCGGGTAAAACGTTCATCATGCCACCATCCACAAGCGTACGGCCATTGATTCTAACGGCCGAGAACACCCCAGGAATAGCCATTGTAGCACGCATAGCAGCCGGTAACGAACCGCTACGAAGCACCACTTCCTTCTGATTCTGGATGTCTACCGCCACACATGCGAAGGGAATGGGGAGATTGTAGAAGTCGATGGTGTCGCGCAGACCCGTGATTCGTTCGAAATAGCCTTTCAGATTACCATTTACGAATAGGTCGATCCACTCTTGCGAGCGAAACATCGAATCGAGTTGTTCGGCCCGATAACCAGTTGCATAAAGACCGCCGACGATGCCTCCGATGCTCGTACCTGCTATCATATCGATGGGAACTCCCACCTCTTCCAGCACCTTCAACGCCCCTACTTCGGCTGCTCCCCACGCTCCTCCTCCGCTCAGCACCAAGCCTACTCGGGGCCTAGCAGAGCTCTTTTCGGTTTGTGCGTTGAGCAACAAGCACGACATAACGACGACGCAGAGCATAAATGCCCTGCGCAAGACGTCAATCTTGAAGGCAATTCTCCTCACAAACCTAGTTATTATAGTCGGTTACCGAATGAAGAATGCCCTGAATGATACCGTTGATTTCGTTTCCGATACCCTTGATTTTATCAAAGATACCTTCCTTCATGCCCTTGGCCATATAACCAGCACATTCGCCTTCGAGCTGACCAATACGACGTTTTTGCTCGGGTGTGTAGTCGAACTCGTGCTCGCTTATACGCTTGCGAATCTTCATAAAACGTTCACCAGCATATTCCCAGTCACGCGCATCGTAATAGCGGCTATGTTCTCTCAGCTCGGTAGAGAGGTCTTCCAACTGGTTGATGGCAGTCATCTTCGTTGAGCATGAACAAAGGGTGAGCACTGCTACGAGTGCAAAACCCGTCATCATCATTTTAATTCTCATTTTCTTGTCTTTATGAATGTTACAGGTTGCGAAGTTAGCGATTTATTTGGAAAATGCAAGCAGAGATTTATTAAAATAATGTAAGATTTGGCTATTTTATTACTTTTAGGCTTTGTGTTTCCACTTTATTCATTAATTTTGCAAAACATTTAATTCTTTTTCGAACAAACTATGAATAAGCTAAGAACTACTATTGTTGCCCTCGTATTGATGCTCAGCATGTCGATTCAGGCACAAGAGAACCCTTACCGTAAGTACACCGCCTCACTACCCTTTGCCATGAGCGAAGTGAAGGCGCCCACATTTCCAGCTCGCGATGTCAACCTGAAGGATTTCGGTGCGAAAGGGGATGGTACGGCTCTATGCACAGAAGCCTTTGCAAAGGCCGTAGATGCATTGTCAAAGAAAGGCGGCGGACGCCTCGTTGTGCCGCAAGGTGTGTGGTACACAGGACCCATTGTGCTGAAGAGCAACATCAATCTTCATTTGGAGAAAGGTGCTGTCATTCTTTTTGCGGCAGACGAATCGCTCTATCCGCTCATCAAGACATCCTTCGAAGGGTTAGAAACAAGGCGGTGCCAATCGCCAATTTCGGCCAACGGTGCCGTCAACGTAGCCATTACTGGCAATGGCGCCATTGATGGAAACGGCTTGTATTGGCGTCCGCTGAAGAAAAGCAAGGTGACCGAATCACAATGGAAGAAGTTCACATCGATGCAACAAGGCGTGTTTAAGCGCGACGACCTTTGGCTACCTTCTGCTGGTTATGCAAAGGGCGATTCGCTGGCCGACATGAATGTTCCACGAGGAAACCTTTCCGATGCAGAATGGGAAAGCTTGCGACGTTTCCTTCGTCCGGTTATGGTGAGCCTTGTAGGTTGCAAGAACGTGTTGTTGAAAGACGTCATCTTCCAGAACTCACCTGCTTGGAACATCCATCCGCTAATGTGCGAGAACATCATTATCGACAACGTGCTAGCCCGTAATCCCGCCTACGCACAAAACGGCGATGCGCTCGACCTTGAGTCGTGTCGCAACGCCCTCATCGTCAATTCGGTATTCGATGCTGGCGACGATGGTATCTGCATCAAGAGTGGTAAGGATGCTGACGGACGCAAACGCGGACGTCCTTGTGAGAATGTAGTCGTTGACGGATGTACGGTATTCCAAGGTCATGGTGGTTTCGTCGTGGGTTCTGAGATGAGCGGCGGCGTAAAGAACATTCTAGTGCAGAACTGTCAGTTCCTCGGCACCGACGTTGGACTTCGTTTCAAGAGCTGTCGCGGTCGCGGAGGAGTGGTACAAAACATCTTCATTCGCGACATTTCAATGTTCGACATTCAGGGCGACGCCATCACTTTCGACCTCTATTATGGTGGCAAGTCGGTTATCGAGGTATTGGAAACTGGGGAGAAAGTCAACAATATCGAGGCTAAACCCGTTGATGAGACAACGCCAGAGTTCTGCGATATCGATATCCAGCGCATTACTTGCCGCAATGCTCGTCGCGCATTGTTCTTCAACGGGCTTCCCGAAAAACCCATCAGGAACATCCGTCTGAAAGACATTCACATTACGGCTCAGGTGGAAAGCGACTTCTTCAATTGCCAAAACGTTTCACAAGACAACGTCCAAGTGGAGATTCTAAAGTAGCATTCAACAAACCTTGTCGCAAAAGACAATCTCAAGAATAATTCTTTAAGGGCACATCGTCTTCCTACTCATCCAAGCCTACATTGTTGGCAAGATAGTAGGAAGACGTTCTTGTTTATGATAACGCAAAGAAGAGAATGCTTGAATGGTAGAATCATATCAAATGTTTGTGATAATTTGTCGTTAGCCATATTTTTCCTCTTTCACGTTTGTACGTTTGCTAAGAATTGGTTACTTTTGCAAAAGAGAAAAACCTCATTTCGCTATCAGTGAAAGAGAGGTCTATCGAAAAGGAATACACCATCAATATCAATTAATAACTTATGAAGAAGACTATTCTCACCGTGGCCTTTGCGGTCACTCTAAACTTCTTGCCGGCACACGCTTGGCAGGGAAACATTGTGGTGAACACGTCGAACACATCACTGGTAATGCACGCTGACGAGGGCAGTGCTCTCCGAATGGGTTACTACGGACAGAAGCTCACGAGCGATGAAGTAACGCAACTACGTGCCACAGGTCTCGAACTGAATCAGGATGTCTACCCAGCTTTCGGACAAGCAGACATGATGGCGCTACCAGCCATTCAGGTACTCCACAACGATGGACAATGGACACTCTACCCCACCGTGGACGATGTGACGACGACCAATGAAAAAAGAGCCACGCTGACCACCATCACCATGACCGACAAGAAATATCCCGTCACGTTGAAGGTGTTCTACAAAGCTTACAAAAACGTCGACATGATTGAAACGTGGACGGAGATTTCCCACAAAGAGAAGAAAGCCATCACTCTGAAGCGTTATGATTCAGGACATCTGGCCATTCCTCAGGGAAACCTCTACATGATTCACATGCACGGCAATTGGAGCGCCGAGACGACGCCTACCGTCGAACCCATCAATCCAGGATTGAAGGTAATACGCAATAGTGATGGCGCACGCAATGCCCACAACGATGCTCCCGAGATGATGTTCTCGCTCGATGGTCAGCCACGTGAGAACAGCGGTCGCGTCATCGGTGCGGCCTTATGTTGGAGCGGCAACTACGAGCTACGCGTAAACAATTCAGGCGACAACCGTTATGCTCATTTCTATGCTGGCATTGACCCACAGAGCACAGAGTACATTCTTGAACCTCGCGAAGTGTTCACGACACCCGTCCTCGCCTTCACGCTTTCTTGTGAGGGTATGAGCGGCGTCAGTAGAAATTTCCATCGCTGGGCACGCTACGAAGGATGGCTCAATCAGGGTGACCAAGCTAGAAAGATTCTGCTCAATTCATGGGAAGGAGTCGTGTTCAACGTGAACGAAGAGGGAATGTTCAACATGATGGACGATATCAAGGAGATGGGCGGCGAACTCTTCGTGATGGACGATGGATGGTTCGGCGATAAGTATCAGCGCAACAATGACTCTTCGACGTTGGGCGACTGGATGGTGGATCGCAAGAAATTGCCAAATGGAGTGGCCACTCTCGTGCAGAAGGCAAAGAGTCTTGGCATAGAGTTTGGCATCTGGATAGAACCAGAGAGTGTCAACACGCTAAGTGAACTCTTCGAGAAACATCCCGACTGGGTTCTACGCGAGAAGAACCGCGAACTGAAACTGGGACGTGGAGGCACTCAACTGCTTCTCGACATGTGTAATCCAAAGGTACAGGACTTTGTGTTCAGCATTGTTGACGACCTGATGAAGGAGAACCCTGACATCTACTACATGAAATGGGATGCCAACTGTTCACTTCAGAACTTCGGTTCCAGCTATCTGCCAGCCAACAAGCAGAGCCACCTTTACATTGAGTATCATCGTGGACTCATCAAGACTTTGCAACGCATTCGCGCCAAATATCCCAAACTCGTAATTCAAGATTGTAGCAGTGGCGGTGGTCGTGTGAACTATGGGCTGCTCCCCTATTTCGAGGAGTTCTGGACGAGCGACAACAATGACCCCTATCAGCGCGTATTCATCCAATGGGGCACCAGCTATTTCTTCCCCTCCAATGCAATGGGCCAGCACATCGCCCACTCACCTTATTGGAATACCGGACGTACAACTCCCATTAAATATCGCACCGATGTTGCAATGTCGGGTCGCTTAGGCATTGAGTTGCAACCAAGAAATATGACTGATGAGGAACGTGAGCAATGTCGTCGCGCCATAGCTGATTACAAACCTCTGCGAGACATCATCCAACTAGGCAATCTCTATCGTCTTATCTCACCGTACGATCATGAAGGGATCGCTTCGTTCATGTACACCAACGACCAAAAGACGAAGGCCGTGCTCTTTACTCACCGCGTACAATACCTCTATAACATAAAGACTCCCCGAGTGCACTTGGCAGGTCTTGATGCCACGAAAAATTATAGATTGCGCGAAATCAATGTAAAAGTTGGAAGTGAGCCATCTGAATTGAACGGTAAAGTCATCAGCGGCAAGCTGCTCATGGAACAAGGCATTTTCCTCCCGCTAGAAAAGGATTTCAACAGTTGTGTCTATGAACTGACGGCAGAGTAATATCCCCATCTGTTATATTTTGTAAGGTTTTTCTTAGCTCACGTTCAAACATATCAAAGCAAATAGAAAAGACATCAATCGATAAAACAATCTTATTTGTTTCCCCTTGTATCCTCCTTTTGGAAAGTACAAGGGGAATTTTCACTTTTTGGTAGCCAAAGGTTGTGAGTCCAACTCTTTTTTCGTACCTTTGCGCCCTCATGGACAACGACAAGCGATATTTGCAAGCTCTCATAGCTGAAGGCGAACACGAGCATCAGGACTTCAAGTACAAGGTAACTGATGCGGAGAAACTGGCGAAGTCGGTATCGGCATTTGCCAATACCGATGGCGGAAGGTTGCTCATTGGGGTTCGTGATGATGGGCATCTTTCCGGCGTACGTTCGGAAGAAGAAATATACATGATGCATGCCGCCGCATACAAATATTGCAAGCCGGAATCGTCCATCAGTTTTGAAACACTTCATGCCGACGGACGGACTATTGTCATTGCAACGGTGCCCAAAAGCAAACGTAGACCTATATGCGTGACGAACATCTCTGAAGAAACGGATAAACGTCCTCGAGCCTATATCAGGATTGCCGACGAAAACATCGTTGCCTCACCCGTACATCTAGAGATATGGAAACAAGAAGGGGCAACCACAGGCACGGTCACCTGCTATAGCGACGATGAGCGAGCTGTTATTAAGGTACTCGAAAACTCATCACTACTACCCCTTAACCGCATTGTCAAGCTTTCGAAAGTTCAACGACGGAAAGTAATCGTCATTCTTGCCAAACTCATTCGATTTGGGCTTGCAAGCATCCATTATCAAGACAATCAGTTTCTCTTTAGCACTAATGAGTAATTGCTCCAATATAGATAACAAAAAGGTGAATAGTTCAACGAGATGACCTCGCATACGAACCATTCACCTTTTATAATTCAATTCCGCGAACTATTGCTCCACGACCTGCGGCTTTGTATCACCAGGACGGAAGAGCAAACCGCGACAGGTCTTCTCGTCAGCACGATAGGCTTTCCATTCAATCTTGTCCCATTCAATCTTGTCTGTTCGCTGAGCTAGAGGCACGTGAGGAATAAGTGAACCGTCGCGTACAAGAATGACGGCCGGAATCGGACCAACCTCAATTTCCTGATAGCCACCTTCATAGATGTGTCCGTTCTGATAGTCAATCCACTTTCCTTTGGGAAGATAGCAAGTGCGGCTCGTTCCGCTTTCGAGTAACGGTGCCACAAGTATCTGTGAACCAAACATATACTCGTCTTCTACAAGCCAAGCACCTGCATCATGCGGGAACTCTACAAAGAGGGCCCGCACCATCGGCAATCCCTTCATCGTGCAATCTTTGGCTTGTGCATAGACATACGGCATCAGCTTATACTTCATCTCTGCTGACTGGCGGAAAGCATCTGTAAACGACTCGCTGATGAGCCAAGGTTCTGTTGGAGGAGCACCATGAGCACGGGTGTGACTACTGAGGAAACCAAACGGCAACCAACGACGATAAATATCTTCGGGAGAAGCTGTGACGAATCCGCCCATATCATGACTCCAGAAAGAGAAGCCGCTCAATCCAAATGACAATCCACCTCTCAAATCACCAAGCATTCCCGTATTGGTCGTAGCCGCATCACCGCCCCAATGGAGAGGATAACGTTGGCTGCCTGCCCAAGCCGAGCGTGCCCAAATAACCCCATGCTGACCTTCGGGAGCCAAGCTGTCGATGACCTCCCAAAGAGCCTTATTGTAGCGCAATGGATAGAGATTATGCTCATAGAGTCCACCCTTTCCGCTATAATAGAAACCGTTATAAGGTGCCGCTTCTCCAAAGTCGCACTTGATAACATCGACACCCTGACGTAGCAGACCTGCAATCTTTCCCTGATACCACTTGACGGTCTTCGGATTTGAAAGGTCTAGCACAGCATCCTCATAAGGCATGCCACCATCAGCGTTCCTAACAAACATACCGCCATCAATGAGCTCCTTGAAGAATCGGTTCTTCGGAGTGAAGTAAGGCAACTGCCACAAGCAGGTCTTGAAACCCATATCCTCCATCTGCTTAAGCATCTTAACGGGATTCTTGAAACGATTCTTCGAGAACTCGTAATCACATTGCCAATCAACATCAAACCATCCGGTATCAAAATGAATTACGTCACTTGGAATGCGATGTTCACGTAGTTTATGCGCAATATCGAGACCTTCTTCTTGTGAAAAATAAGTGATACGACTCATCCATGTGCCGAAGGTCCAAAGTGGAAGCATCGGTGACTTACCCGTTATGTTGGTATACTCATCGAGAATATCCTTCGGCTCACCTAGGAAGATGAAGAAATCCATCTTCTCATCAGCCATAAAGAGACGGTCGGCACCGATATAACTCTGACCAAAGTCGCAAGTGACGGGAGCAGATGTATGCATGAAAATGCCGTAGCCGCGATTAGAAAAGAAGAAGGGAACGGGTTTGTATTGCCCATCGGATTCAGGTCCTTGTGGATCGGTGACAGACAAATGCACCTTCTGCCCCACCTTGTTCAACTGAGTGAAAGACTCTCCACAACCATAGATGCGTTCACTTGGAGCTAGCGTGAATACGGGATTTATGCTACGTGAATTATCATTACCACGTTTGATGAACGAGAACGGCAGAAGCTTGATTTGCGAAGAATCGTTGTCAATAATGTGACGAGTCTGTGTCAATATCTTCCCTTTTGCATCCTTGATGACAAGACGCCACGGGTGCTTTTGAATCTCAATACTTCCGTAAGCGCTACGATAGACTACGGCATTGCCCTCAGTTGAACCTTTCCATGCTGACGACTTGGGAACAGGTCCGGCCAACATCAGACTACTAGCATCGTCGGCTTGCGTCTCTACGGGTGTAGTAAGCATTCTGACACGAACCGTGCGGGGACTCACAAAATCTATCTTCAACTTCAGATTGGGGTCATTCTCGTATGCGGCATCAGGAAAGTCGAGCATCTGCATGCGAACAGGCCAATAACCATTTAGATTAAATGCCTGACGAGGAGAAAGACGATAACGCTTCCAATTTACCAAGCCCTCGCCAGTAGCGACATCGAACGTAGCCAACGAGTCGGCCAAGAAATAAGTATGGGACAAATCACTGAAGTCAGTCGACATGTCCTTGGGCATACATTGCAGGTATTGAACACCTGCATTCGTTTGGATTTGTGCATTGGCTACCTGCGTAGAGGCAAATGCCAAAAACATTGCAAAAAATGTCTTGATTCTCATTTGATTGATCTTCATAATATGAAAGGATTGCATATAAGGACTAAACCAAACATGCAATCCATTATTCTTTTTTATTTAAATTCAAAATCAGCTACACCACGCACATCGGTTTCACTAGAGCAGACATAGGCCTTAAAACGTCCAGGCTCAAGTTCCCAATCGTGGTTTTTCTCCGAGAAGAATTTGAGTTCTTCTGGTGTAATGGTAAAGGTAACGGTCTGTGTCTCACCAGGTTTCAATGAAACCTTCTTAAAGCCTTTCAACTCTTTCAACGGACGGTCAACACTACACTTCACGTCTTGAATATAGAGTTGCACCACTTCCTTTCCGGCGATGTTTCCAGAATTAGTTACATCAACGCTAAGCGTGAGTGAGCCGCCATTAGACATCTCCTTCGAAGACAAACTTGGTTTGCCATAACGGAAAGTAGTATAACTAAGACCATGACCAAAGGGGAATTGTGGTTGAATCTTATGGGAATTGAAATGGCGATAGCCCACATAGATTCCTTCCTTGTAATAAACCTGCTTGTCGACACCGGGGAAGCCCTCTTTGCCATATTGGAAGCAAGCATAGTCGTCAAGCTTCTTACCGAAGGTTACAGGCAATTTTCCACTGGGATTCACCTTACCTGTCAGCACATTAGCTAACGACTCTCCACACATGCTACCCAGATACCAACAATGAAGGAACGAAGGAACCTGTTGTATCCAAGGTGTAGCGAAAGCGTTGCCTCCAAAGGTGACAACGACGATGTTCTTCTGAATCTTTGCCAAATCAGCAATGAGAGCATCCTGTCCGAATGAAAGGTTGTATTCCTCGCGGTCGTTGGCCTCACAATCTTGCTTGGTGTTCTTGTTCATTCCACCAATGAAGATAATAAGATCGGCATTCTTCGCTTTGCTAAGCGCCTCTTCGCGTAAGGCAGATTGACGAGTTGGATCGAGTTTTTCTACGTTATCGTACATCGGTTGCCCACTATAATAACCCTGAGCATAGTCAATCTTGTCGCCAAACGCTGCTTGAAGAGCCTCCAAAGGTTTAATGTCGCGCAATGTCTTCAACTCTGATGAACCACCGCCTTCACTAAGGTCACGTGTAGCATTCTCACCGACCACTAGAATACGATTATACTTTGCGCCATCAATTGGCAATAAAGCCTGTTTCGACTTCTTGTCGACATTGTTCTTCATCAGCACGATTCCCTCCTCGCCTATCGCACGACATGCTTCATAATGAGCCTCAGAACATTGCGAGCCAAATGCTTTATTGGGATTCATGGCCGTGCGGAAGATGGTGCGAAGCACGCGTGCGGCCTTATCGTCAAGCACCGACATCGGAATCTTACCTTCTTTGATGAGTTTCTCGAAAGGGCCGGCAAGGTTATAAGTATTATAACCCATACTATGGTCTTCGGTCTTACCATTGGTGAACGAACCCATTTCGATATCCATACCACCAAGGGCAGCCTGCCATGTGTCGGTGACACCTCCCCAATCGGAAATCACGGCTCCATCAAAGCCCCATTCCTTCTTCAGAATCTTGTTCAGCAAAGAGTCGTTCTGACAACAATGCACGTTGTTCCAAAGATTATACGAACCCATCATGGTCCAAACGCCACCTTTCTTCACACATTTCTCAAAAGCAGGCAGATAAATCTCGCGCACCGCTCGCTCACTGACATTCACATTCACGGTGAAGCGGTCGGTTTCCTGATTGTTCAAGAAGAAATGCTTCAAACAACAAGCGACACCATTCTTCTGAGCAGCTACGATATAAGGATAAGCCATCTCGCCAGCCAGATAGGGGTCTTCGCCCATATACTCAAAGCTACGACCATTGAGAGGTACACGAGCAATCGTTGTGCCCGGACCTAGAAGGATATCTTTTCCGCGAAAAGCAAACTCCTCGCTGATGGCATTGCCATAGAGACTTGAAAGGTCCTGATTCCATGTAGCGGCCAAGCAAGTGAGTGAGGGAAAGGCGACAATAGAATCGTTGGTCCATTGCGCTGGTGCCCACGAGTTCCAATCCACCTCAGCACGTACGCCATGAGGACCGTCGCTCATATTCAGCTGACGAATGCCCAGACGAGGAACACCAGCAGAAGTGAACTTGCTCTGAGCATGAAGAATCTGAACTTTCTCGTGAACCGTCATGCGGCTTAATGCATCCTGAACACGATCTTCCAATGGTGCGGAAGTGTCCAGATAGATAGGTTTCTGTGCATTCGCAACAAATACGAACGCTGATACAATAGCAGTAAAAAGTATTCTTTTCATTGAGTTATGGAATAGTTATTTCAGACGTTTTCAATCCGATTGCATTTGCCTTCAGGCGACCTTTTCCCTTGACGACGACAAGACATTTTCCAAAGAATGCCTTGCGCTTGTTGTCCTTAAAGCGCTCCATCGATGTCTGACAACCATTGTCAACACCTACGATTTCCAAACCTTCGGTCTCAAAGAACACCTGGTTTTCGGCCAACGGACAAAGCGTACCATTATTGTCGACGATGTCAACGGCCACAAAGGTCAGATTCTTTCCCTTATAATCGATAGAAAGGCGCACGTTGGTAGCAGCTTCAGAGGTCTTAATAACTTGCTCACGAACCACCTTACCTCCTTTTCGGGCAACAGCCTTCACCTCACCTGGTTCGAATGTCACACGCCACATCACATGATACTGATGACTATCGGCCTTGCGACGAATGCCCTGACTCTTGCCATTGATGAAAAGCTCGACCTCATCGGCCTGATTATAATAGCACCACATATCGATAGTCTGTCCGGGCAACCAATTCCAATGAGGGAACAGATGAAGAACGGGACGCTGAGTCCATTCGCTCTGATACATATAATAGGTGTCCTTGGGGAAACCAGCGAGGTCGACGATGCCAAAGTAGCTGCTTCGAGCCGGGAAGCTATAAGGCGTTGGCTCACCAATATAGTCGAAACCCGTCCAGATGAATTGACCACCAACAAAGTCATTGTGCTTCACCACATCCCAAGTCTCCTCATGAGTGGAACTCCACGAGGCGTGCATATTATCGTATGCCGAACACATGTAGGAAGGATCAGTATAAGGTAGCCACCACTCCTTGGGTGCCACATAGACAGAGTCGGAGGGCATCATATAGTAGCCACGCGTCTGCAATGCCGAAACGCTCTCTGAGAAGATGAAGGGCTTCCCAGGGAAATTCTTCGGGACATCCTTCACCCACTGATGGTGATAGTTGAAGCCAATGATGTCGATAGCACCGCTCTTGAACAGATGGTTGTTGGGATCGGGTTCGTTGCAACCTGCCGTAATGGGACGAGTGGTGTCGTATTTCTTCACCAGTTCGGCTAGATGTTGGGTTAGCAATGAGTTCACACTCAGCTCGCCTTCCTTGGCCAACGTCGAGGCATCATGTCCCGCATTTAGTATGAGGTTTGCTTGCTCAAGTGTCAGCGTATCGGCTTCGGCACTCGACCACTGCTCCAGCACTTCATTGCCTATCGACCACATCAATATGCTCGGATGGTTACGGTCGCGCTTGACGAGATCGGTAAGGTCACGCTCATGCCACTCGTCGAAGAATCGGGCATAGTCATTTTGTGTCTTCTTCCTTCTCCACATGTCGAACGACTCATCCATCACGATAATGCCCATCGTGTCGCACATGTCAAGCAATTGAGGCGCTGGGGGATTATGCGAACAACGAACGGCGTTCACGCCCATTTCCTTCAGCTTGGTGAGTTTGCGGTGCATCGCATCGTCATAGAAAGCCGCACCGAGACATCCCAAGTCGTGATGCTCGCAAACGCCATTGAGTTTCATTGACTTCAAATTGAGTGAGAAGCCCGTCTCGGGGTCGAAACGGAAGCTCCTCACTCCCGTATTGGTTTCATATACATCAACAATTTCGTTACCAATACGTACTTCGGTTCTCACCTTATATATATAAGGGGTCTCAAGTGTCCACAGATGTGGATTGCTCAACTTCAGCTGGCTACGGTAAGCAGCGTTTCGAAGTGTGGCCGTTGCGGAGGCGACCTCACGCCCACTGGCATCGAGCAGAATGTTCTTCACTTTCGTATCCTTCGTGGCATTCTCCACTTCCACCGCTACGTCGATAACGGCCTTGCGCAAATTCTTCGAAGGCATAGCCGTCACATAGGTTCCCCAATGCGCTACATGCGTCGTGTTCACCTTTGTGAGCCACACATGCCGATAGATGCCACAACCTGAATACCAACGCGAGTTAGGTTGGTCGCTATTGTCAACCTTCACGGCAATCACATTGTCGCCATCCACTAAGAAAGGAGTAATGTCATATTCAAACGAACTATAACCATACGGGCGATGTCCCACTTCCTTACCATTCACATAGACGGTACTATTCATATAGACTCCATCAAATTCCACGAAGAATTTCTTAGAGCCTAGCTCCACGTTGAAATGCTTTCTGTACCACCCTACTCCACCAGGCAAGGCTCCGCCACCAGCACCCGAAGGATTACCAGCATAGAAGTCGCCCTCGATGGCCCAGTCGTGAGGCAGATTGAGTTTCCGCCAATGAGCATCGCTATAGTTCTTTTCTGCCATCTGAACCGAATCGGCCAACACAAAGCGCCAATCGGCATCAAACGATTTCCGTTCACGAGCCCCAGCCGTCAGACTTAGCATTGTGGCAAGGGCTATCAATAAGCATCTTTTAAGGTTTCTCATAAGTTAACGTTGCAAAGATGATGCAAAGTTAATAAAAATCGAGGGCAAGACAAAATAAAATCGCGTGTTTTTCTTGACAATGAAGAGGAAGTGCTCAAAAACGG
>JAILAI010000194.1 GCA_024681705.1 Prevotella sp.
TTCATGGCAGAAAAGGAACAGGAATACAGCGACCTCTTCGCCAATCCTTATCAGGCAGCCAAGTACGGATACATCGACGATGTTATCGAACCGCGCAACACGCGTTTCCGCATCTGTCGTGCACTCGCACAGCTTGCTACCAAGCGTGAGGGTCTGCCCGCCAAGAAACATGGCAATATTCCGATGTAATAAAAGACACCAAAAAGAATAATAATGGGAAAAGCAAACAATGAAGTGTATGCTGCCATCGCTCTTGCTATGCATGAGTTCCAAGGCAATAACGTACACGACAAGGAAACCGGCATTATCACAATTAAGGAGCACCACTCCGACTGGTCTTCCCGCATGTTGACAATGACCCAGCATCCTTAATAACAAAAACCGTGAAAGTATGAAAGAGTACAAGTATATAATCAACGGAACGGAATACAACGTTCAGATTGGTGACATCGTTGAGAACATTGCCAATGTTACCGTGAATGGCGAAGACTTCAAGGTGGAGATGGAGAAAGAACCAGAACCCGAGAAGAAGAAGGTAGTGGTCAAGACTGGTGCAGCAAAGGTAGAAGCCGCTCCAACGGAGAAAGCAGCCGCAGGTCCTGTCAACACCAACAACGCTCTCAAGGCTCCTCTGCCTGGCGTTATCACAGACATCAAGGTGGCTGTGGGCGACGAGGTGAAGGCTGGCGACACCGTTGTGGTGCTCGAAGCCATGAAGATGGCCAACAACCTCGACGCCACCAAGGGCGGAAAGGTGACGGCTGTGCTCGTTAATGTTGGCGACAGCGTCATGGAAGACACCCCGCTTGTTGTCATCGAATAACAAACATGTACTGAAGTTTCTGGCTTCATAGCCTGAAAATACAATCTTATCAAGAAGAGCGCCGGCGAAGCTGAGTGCTCTTCTTTTGTTTCAATAGCGTGAAAATGTGACTTCCGAAGGAAGAGTGCAGGCAACAAAGAGTGTCCTTATTTTTGTTTTATATTACATCATTTATGGCGATTTTTGTTTTAATTTTTGCCAATAATCCCCTCGTTTTCCGTAAATAAACCAAAAACTTGACGTTTTACGAGATTTTTTTTGTACCTTTGCATACGAATCAATATATTGAGCATTATGAAAGCAAAGAAAGTTTTGTTCATCAATCAGGAAATCACGCCGTATGTCCCAGATAGCGAACTCTCGCTCCTTGGTCGCAATCTACCACAAGCCATTCAAGAGAAAGGCTATGAGATTCGCACATTTATGCCAAAATGGGGAACCATTAACGAGCGTCGTGGACAACTCCATGAGGTAATTCGCCTGTCGAGAATGATGCTCATTATTGACGAAACCGACCACCCTCTGATTATCAAGGTGGCTTCTATCCCTTCAACCCGCATTCAGGTCTACTTCATTGACAACGACGACTACTTCAGCCGTCGCCAGATGGAAGCCGACGAAAACGGCATCGAGTATCCCGACAACGGTGAGCGCGCCGTATTCTTTGCTCGTGGCGTCCTCGAAACGGTCAAGAAGCTCCGCTGGGTTCCAGACATCATTCACTGTCAGGGATGGATGAGTGCCGTTGTGCCTCTCTACATCAAGACCGCTTATCACGATGAGCCTTGGTTTGCAAATACGAAAGTTATCACATCGCTTTTCAGCAAAGAACTGAAGAACGACTTGGGAGAAAACTTCAAGCGAGGCATCGAATTCCGTGAGGCAAAAGCATCGCTTCTCGACAAATACAACGAGAAATTCGACTTCATGGAATTGGGCAAACTGGCCATCGACTACAGCGATGGTATTGTTGAAGCCGGCAACGAAGTGAACGAAGACCTGCTGAAATACGCCCTCGACAACGGCAAACCGCTCATGAGATATCCGGGCGAAAGCGATTTCGGCGATGCTTACGACACTTTCTACGATCAGGTGATCGACGGCACTGTATAACCATTTCCAAATAGTCAATAGGTTTACAAATATATTTATTTCATTAAGAATCAACTTCAATGAAAGCAAAAACACTGGCAGCTGCCATGCTGTTTGCCGTGTGTATCGCTTCGTGCGACGACACGACTGATACGATTGGAACATCTCTGACGGATAACATGGACCATTTGCAAATCACGACTGACACGTTCAATGTGAGCAGTCGTTCGATTGTTGCCGACTCCGTCTTCTCACGTAGCACAATAGGTTATCTGGGAACCATCAAGGACCCCGAGACTGGTGCGCGTATCTCCAGCGATTTCATGGTGCAGTTCAACACCTTTGAAGACTATCGTTTCCCCGCTACTGATAGTATCGTCAGCGTTCAGGATGGAGAAATCATAGCCGACTCTTGCGAAATCCAGCTTTTCTACTCCAGCTTCTTCGGTGATTCACTCACCACCATGCAGGCCACAGCCTACGAGATGGCAACGCCCATGCAGGAGGGAGTACGCTATTATTCCAACTACGATCCCATGGCCAACGGCCTGATCCGCGAAGGTGGCATCTGTAAGAAAAAGACCTATACGCTCAGCGATCAAAGTGTCAAGGACAGCCTGCGCGCCACAAGCAACTATTCGCCCAGCATCCGCATCTCGCTGAACGAGCCCTACACCGACAAAGACGGAAAGACCTACAACAACTTCGGCACGTACATCATGCGGAAGTATTACGAAAACCCGAACTATTTCAAGAACTCCTATAACTTCATCCACAATGTTTGTCCCGGATTCTATGTGAAGACCACAGGCGGCCTTGGATGCATGGCCTATATAGACATCAGTTGGATTAGCGTTTATTTCCGCGTGAAGTCTGGAGATAATGTCAGTGTTGGTGTAGCCCGTTTCTCTGGCACCGAAGAGGTGCTTCAGGCCACTCACATCACCAACGACCAAAAGAAAATCAAGCAGTTGGCAGAAGATCCCACCTGCACCTATCTGAAGAGTCCTGCCGGAATCTTCACCGAAGTGGAACTGCCCGTCAACGACATTACACTCAACCATGCGAACGACACGCTGAACTCTGCAAAGCTGAAATTTAGCCGCATCAACAACAACGTTCATGGTTCGAATACGCTGAGCGTTCCTTCGTCATTGCTCATGGTGGAACGCGACAGCATGTACACCTTCTTTGAGAAAGGAAAGAACATTGACAACAAGCAGACATTTGTAACGTCGTACTCGGCCAACGCCTATTCTTTCAGCAATATCTCAGGACTTATCCGCCACATGGCTGAAGCCCGCGCCAACGGACTGAAAAGTAATTCCAACTGGGAAGCCGAACACCCCAACTGGAACAAAGTGGTGCTGATACCCGTCAAACTTACGTCAACCAACGGAAGCATAGTCAGAGTAACGCACGACATGTCGCTCTCGAGCACACGTCTTGTTGGCGGAACGCAAAATCCCTACGACGCACTGAAGATGAGCATCATCTATAGCAAGTTCTCCAACAAATGATGCAGGAGCGACTTTCTTAACGAACATTCCTGACAAATAAAACAACCATCTGATGGCAGACAACTTTCTGGAACGTCACCACGAGGAATACGAAGAGCGCAAGGCTCGCTGGCTCAGTCGCAAGCAGCATAAGCCTGTCATTAGGCACCGCCAGATAGAACGGCCAGACGACGAGTCGCTTTAGTCGCACTTCAACAATTGAACAAGCAAGTATTCAGAATTAAATAAGGATGTGTTTGCAAAAGCACATCCTTTCTTTATATACCAACCTCTAAAAACTTGCGATTTGCTCCCCTAGCCCATCTACATCACACTCCCCTCTTTCTGAACTTCAGAACCATAGCGAACTGAATCCTGAAGAGAATACCTACAAACTAAAAACACAACACTGATATTCTTACGGAACGTGAGTTCGACGAAAACAAACATGGAATAAGCTTTTTCGTGAAAAGACCTACCGACCTACCATCACACCCCTCAAACGCCTATAAATAAAGGGGTAGATCAATGGTAGGTCTTTCCCCAACACCTACCATAGACCTACCATATCTCAAACCCTTTGCTGGTGGGCGTTTGAGAGTGGTCATGGTAGGTCGGTAGGTATTAAACGCATATCATAGAGATGTAATCTTATTGCCTTGTTAAAAGAAAAACACTCTACTCCTAATTTCTTCGAACTCACATTACGGAGCAAGATTGAGAGTAGTCATATAAAAAATCTAGAAAAAACTCGTCGAAATTGGCAATTCGCACGAATTTTTTCTAGATTTTTTCTTTGCAAACTGTCGCGTTTGCGAAAGCAACTTGTCGGATTACTTATTTCTTTTCGTCCTTCTTGGCTGCGGCAGCTGCCGGTTTTGCGCTCAGACCTTTATAAGACTTATTCAGTCCTGCCACCACCTCAGCAGTGATGTCGTAGGCATGATCAGCATAGAGAAGACCAGCCTTGGTGACGATAAACGCATACTTCTTGCTCTTGTTATACTGCTCCAGGAAATGCTGGATGGAGTCGTTGACAGCCTGCAGATAGTTCTGCTGCTCGGTAGCGAGCTCCGTGTCGAGGCGCTGAGCCAGAGCCTGCAAGTCGCTGTTCTGCTTCTGAAGACCAGCATTCACCTGCTCAGCCTGAGCCTGTGTATACTTATTGTTCTGCAAATCCTGCTGGAACTTTGCAGCAGCTGTCTGCAACGACTGCTGCTTCTGGGCAAGCGTGTTGCGCGAGTTCTGTGCTCTCTTCTCGAGAGTCGGCTCCATATCCTTACAGAATTTGTACTGCGTCTGAATGGAATCCATTTCCACGTAGGCGATTTTCAGCTCTGCAGGAGCCGCAGCCTGTGCCTTCTCATCCATCTTGGGTGCCTGGTTGTTGCACGATGCCAGGGCGCAAACGGCGGCCATGGCCACAAATAATGATTTCTTCATTTACTTTTATTATTGATTGATTTTTTCGTTTTTTCGCTCTGTTGCCTCATCTCGCGGTCCTGATCAACCACACAATGGATGCCTCGTTTTCGCATGTCTTCGCTGTCATGAATATGAAACGACTTGAACTTTCCATTCTTCTTGAGCAGCAAATTTATGCATAGCAAAGCCATCCCGATAGCAATTATTAACACGCTTAAGATGAGTGTTTCTAGCATTTTTATTAACTATGTAGAATTTTTTTCGTATCTTTGCACATTGCAATTTGGTTGCAAAGGTAATAAAAAGAAAAAAGGTGGGAAAGTAAAATCTTAAAAAAGTACACAATTATTAATAATATAAGTAAAATGATGAATAAAATTGAACTGAAACCCGCATGCGTGTTCGAACAATTCGCACGTATTAACCAGATTCCTCGCCCCTCAAAGCATGAGGAAAAGATGATTGAATTCCTGAAATCGTTTGGTGAAAACCATCATCTGGAGACCGCTGTCGACGAAACGGGCAACGTGATTATCCGCAAGCCGGCAACGCCAGGCATGGAAGATCGCGCTACCATCATCTTGCAAAGCCACATGGATATGGTTTGCGAAAAATTGGTCGACGTGGAGTTCGACTTTAACAAAGATGCCATCCAAACCTGTGTTGACGGTGAATGGCTCCGTGCAAAGGGAACTACGCTGGGAGCCGACGACGGCATTGGATGTGCTATAGAGTTGGCCATTCTCGACTCTGACGACATTGCTCACGGACCGCTGGAATGCGTGTTCACCCGCGACGAGGAGACAGGACTCACTGGTGCTGAGGGTATGAAATCAGGATTCATGACTGGCGACATGCTCATCAATCTCGACTCTGAAGACGAGGGACAGATCTTTGTTTCGTGTGCCGGAGGCCGCAACACCACAGCCAAGTTCAGCTTCAGCAAAGAGCAAGCTCCCGAAGGTATGTTCTTCCTGCGTGCATCTCTGAAAGGGCTCATCGGTGGACACTCTGGCGACGACATCAACAAGAAACGCGCAAACGCCCTGAAAGTGCTGGCCCGCTTCCTCTACAAAGTGCAGGAGAGCTGCGGACTTCGCCTTGCTTCGTTCAATGCCGGCAAACTTCACAATGCCATTCCGCGCGACGGTGTCATCGTGTTTGCCGTTCCTACAGCCGCCAAAGAGCAGGTGCGTGCCGACTGGAACATCTTCGCCAGCGAGGTGGAAGAGGAGTATCACGTCACCGAAAAGACCATGAACTTCAACATGGAAAGCGCTGAAGCCGAGCCCGTTATGCCTCTTGAGGTAAGCACTCGTCTGATCCAGGCGCTACAAGCCGTAGACAATGGTGTGTTTGCCATGTGTCAGGACGAAGAGATTTCATGGTTGGTAGAGACCTCGAACAATGTGGCCAGCGTTGAGACGCGTGAGAACGAAGTCATCGTGGTGGCTTCTCAGCGTTCAAACGTGATGAGTGCACTCGACAATCAGGCAGCAACCATCAAGGCCGTGTTCCAGCTGGCTGGTGCTGAGGTGGTACAGGGCGACGGCTATCCCGCATGGAAGATGAATCCCGATAGCAAACTGACTGCTCTTGCCGTTGAGAGTTATAAGAAACTCTTCGGCAAAGACCCGAAGGTTCTGGGCATTCATGCTGGTCTTGAGTGCGGTCTCTTCTCTGAGAAATATCCCCATCTCGACATGGTGAGCTTCGGCCCCACCCTGCGCGGTGTCCACTCTCCCGATGAGCGTCTGCACATTCCAACCGTACAGATGGTATGGGATCATTTGACTGACATGCTTAAAAACGTTCCCGCAAAAGCATGAGATACAAAAGCATAAGAACAGCAGCCATGACCTTTGCGGTCATGGCTTTGTTGGTGTCGTGTGGAGATAAGTACAAGGCGGAAGGCATCGTCAAGGACTTCCTGAACGAGAACTTGAAGAGCGAACCCACTTACGTATCGTGCAAACCTCTCGCCACCACCAACCGCATTGATGACAACACCCTTGGGAAACTACAAAAAGAGACCCAGGCGAACGATCCGATCTTCAAGAAACCCATCAAATATGGTGCCTACAAGAAGCTTCCTGAACTTCGCTATACCCGCACAACCATCGTGCTCGGTACAGACACCTTCGTACGCACCATCTATCTTCATCCAGAGCTGCTCGAAGATGGCGTGATGGCCGTAAAGGAGAACTAATCAGAAACGAGCAAAAAGAAATAGCCCCTGTTTCGCGTATCTCTACGCCTACAGGGGCTTCGTTAACCTTAAAAAACTACCTATCGATTAATCTTTTTTCTTGCGCTACGCAAGCATTCGCGCAACGTATGTTCGCATTTCCCTTCGCGCTGCTCCAAGGTGGTTTTCAACACTCTTGTAGTTCATCTGCAACGCTTCGGAAATTTCCTTGACTTTCATTCCCTCAAATACATTCATGCTATACACCTGGCGTTGCCGCTCTGAAAGTCTGACAATGCCTCGTTCGAGCAACTGGTGCATCTCGGCAGAGCTGTAGACCGACGCCACATCGTTGGCTTGTGTCTGCGGATGAGATGCAAGGTAATGCTCAAATTCCTCGGCCGAACGACGACGACGCCAATAGTCGTAGATCAAACGGCGAGTAATGGTATGGACCAATCCCGGGAGTGTGACGGGTGTAATCATCTTGTCGCTTCGCAACAGGCGGAGAAAAACATCCTGGACAATATCCTCGGCAATTGCAGCATATTGCAACTGTCTCTCTACATATCCGAGCAATTCATCCCGATGCCCGGCATAGTATTCTGAAATTGTCTCAAACGTACGGTTTTTCTCTTTCATGATTCTTGTGAACGGTCTCTTAACCACCGCAAAGATAATCAAAATTTCTTTTTGTCACATCATTTTTGTATATAAAAATTGTGAATGAAACATTTTTGCATTCTTTTGGTTACATTTGGCGATTTGTTTGGGCTTTGGCACGATGTTTGTAATTGTGTTCATGAGAATTTCAAAATAAAACATAGATATGCAAAAAGGAAACATCGGGGTTACAACTGAGAACATATTCCCCGTTATCAAAAAATTTCTCTACAGTGATCATGAGATATTCTTGCGTGAGATGGTGAGCAACGCCGTAGACGCCACCCAGAAGATGAAAACGCTTGCCGATCGTGGCGACTTCAAAGGCGAATTGGGCGACCTTACCGTAAGAATTGCCCTCGACGAGAAGAAGGGAACACTCACCATCAGTGACCGAGGAATCGGCATGACCGAAGAGGAAATAGACAAATACATCAACCAGATTGCATTCTCTGGCGTTACCGACTTCCTCGACAAATACAAGGACAACGCCAACCAAATTATCGGTCACTTCGGACTTGGTTTCTACTCTTCCTTCATGGTTTCAAAGAAGGTGGAAATCGTTACGCGTAGCTACAAGGAAGACGCAAAGGCCGTGAAGTGGAGCTGCGACGGTAGTCCTGAGTTCACCATCGAAGACGCTGAACGCGAAGATCGTGGTTCGGACATCATCCTCTACATCGACGACGATTGCAAGGAGTATCTGGAGAAGGCTCAGATTGAGCAATTGCTTCAGAAGTATTGCAAATTCCTGCCAGTTCCCATAGCTTTCGGAAAGAAAACCGAGTGGAAAGACGGCAAGCAGGTGGACACCGATGAGGATAACATTATAAATAATGTGGAGCCGCTCTGGACGAAGACGCCCTCGACACTGAAAGACGAGGACTACAAGAACTTCTATCGCGCATTGTATCCCATGCAGTTCGACGAGCCGCTCTTCTGGATTCATCTGAATGTCGACTATCCGTTCAACCTGACGGGTATCCTCTATTTCCCACGCATCAAGTCGAACCTCGACATCCAGCGCAACAAGATTCAACTCTATTGCAATCAGGTGTTCGTCACCGACCAGGTGGAAGGTATCGTGCCTGAGTTCCTGACGCTTCTTCATGGTGTCATCGATTCGCCCGACATACCCCTGAATGTCAGCCGTAGCTATCTGCAGAGCGACCGCGATGTGAAGAAGATCTCGACCTACATCACGAAGAAGGTGGCCGACCGCCTTAACAGCATCTTCAAGGAGGATCGCAAGCAATACGAAGAAAAGTGGGACGACCTGAAGATCTTCATCAACTACGGAATGCTCTCTCAGGAAGATTTCTACGACCGCGCTAAGGACTTCTACCTGATGAAGGACGTAGACGGAAAGTATTTCACACTCGATGAATATAAGACCCTGATAAAGGACGACCAAACCGACAAGGACGGAAACCTCATCTATCTGTATGCTACCGACAAAGAAGAGCAGTACAGCTACATTGAGGCCGCTCGCCAGAAGGGTTACAGCATTCTGTTGATGGACGGACAACTCGATACTCCTTCTGTTTCGATGTTCGAGCAGAAACTGGAAAAGAGTCGCTTCACCCGTGTGGATGCAGACATCGTAGAACGCCTCATCGTCAAGGAAGACGCCCCGAAAAACGAGCTCGATGCAACACAATCTGACAATTTGTCAGAGGCTTTCCGTTCGCAGATTCCCAAACTGGAAAAGGCCGAATTCATTGTTGAAGTACAGTCGCTTGGCGAGCAGAACCAGCCGGTAGTCATCACTCAGAGCGAGTATATGCGTCGTATGAAGGACATGAGCCGCTATCAGCAGGGCATGAGTTTCTATGCTTCAATGCCCGACTCCTACAACCTGATTCTCAATGCCGACCATCCGCTCGTGAAGCGTGTGCTCGACGACGAGACGAAGGCCGTGAGCGAAGCGCTGAAACCCATCGAAAGCGAGATTCGTGGCCAGCAGGCTCGTGTGGAGGTTTTGCGCCAGGAGCAGAACAAAAAGAAGTACGACGAGATTACACAGGAAGAAAAAGACGAGCTTGCCGCTAGTGAGAAAGCCCTGAACGAGCAGAAGGAGAAGAAGAATACCATCATCGCCGACTATGCAAAGGGCAACAAAGTGGTGCACCAGCTCATTGATTTGGCTCTGTTGCAAAACGGAATGCTGAAAGGTGCTGCACTCGATGCCTTCCTGAAGCGCTCAGTTGAACTCATCTAAACCATCAATGGGGCGTCTGAACATACAAAAGACGCCCCATCGGAGATGCAAAATCTCTAGAGAGTTTTTATCGAAAAAACTACAAATCCGGCAATTACTTTCTAAAGATTTTCCACCCTTCTAAACAGGGATTTTGACAAAGCAAAGTGCCCTATCAGAAAAAGTTACATAATAAACTCAAAAGAAGCAATAATTTTTGTTAAACCCTCTTAACCAAAGATACAACTTATCAATAAAACGCGTATCTTTACACCCAGTTTTTAATCAACTATTATTTATTAACTAAAAGTGTTTGAACATGAAGAAATTATTCATTCTGGCTATTGCAGCCGTTGGTATGACATTTGCAAGTTGCGACAACAAAGCTAAGGCTCCCGCAGGAGAAGACACAACTGAAGTAGTTGACACTCTGGCAGTTCTCACAGAAGAGGCTAACAAGGCCGCTGACGATGTGATTGCTAATCTCACAGAGAATCTTGAAAAGAAGGACACTGGCGCTATCGAAGCCGCTCTGAACAGCGTAAAGGAGAAGATCCAGGAATACCTCGCAAAGAACCCCGAAGTTGCTAAGGAATACCTCGCAAAGGTTCAGAACTTCATCAAGGAGAACAAGGAGAAGATTACTGCTGCCGTAGGTTCTATTCCCGCTATCTCTTCTCTCGTAGATGGCATTTCAAACATTCCTACAGAGTCTGTTGACGGTCTGCTGAACGCAACCGACGCTTTCAAGGCTCTTGGCATTGACGCTGCTAGCACCGTTAAGGATGCTGCCGCTGCTGCTGGCGACGCCGTTGAAGGTGCTGTTGAAGGTGCTAAGGATGCTGCCGAAGGTGCTGTAGACGCTGCTAAGGACGCTGCTGCTGATGCTGCCGACGCCGCTAAGGACGCTGCCAAGGATGCTGTACAGAGTGGTAAGGATGCCGCTGCTGGCGCAGTTGATAAGGCTGCTGACGGTGCCAAGAAGGCTCTCGGCCTCTAATTGCTTTAGTCAGAAAAAGAACAAATCGATTTGGAGCATGGGACAAACCCATGCTCCTTTCGTTTATATACACACATAAGAAATTAGGTTCCATTGAATGGGTCGAATGCTAACAAACAAAGACATCAGCAATAACTCAATTAAAAGCTTCAAAAATCAACTTCACAACTTCACACCCACGTATCTTATTGATACACAATTATTTATAGTGTGAAGTTGAAAAATTCAACTTCACAACGATTTTCATACATTCTTCACGTCGAAAATCTCCGTCCAATTCGCCAAAATACTTGAGTTATTTCGACAATTTACTCAACCAATTGCGACAATTTACACAACCAATTGCGACAAAATGACTCATCAAAAGCGCCAATTTTCATTACGAAGAACGCCAATATGGACATAGAAGCACCATTATCTTTATTATAGAATCGGGCGATTTCCTGATTGGAAACCGCCCGATTCTATAATGGGTTCTATTGTTTTTATCTTATCTTTCTTTCCTTTGACTTCTGTCATTTACCTGATTCGATCCATTGAACGTACTAGTTTCTCGTCTGCAATAATGCCGCTACGAGCCATAAATACAAGGATCAACGACACTACAGGTAACACAGCCGCAAAAGAGAACTGGAACTTCGAAGCCGTATCTTCCGCGAGAATGACCGCCATTGCTCCATAAACGGCAATCCAAGCTACAAGCAATAGGATGACGAACATACAGATGCGCGATTGCAACACTCGGTTTTTATATAGGAAAATGTTGCAAAGCGATACTGCCGTTGCAACAATGAGCAATGCAAAAAGCGGCCAAGGTGAGAAGTCGCAACTGCCATCCGAAAGACTCAACCAGAGATTTGTCATTGAATGCGACACACCCATTCCTTCTGGCACGAACTGCGCTATGGGAAGACAAAGGCAAACGGCGTTCAGAATGCAGGCAAGAAACAAGAAAAGAGTTTGCTTACGCTGTATCATTAGGCCTGCTCTTTAGAAGGATCGCGGAAGTAGACGTTGCCCTCGATAAACTCCTGAGTAGCCATCAGAGTTGGCTTCGGCAGCTTTTCGTAGTAACGGGAAATCTCTATCTGTTCGCGGTTCTCGAACACTTCCTCCAGCGAGTCGTTGTAAGATGCGAACTCAGCAAGTTTCTTGCTCAAGTCCTGCTTAATCTCAACGGAAATCTGATTGGCACGCTTTGCAATAATAGCCACACTCTCATAGATGTTGCCAGTATCCTTGCAAAGATCCATGATGTTGCGGGTGACGGTATTAACCGGTGCTTTTGACTTTTTGTAATCCATTTTATTCTTATGCTTAATTCTTATTGTTTACCTTGAAATATCGTTTCCTGGGATGTCAGATTGGGAAAGACCAATCCTCATTCCCCTACTCTCTTTTTATTCTTCAGCCGTATGCTTTTTGCATTGAGCAATGAATCGCTCGGCCGTCGCACGCTCCTTACTATCGGGGAACTCGTTGATGAAACCATAACACTCGTCCTCAGCATCGCGATAACGGTCGGCACGCTTTGACTCAACACTCTGCTGAGCCAACTCAAACTTACTCTTCATGATGAGCAGATAGAAGTCCTCGCGCATCGAACTATAGGGATAATCCTTCAGTGCATTCTGAGCCGTAATGATGCAAGCCTCATAGTTGGAACCGCCATTGGTGCAATTACCAAAATAGGTTCCCAAGTTATAGTAAAGTTGGGCCGAAAGCAGTTCTTTCTTCACGAGTTTGTCCTGAAGCTCATAAAGTCTGTGCTGAGCCTGATCCTTGAGCGATGCATCGGGGAAACGATCCATAAACTCCTGATAGGCTGTAATGGCCAGCACCGTCTGACTCTGGTCGAGACGAGGCTCAGGTGTACTCATATACAGACTTTCGGCAGCATAGTAAGACGCCATTTCGGCATATTTTCCCTTTGGATAAGTCTGAGCGTATTTCTTGAACCACGTTGAAGCTGTCTCAAAATCAGAATTACAGAACTCCGACATTGCTAGCATATAAAGGCATTCCTGACCGTTGTCTGTTCCCTTCTGAATCGTCACCAACTCCTCGAGCAATGTGATGGCACGAACGTACTTACCATTGGCAAAGCACTCTTTTGCGTACTCATACTTATAGTCATAGTTGGTAGACTTATAGACCGCGTTGAACTCTTTAGCACAACTCGAGAATAAGCACACCACGAGGGCGATGGAAAGGAAATAACGTATTTTCTTCATATCAAAGTGCAAAGTTACTCAAAATCCACGAATTACAAAACGCCACACACGTTTTTTTGCAAAAAATCGCAATCTTAAGGTCTAGTTTAGGTTTATTTTAGTTTTAAAACCTCGAAGGTACTGTCTTTATGTACTGTTGCAATCGTAATTGACAAATGATTTACAACCAATCATCGTTATTTATAGAAGAATAACGTTAATGTTCCAAAATCGCTTTCTTATATCAGCATTTATTTGTATTTTTGCAAATATGAATTTCAAACTTACTTCAAAATACAAACCAACGGGCGACCAACCAGAAGCCATTGCCCAGCTGACAGAAGGATTGGAGCGTGGCGACAAGGCTCAGGTACTTTTGGGCGTAACGGGCTCGGGCAAGACGTTTACGGTGGCTAATGTCATAGCCAACATAAACCGCCCGACGCTTATCCTCAGCCACAACAAGACGCTGGCTGCCCAGCTCTACGAGGAGATGAAGGGATTCTTCCCCGAGAACGCCGTAGAGTATTACGTGAGCTACTACGACTATTATCAGCCCGAGGCCTATCTACCTCAGACGGACACATACATTGAAAAAGATCTTGCCATCAACGATGAGATTGACAGGTTGCGTTTATCTGCCGTATCGTCATTGTTGTCGGGACGCAGAGACGTTGTGGTTGTGTCATCGGTGTCATGCATTTATGGCATGGGGGGACCTACGGCGATGCAAGGTAGCGTCATCACGATTAAGAAAGGTCAGCGACTGGAAAGGAACATGTTCCTTAGAAGGTTGGTTGACGCACTTTACGTGAGAAACGACATCGAACTGAAACGTGGCAATTTCCGCGTGAAAGGCGACACGGTGGATGTATTTATGGCCTATAGTGACAACATTCTGAGAGTGACTTGGTGGGACGATGAAATCGATAACATCGAAGAACTCGACAGTGTTTCCTACCATCGAATGGCGCAATTTGAAGACTATCAGATCTATCCCGCCAACCTCTTTGTAACAAGCAAGGAGCAGACGGAGAATGCCATCAGGAACATTCAGGATGACCTTTTGAAGCAAGTCGACTTCTTCAACGAAGTGGGCGACCCCATCAAGGCGCAACGAATCAAGGAGCGCGTGGAATACGATATGGAGATGATCAAGGAACTGGGGCATTGTTCGGGAATCGAGAACTATTCACGATATTTCGACGGACGCAAAGCTGGCGAACGACCCTACTGCCTTTTCGATTTCTTCCCCGAAGACTTCCTGCTGGTTATCGATGAGAGTCACGTCAGCGTTCCGCAGATTGGAGCGATGTATGGCGGTGACCGAGCCCGTAAGAAGAACCTTGTGGAATACGGATTCCGACTGCCCGCTGCCTTCGACAACCGCCCTCTGAAATTCGAAGAGTTCAAGGAACTCACCCATCAGGTCATCTATGTCTCAGCTACGCCCGCCGACTACGAACTGGCTGAATCAGAAGGCATCGTTGTGGAACAGCTGATAAGGCCGACAGGTCTGCTCGATCCAGAAATCGAAGTACGCCCGAGTTTCAACCAGATCGACGACCTTCTGGACGAAATACAAACGCGTAGCGAAAGAGGCGAACGCGTGCTGGTGACCACGTTGACCAAACGTATGGCCGAAGAATTGACAGAATACTTACAAAACCATGAAGTGAGAGCGAGTTATATTCACAGCGATGTGGCTACACTCGACCGAGTAAAGATCATGAGTGATCTCCGAGCAGGCGTCTACGACGTATTGGTTGGTGTCAACCTGCTACGTGAAGGTCTCGACCTGCCTGAAGTTTCGCTAGTTGCTATCCTCGATGCCGACAAGGAAGGATTCTTGCGTAGTCATCGTTCACTGACGCAGACGGCAGGTCGTGCAGCCAGAAACGTAAACGGAAAGGTCATCATGTATGCGGATACCATCACCGGAAGCATGCAACAAACCATCGACGAGACGATGCGCAGACGCACAAAGCAGCTACGCTACAACGAGGAACACGGAATCACTCCGCAACAAATCGTCAAGGCCATTCGCCAAAGTAGTCTCGCCGCTGGCCAGCGCATAGAGCCGGAGAAGGAGGTTCAGCAAAAGACCTACGCTCCATATATAGAGCCCGACCCGATGACAATGGCGGCGGATCCCATCACTCGTGCGATGAATAAGGAGCAATTGGAAAAGAGCATTGAAGACACAACCGAACTGATGAAGCAGGCTGCCAAGAGCTTTGATTACTTGCAAGCTGCTCAGTATCGCGACGAAATCATTCGCCTACAAGACCTGCTCCAGAAGCAATCGTAGCTCTCATATAAGACAAAACAAACGCGCTACAGCGTATCCCCAATGCAATGTCCACATTTTAAAACAACATTGCAACAATTACGGGAACACGCTGTAGCGCGTTTTTTTGCTATTATTATCGAGTCCTTATTGGTAAAGGAATCGTTTGATACTCTTCTTCGGTGTCTTGGCGAACTCCTCCTCATGCAGACGCACGGCGGTAATCTTACTATACGAAGGCAACGCCTGATTGATCTCCACTCGGTTCTGCTCCATGATATTCTCCAAATCGCTATTGCTAAGTCCCAAATTACGGGCTTCGTCATAGTCAGGATGAATCAGGGCAACGAGCTTATCCTCCTTCTGAATGACAATGCTTTCGTTGACCAACGTCATAGAGTTCAACCGATCTTCTATCTCCTCTGGATAGATATTCTGTCCGTTGGCACTGAGCAACATATTCTTCGAACGTCCCTTGATGAAGACATTTCCCTCACTATCCATCGTACCCAGGTCGCCTGTATGATACCATCCGTCGTTGTCGAGTGTCTGACGAGTTGCTTCCTCGTTCTTGTAGTAACCAAGCATCACATTCAAACCTTTGGCAAGAATCTCTCCAGGAACATTCTCGGGATCACGGCTATTGATTTTCACTTCCATGTGGAGAGCGGCCTTACCGCATGATCCTGGCACGAAGTGCTTGTAGTCCTCATAGCAGATAATCGGTGCACACTCGGTTGCACCATAACCAACGGTGTAGGGGAACTCGATGCGGTGCATAAACTGTTCCACCTCCTGATTGAATGCTGCCCCACCGATGATGACCTCGTAGAAATTACCTCCGAATGCCGACACCACCTGTTCGCAGATGCGCTCACGCACCTTCTTATTGATGACGGGCATACCGAGAAGCAGACGAATACGATTGTTCTGTATCTTGGGGAACACCTTCTTGCGAATAATCTTCTCGATGACAAGCGGCACAGCAATGATGATGGCCGGACGAACGTCGGCAAAGGCTTGTGCAATAATAGCCGGTGAGGGAACACGTGTCAGATAGAACACATGACATCCGTGCAAGAACTCGAAGATGAATTCAAAGGCCATTCCATACATGTGGGCCATGGGAAGAATACTCAGCGTATTGTTTCCACGCTTGATAGTCTTTCCGAGCACGTCTTCGGCGAAGTCGTAGTTGCTCCACAATGCACGATAAGGAATCATCACGCCTTTCGAAAAACCTGTTGTTCCGCTGGTGTAGTTGAGCAGGGCCATCTCGTTGGGACTCTCCTCATGATAGTAACTGACATGCTCCTTGCGGAAATACTTGGGGAACTTCTTTCCGAACATCTCATTAAGATGCTCTCGCGCATACGTCAGTTTGTCGGTACGCGAAATAATCAGGCTATAGTCAGGTATGTAGATAATACCCTCGAGCAGTGGCATCTTCGTGGCATCAATGGTCGTAGAAACCACGTCGCCCGCAAAGAGTAGCTTTGCTTCGCTATGGTTCACGATGTTGTGCACCTGATCGGGCGTAAACTCATGAAGAATAGGCACGGCCACAGCTCCGTATGTCAGCGTTGCCAGAAATGCAACAGCCCAGTTGGCACTGTTACGTCCGCAAAGGGCAATCTTGTCGCCTTTCACAACACCGCTGTTCTCGAACATGATATGAAGTTTCTCTATCTTTCGCGCAACGTCATGAAATTGCAATGTTGCACCTTTGTAATCGGTCAGCGCATCGAGATCCCAGTTGTCAACAATGCTCTTCTGGATGATTGCGTTAAAACTTGGTATTTCTTTCATGGCTTGTTTTTTTATGTTTGACAAACAATGAACCATCGAGGTCCTTATTTGTATAAATATCGCTTAATGCTTTTCTTTGGTGTCTTGGCGAATTCCTCCACATGAATCTCAATGGCCGAGATCTTGCTGTAGGCAGGCAGACCTGCATTCAGTTCCTGCCGGTTATTCTCCATCACTTCCTGAAGGTCTTGATTGGTAAATGCCATCTCCCCTGCTCCATCGTAGTCGGGATGTACGAGCGCCACCAACCTATTGTCACGTTGGACGATCAGGCTTTCTGAAACCATTGCCATCGAATTCAGTTTGTCTTCTATCTCCTCGGGATAGATGTTCTGGCCATTGGCTCCAAGCAGCATGTTCTTCTTACGTCCCTTTATGAACACGTGTCCGTCTTCACTCATCACGCCAAGGTCTCCCGTATGATACCAACCTTCTTCGTCGATGGCCTCACGCGTAGCTTCTTCATTCTTGTAGTATCCCTGCATGACGTTCAGACCGCGTGTCACAATCTCACCGAGGTCACCACTCTGCTTGGCGCCACTTATCTTTACCTCCATGTGGGTTACTGGCGTTCCGCAAGAACCAGGCACGAAATCGTGATAATCGCTGAACGTGATGAGCGGTGCACACTCGGTAGTTCCATAGCCAACGGTGATGGGGAACTCGATGGTCTTAAGGAACGACTCCACCTCTTGGTTAAGTGCTGCTCCACCCACGATAACCTCATAGGCCAGACCTCCGAAGGCCTTATACACTTCTTCGCATATTTTCCGCTTCACCTTCTTACTGACTACAGGCATCTGCATGAGCAAACGCACGGCATTGTTTTGTATCTTGGGGAACACCTTCTTGCGGATAATCTTCTCGATGACCAATGGCACCGATATAATGATGGCCGGACGAACCTCAGCAAAAGCCTCAGCAATGATGGCCGGCGACGGCAATCGGGTGAGGAAGAACAAATGGCATCCCTGACAAAAACCGAAGATAAACTCAATGGCCATTCCATACATGTGGGCCATGGGCAGAATGCTCAGCATATTGCTTCCCGAAGGAACATGATCGCCCAGCATCGCCATACAGAAATCAAGGTTGCCCCACAACGCCCTATAAGGCAGCATGACGCCCTTCGAAAAACCCGTCGTGCCACTCGTATAGTTGATAAGAGCCAATTCCTCGGCAGAATCCTTGTAGTAGCAGACATGCTCTTTGCGGAAATACTTGGGGAACTTTGAGCCGAACATCGCATTCAGATGTTCGCGGGCATAGGTGAGTTGCTCTGAGCGAGAGAGGTGGAGTGAATAGTCGGGAACATTGATGATACCTTCCAAATGGGGCATCTGATCGCAATCAATACAAGTAGCTACAACATCGCCAACGAACAAGAGCTTTGCCTCACTATGGTTCACGATATTGTGAATCTGTTCGGCATTGAACTCATGAAGCACTGGTACCGCAACGGCACCATAGGTCAACGTTGCCAAGAATGCAACGGCCCAATTCGCGCTATTACGCCCGCACAGGGCTATTTTGTCGCCTTTGCTGACACCACCATTCTCGAACAGGATGTGAAGCTTCTCAATTTTCCGAGCAACATCCTTGTACTGAAGGGTTGTTCCCCGGTAGTCGGTAAGCGCATCTTGATCCCAGTTCTTGACAATTGAAGTTTCTATATATGAATTGAAACTCGGGATTTGTTTCATTGCACAAATTTCAAATTATTGTGCAAAGGTAACATCTTATTTGCACATTCACAAAAATTTTGTGCAGTATTTTCTTCTTTTCACACAAAAAATACACATTACAACATACAATACCGAAAAAGGGAACAAAAAAATGGGCAGAAGGATAAAGGAGAACCACATGTGACGACGTGCTATTTCTGACGCCAGAAGAACGCGAGTTCGACGAAAATGAGTGTAGATTACTTCTCTATTTGCGAGGAAATTCGCCACTTTAGACATTCAAAAGCAACAATATCGCACATTGAAAGCGACGTTTTTACTCATGCAAAGCAACGCTTTAGATCATAGAAAACGGTGCCATTGAGTCTTGAAAGGCATACTTTATATGGATAAGAAAATAGAATATTCCACTCTATTTCTATAATTTCAATTAAGACCTACCAACCTACCATCACACCCCTCAAACGCCCATCTACAAAGGGTTTGAGGCATGGTAGGTCTTTCGCCAACACCTACCATACACCTACCATAGACCTACCATGAATCTACTATAGACGTCTGCACTTTATTCATATGCGTTAGCGAGTTGTTATGGTTGTTTTGTTAGGTCTTTCCGAGAAAAAGGCTTATTCCATGATGGATTCGTCGAACTCACGTTACGAAGATTAAGATAGGATCTAAAACTTCTTTCACTACATTTGCGTTTAACATCTACCAACCTACCATTATCACTCGCAAACCCCAACGGCAAAAGGCTTGAACGATGGTAGGTCTATGGTAGGTGTATGGTAGGTGTTAGAAAAAGACCTACCATCGTGGATTCCCTTTATTTATAGGGGTTTGAGGGGTATCATGGTAGGTCGGTAGGTCTTTTTCAGAAAAGACTTATTTTATATTGTTTTCGTTGAACTCACGTTAGAAGATTAACGGCTTTTCTGAAAGAAACTTGAAAAGGGCACAAAAAAAATCTAGAAAAAATTTACCCAAACCGCCAATTTGGATGAATTTTTTCTAGATTTTTTTGTTCGATATTGTCGATATTGAATACCGCCTTTGGTGAGTTGCCTCATCCAAAACGCTATTCGTACCGCATCGACTTGGCTGGATGGATGTGCGAGACGAGATGACTAGGGGCAATCAACACAAAGACACTCACGATCAGGGTTGCCACATTGATGAGCAAAATGAGTGGGATATTCAACTCAACGGGAACGGTACTGACGTAGTAGGTTGCAGGATCGAGACGTACAAGACCAGTATATCGTTGCAACAAAACAATGCCGATGCCCAACACATTTCCAATAAGCATGCCGCGACCAATAATGAAGACAGCAAACCAAAGGAACGTGTGACGAACGGTTGAATTGCGCGCGCCAAGAGCTTTCAACACACCAATCATATTTGTACGCTCCAGAATGATAATCAGCAGCCCGCTAATCATCGTGAAACCTGCCACACATACCATCAAGGCAAGAATAATCCAGACGTTCAGATCGAGCAGATCGAGCCAGGAGAAAATCTGAGGATTGCTTTCACGAATGGTAAGCGACGAATAGGTCTGCCCATAACTGTCAGTAGTGCGGTTGACGTTCCGAATCAGTATGTCTTCCACATCGTCCACATGGTTGAAATCGTTTACCGTAAGCTCGGCGCCACTCGTTTGGTCTTCGTTCCAACCATTGAGTTTCTGCGCAGAATAAAGGTCGGTGAAACACATCACCTTATCGAATTGCGTAAGATTGGTCTGATAAATGCCTTCGATGGTATAACGACGCGGACGTACACCTTTTTCGCTGATAAAATAAGCGTATATGCGGTCGCCACACTTCACACGTAACTGGTCGGCAATCATCTGCGACATGAGTATCTTCTGCTTGCTCGCCTTATCGCTAAAACGGGGAATAGAACCCGCCACCAAGTTTTCGTGAAGGAATGTGGTGTCATATTCTTCGGCAACACCTTTGAACATAACTCCCAGGAAATCGGAGTCGGTCTTGAGGATTCCCTGCTTCATCGCAAAGCGTTGCACATGTTTCACGCCCTCAATGCTTGAAAGATAACGGCGCATGCTATCGCCCATCTCGATAGGTTGCGGATCGTTGGTCTGCACGGCCAGGAACTCACCGACAGTGATGTGGCTACCGAAACCAATAACCTTGTCGCGAATCGTATGCTTGAATCCCAAGACCACACATACAGAAACAATCATAACGGCCAAACCTATTGCCACACCCAATGTAGCAATGCGAATGGCAGGCCTGCTTACCTGGCGGTTCTGCTTTGTATCTGATGAGCCATCGCCAACACTTTTATCGTTATAGATGCGACGGGCAATGAAAAGGGGAAAATTCATGTTTTGTGGCACTAGGCGCCTAAATGAGATATTTCGTTTTTGAAAAAGAATGGAGAGAGGACTTTGATTCCTCTTTCAATCACTTTATTCGTTCACTCTTCCGGGATAGGCCTCTAGAGCTTTCTTCAGAACAACAAGCGCTCTTTCGAGATCGTCTTTCTTCAGAACGTATGCTATACGTACCTGATTGATACCTGCACCCGGTGTGGTGTAGAAGCCCGAAGCAGGTGCCATCATCACGGTTTCGCCCTCGTAGGAGAACTCTTCGAGACACCAGCGGCAGAAGCGTTCGCTATCGTCGACTGGCAACTTGGCCACCGTGTAGAAAGCTCCCATTGGGATGGGCGAATAGACGCCAGGGATGCGGTTCAATCCATCGATGAGACACTTACGGCGCTCCACATATTCGTCGTACACATCGCGCATGTACTCCTCTGGTGTGTCAAGCGATGCCTCAGCCACAATCTGTCCAATGAGGGGCGGAGAAAGGCGGGCCTGACAGAACTTCATGACGGCACGACGTATCTCAGCATTCTTCGTGATGAGTGCACCGATGCGGATACCACACTCGCTATAGCGTTTCGAAACAGAATCGATGAGTACGACGTTCTGCTCAATGCCTTCCAAGTGGCAAGCCGAAATGTAAGGCGAGCCGGTATAGATATACTCGCGATACACCTCATCAGAGAAGAGATAAAGATCGTATTTCTTGACGAGGTCGCGTATCTGGTTCATCTCACGCCGAGTATAGAGGTAACCTGTCGGATTATTGGGGTTACATATAAGTATCGCGCGTGTGCGTTCATTTATTAATTCCTCGAACTTCTCCACTTTTGGAAGGGAGAATCCCTCCTCAATAGTGGTAGCGATTGTACGGATGCGAGCGCCCGCCGAGATAGCAAACGCCATATAGTTGGCGTAGGCAGGCTCGGGAACGATGATTTCATCGCCTGGATTGAGGCACGACATGAATGCGAAAAGCACAGCCTCACTACCGCCACAAGTGATGATGATGTCGTCGGGAGTTACGCTGATATCGTATTTCGCGTAATAGCTGACAAGCTTCTCGCGATAGCTCAGATAGCCCTGCGAGGGTGAATACTCCAGAATATTGCGATCCACCTTCTTGATCGCGTCGAGCGCCACACGAGGTGTGGGCAGATCGGGCTGACCAATATTGAGGTGATAGACACGCGTTCCGCGCTTCTTGGCAGCGGCGGCCAGGGGTGCAAGTTTCCTAATTGGAGACTCGGGCATTTCCAAACCACGTTCTGAAATCTTTGGCATCTTGTCTTATTTCTAATTAACTTATATTCGTTACTATTCTATTCAAAGCTCCGCTAATGCTGTATTGGGCACTAATTCATGAAGTTCCATGATACACCTAGCCTCAGCGTCCGACCTCGCAGGGGATAGTGCGGCACGAGGAAACGGTCGCCACCTGAACCCTGATTGACATGACTCATAGCCACGTAGAAACGGGTACGCTTGAGGTGCATGTTCACATAGACATTTACTATGGGATAGTTGCCTATCTCTACGTTGGCGTCGCCATTGCCTTGAACGCAATACTGACCAACATAGGGGCTATAGTCGGGAGCTTCATATTTGGTAAAATAACGCACATCGGCTCCAAGATGCATACGAAGCACCTTGGCAATGCGGAAATTGAAATAGAGGTTGCTATAGACATTTAAATCGGGAACTGGCAACACCGATTGCTTGCTCGACTTCTGATAAGTGAGCTGCGTTTCCCAGTAAAGCGGACCGAACTTGAAGTCTTGGGAGAGTTGCAGGGTGAGCAGGTTAATACCTTCAGAACACTGCATCAATTGCACGGTATTTCCACTTCTGCTATAAGCATCAGTCACCGTGTATTGCTGTTGCAAATAAGTGTAGTTTTTGATATTCTCTACTGCCACGCGCAAAGAGGTATTGGTCTTCTCATAGCTGAAAAGACCTTCAATTCGAGTACGCGTTTCCTTCTCAAGATCGGAGTTATCCCACCACAGGTGACGCGAATGGTACTTGCGCTGGTAGAACGTAGGATTGAGCTTATAGAAATAGCCACGTGCCGCCAGACGTACAGTGTCGCCAAGGAACTTAAAGTTGACATCGGCATTGGCATCAATCTTCAGCTGTCCAGCATCTTCGCCCAACACCCATGTTTCGAGCATAGCATTGTAATGCAGAAGTGAACCTTGTGTGCGTATGATTTGTCCTCCGACGCTCAAAGAATGCTCATTGAACGAAGAGAAACCAGTTTGAGTCGTGTCGGGCATTTCAAAGCGACGTAAATCAGAAGCCACAAAACCTTTCACACCTGCAGGAACCCATTTGTTGAATCCTTCGAGTAGCGAGATGGCAAACGTGTTCACCATCTGCGTGTGGCGGAAACGGTCATAAATGCTATCGCCAGAATACTTTTGTTGCAAACCGTAATCGGAAAGATAGTAGTTGGACGGTGTCTCATAAGCCTGATAGATGCGACGGTAGTTGTCGAGTTTCAGCGTATGGATAAAACTTGTGACAGGCACATATTCATTTTTCGTCCATTCGGTTTCCTCTGCGGCTTTCTTATCAGCAGCGATCAAGCTATCGGCCATTTGTTTTCCACTGACGGCAATACGACCTTCGCTTCCATTTGACTCAGTAGCAGTTGGTTCATCTCCAGCAATCACAGCATCGTCAGGGCGACCAGCAAATGCAGGCTGCTTGTCCTTATTCTTCTTCTGCTCTTCTTCCTTCTTTGCTTCGATGGCAAACTTCTTAGCCTCTATTTCCTCTTTTGTCATAAGGACCTTACGGTTGAAACCTACGCTATAACGATGGGTAAGGAAAACATGCTGATTGTCGTTTCGGTTCCAGTTCTCAGTGAGTACGGCTGGAATCTCATCGTCGCGGAAGTCGTCATCAAAACTCTCTGGATGTGTGACATAGTTATCGTTGGTGATGCCACCATTCTCTGACACCTTCTGATGATTGGTTGAAAGCAGCAGATGTGCCTGATAACGGTCGCCCAAATAGGAACCATAAAGGCTATAATTGAAATGGGCAGTATTCTGATCCTGGAAGATTCCTCTTCCGTACAGATAGTCGAACTTGAATCCCAAACCAATCCTTTTGCCGGCATTAACAGCAAAAAGGGCTTTCAGATGGTCCTCGCCATTGTTTTTATCACCACACTCTTCGTAAGTGATATTGGTAATGGGTGAAAGTGTGTTGGTGAAATGGAACTCTCCCGGCTGAGTATTGAAGTAATCGTAAGTCTGGGTGAAGGGGAACTGTGAAGTAAGGGGGCGGTCGATGAAAATACGGTTCTGACGCGGTGCACCAAGGTTGCCCGTCGAATTGTATTCGCCTCGCAAACCGCTCATATACGCATGATTCATGAACAAATGCTGCATGGTGTCGACTACAGCCACCTTCTGGTCGCCGAATCGCTCGTCAACCGTCCACACGTGTATTCCCTGCGGTGCGGTCTTTCCGTCGCTCTTTGGCACAGAGTCAAGACGTCCATCGGTATCGACAGACGAGAATGAGCCATCAGAGTTTTGCTGTTCAAAGCGTTGCTGTGCCACCATTGTCAAGCAGCAAAGCAACCAGCAAACCATCAGCATCGTTAATCTCTTCATTCTACTTCTCAAACCTGAATTGGTTATAACTATTTCATTTCATCGACGAAAGAGTGCCTGCTCCTTATTGGGTCCTCAAACTGGTGCATTCTATTTGATAAACCTGAAAACGCACTCCGCCATCTTGAAAACCATCGAGACGAGAATAACGATCGTACCGATGGTTTCATTCTTCATGAAATAGAGCGCCACCCCAACTACAGCACCAATCATGAATAACGCGTTGAGCCACTGTCGTAGCACAATATACTTATCTTGGGGATCTTCTTCAGAAGCTCTGCGGTGGTGTCGGTAACTCTCTATAGCCATTGTTATTATCTATATGATTTATTGGGGTCTGCAATTTAAAAACTTTACTTTGTAGCACCTATCATACGACAGGTATTATCCAGTAACTGGAAAATCTCCTCCACTCGGTCAACAGTTTTGCGACGGAACTTTCCTGATACACGATAAAGCTTCGTGCCTTTTTTGTTCATTGCGTATTTATCAGTAATCCATTCCTCAGCCTTCAACACCTCGCTCTTGTTTCGAACCATTTCATAGAAATACCTGATGCGTCCCAGTTCGATGTTCGCTTTTCCATCGTGACACTCCACCTGAATGGTATAATTGAACCTGGCTCGGTCGAGCGAAAGGAACGTGCTCTGAAACACCATCCACTCCTTGACGGCAGCAGCAATCTTATATTCGGCTTTGTTTACCAAAGCCACCTTACTACCTTCCAGCTGATTCTCACCCTGAGTAAGTTCATTCAGACGACCAAGTAGAGCGTCATAGAGTTGCTGTGCAGTGTGACCAGGTGACACGATTTCATGTCTCCACACCACTTCACCATTCTCCTCAGGAACAGCTCCTGCCAGATACTTTGCGTCTTTCACCTCAACTTTAGCCACTTCACTTTGCGTGGCTTCCGCCTTTTGACCTGCTTCTGTTGGTGTCTCCCAAACTCCTTGAGCTTGAGTAGTCAGAGAGAAGCATAGCATGCTGAGAAACAATCCTTTCTTCATATTGTAACAAATATTTCGTGCAAAAGTACGAAATTATCCCCGAATAACCGCAGTTTTAAGCAATATTTAACCGATTAAATCGTTTGACATTGACAACAAAGCAGAATGATGACTGAAAACTCTGGCTATTGAGTGAGGAAACGTCGATAGTTATTGGCCGTATTGGACGAGCAGGTCATAAATACGTTGTTGGAGAAAAGCACGTCGGTAATATGGTTATCGTGAATGTATGCAATGATGTTCTTTCGGAAATAACGGAAGTCGACAACATGCACCTCTTCGAAAGAAAAGAACATATAGCCAGGCAATGCATTGCCAAAGCTGTCCTTCAGCACAAGCACTTTTCGGCCGTTCTTAGTTGAGGTTTTCACGCATGTAATCTTCGAGTCACCGCCCATAAAAGTACTGTAGGCTGCGCCACTACCATCTTTGTAATGTAAAAAGTATTGTCCCTTGACAGGTTTATGCTCACCAGTAACCTTATAGTCCTTATCTACATCGTAAATAGTATAGGTTGTGGTGTAGTCAACTCCTTTGGGCGTATAATAGACAAAGTCTTCAGGTGCATTCTTTATTGAGATGTCCTTGGAGAAACCATACATTGAACCAACAAAGTTATGGATGACATGCTGCTCATAGCTGTCAAGATCTTTGAATGGAACGCCCGCGACCTTTGCAAACGCTTTCACGGCATAGAAGGCACCAAGAGGAGACCAATGGTGGTCAGTTCTTAGATAGATAGGTTCGCTGGCATGTTCGCCCAACGTCGTATAGATGTCAACAGCCTTGACCTGCGGCGACAGATGTCCATAGATGTTGTTGATGGTAAGGCGCTGCGACTTTGTACTCTTGCGGGCTTTATCCGGACAGTAGAATTCTATCGCAGTAGGAATAACCATACAGTACACTTGAACACCACTGCCTAGCTTCTTCTGATATTCATTGGCAATTTCTGCATACGGTGTTCCCATCTTCGGACCTCCTCCATACGCCATCAGAGCACGAACATTCTTCCCCGTCCCAATAACCATGATACCAGCATGTGAAAACTTGGAGTTTGCCTCAGCGGTTACTTTATTCTTATACTCTGCCAATTCGCGGTTCTCTGCATTTGGTTCCTCTTCGACAACGGTTTGTTTTTCTCCTTCCTGTGGTGTTTCTTCGGCTGCATGGAAAGTAACATTGTCTTCGGCAGAAAGGATAAGGCGTTCACGATCTTTCACCGCCATGCTCAAAGCCATGAAGCGGTCGCGATAGGGTTCACTATCACTGAACCACGATGACACATCGCGAGTGAAAGAACCATCAAAAAGTCTCTGCCATGAGAACTCGGGGAATGTGGCTAGCTCGCGTTTCTCAAGTTCGGAAACAGTGCTCCTAGGAAAGGTGAGAAACACGACCGTGAAGCCAAGGAACACTGTCGTGACAAGTGCTATATATAGTTTTTTGCTATTCATATCCAAATATTCACTGCTGATGATTATGGTTTAGGATCTTGACTGATACCCTGTACAAGATAGGTTTTATAAGATTCCGTAGTTGCTGGCAGGCAAGCATGGCTCACATTGTTGGCAAACAAGACATCAGTTATAGAATTATCATGTACATAGTTTACCAAATTCTTGGTAAAATAGCGACAATCAACCACATGAATATCTTCAAAGCCGTAGAACAAATAAGCAGGTAAGGCATTGCCAAAACTGTCTTTCAGTATCAGTAGCCGACGTCCGTTATGAGTAGACGTAGACACATGGGTAAGACGATAGTCGCCACCCATAAAGGTACAATAAGACAAACTGCTACCATCGGGATAAGGCTGGAAAAAACGGTTCTCGTCGGGAATACTTTCTCCGATGACCTTTCGGCGACTTTTATCAAGCGTATATTCAACAAACGATGTCTCATAGCGAACATCACGCGGTACATAATAAACAAATTCCTCAGGATAGTTCTTGACTGCCTGATCGCGACCTGAATACCTATACATACTCCCAACAAAGTTTTTTATAACTCGACGATCGTAATGGCTAATGTCACGGAAGGGTACATCGGCAACACGCGCAAACTCCTGCGCAGCATAATAAGCACCTAAAGGTAGCCAATGATGGTCAGTGCGAGCATAGATTGGTTCTGCCGCATGCTCACCCAAAACTGAATAGACATTGACAGGCGTCACCGATTCGCTGAGTTTGCTATAGATATTGTTAATTGAAATACGTTCTGAATGTGTCCAAGAACGCGCCATATCTGGACAATAATACTCTACTGCTGTAGGAATGACCATGCAATAGATACGGATGCTATCAGCAAACTCCCGACGATACTGATTCACGACCTCTGCATAAGGTGTTCCATTTTCAACTGGAACAAGATATGTCTGAAAAGTACGTGCGTATGCAGAGTCACCAGCGATAACAATTCCAGGTTTGGGCTGCCGAGCTGTGTCCGTTGCGTTTACATGATTCTGATAAGTGGGAATAAAACGGTCGTTCTTCTGAGCAGACAATGTAGATATAGATAGTGACAGAAGAACTATCAGGACCTTTGCATATTTATAAAAGCGGTTGTTCATTATCGTGGGTATAATCTAAAATCGAGTGTAGATAAATGCATTATTCGTGGCACCAACAAGTAAAGCCACACTCAACACAAGAACGAAAACGGAAATCGTTAAGCGGGAAACAAAGAGGATGGAATTTCGCATAGCATCAGAACTTTTAGTAAAACGCTCGACCAATTGTGCCATACCTGAGCGAACTGGCATGCAGAACACCAACGCCACAACCCAAAGCCAGAAATGGTCCATAATAGCACTTTGTGCGACAAAATCGGTCAGTGCACCTTGCATTCCAAAGAAGGAACGGAAGAAAACCAACATCTTCTGAAAGTCATCAAAATAGAAAATGCCCCACCCTATCACCACTAGCAACATACTATAAATATGAAGAAAGACGCGCGGAATACAATCGTGAACTTTCAGCAAAGTGTATTTCTCAATCATCACGATCAAACCAAAATACACGCCCCAGATGATAAAGTTCCAGTTAGCTCCGTGCCACATACCTGTGAGGAACCACACCACAAGAATGTTAATTGCTTGATGGCGACGATTACCTCCGAGTGGAATATAAACATAATCACGGAAGAAACTTCCCAAAGAAATATGCCACCTCCGCCAAAAATCAGTAATGCTGTTGCAACAATAAGGGTGTCGGAAGTTCTCATTGAAATGGAATCCTAAGCAACGACCCAATCCTATGGCCATATCACTATAGCCAGAAAAGTCGAAATAAATCTGGAATGTATACGCAATAATGCCTATCCATGCTCCTGCTGTTGATAACGATGACAAACCGTTAACAAGGAACTGATCTGAAATCTCCGATAACTGATTGGCCAGAATCACCTTTTTACCCAAGCCTATCAGAAAACGATAAATACCTGCTGAAAGGTCTTCAGTAGATACCCGCCGGTCGTGAATCTCTCTAGCGACAGTATCGTAGCGAACAATAGGTCCCGCTATGAGTTGCGGGAACATGGATATGTAAAGCAATAAATCAACGAAACGACGCTGAACAGGCGACTGACGACGAAAGACATCTATCAGATAGGAAATAGACTGGAACGTATAGAAACTGATACCGATAGGCAGGGATAACTTGGGGGCATCGACAATAATGCCCAATTGGGCCAATTGCTCAACAAAGAAACCCAGATATTTGAATGTGCCAAGTATAAGAATGTTGCAGATAAGACCCAACGTTAGAGCCATCTTTCGGCGTCCCTGCTGCTCTTGACCATCAATAAGAAGGCCCACCAGATAGTTGACCAGCACACAGCCAAGCATAAGGAACACATATACAGGTTCCCCCCACGCATAGAAAATCAGCGAAAAGAGGACAATGGTAAGATTCCTCACCTTGAAATAACGAGGCCCCTGTTCTAAGGCTTCCTTATTTCGGTCGAAGCCTGCTGCTAACAAATAGCACAACGCAAACGACGGAATAAAAGCAAATAAGAAGAATAAATCGGAAAAAACCATATTGAAGATTACCTATTGAACATTGGTGCTACATCAGAACTGAAGCATCGACGACACACGATTGGCTATATAATACCCATTGCGACGTGCACCAGCTTCCGAGCTGTGCGTTCCGTCGGTTGTAAAATGCTTGTTTTGTTTTTCTCTAACATCATAGTTGCAGGCTTCTTGGTCAAGCCTTATCACCCCAATACTCATACGATGACCACATGCCTCAATAACGTCGGACACCTGGACAATCTTCTCTGTTGAAGTAGCTGTTGTCTGCGGAGGTGTAAGTAGAATCACCTGACAATCAGGGAAATACTGCATCAGCAGTTCACAATCATATCGGACACATGCAGCCAGAGAAATCACTTTGTCGGCCGTTTGCTCCGTACTGAATCCTTCTGCCGTCCTGAAAACCCGAGATACCGTTTGTGTGTAGATGCCTGGGCGTTTGTCTGAAAACCATGCATCGTTTGTTCCTGCAGCAATCAAAATGAGGTGTGGGCTGGGTTGAAACCCTTTGTCGTATGCCTCTTTCAGTCTTTCTATTTGATTGTATATAACATTGTCGTTCCCAAGCACAGCAATGTTTTGTTCCACATTTCTACGAGTTTGTGCCGTATGGGTCCAAGTGGCACCGCTGCGTGCGTAACTATAGCACGATGCTGGTGCAAAGCGGTCGTTAAACCATTTATTCCAACCTCTCGGCTGATTGCAGCTATCACCGCCAATCCATGCATTCGAGTCGCCAAGGATAACCACATTCAGGTCTGCGTGGTCTCCTCTTTCTTGCGAGTCATCTGACTCTGTCTTAGTCGAATGCGCCGTGCATGCTATTTGAACAACAGCCATTAGCAAGGCTAAACTAAGTCTCTTACATGTTGGTAGCATAGCAAAAAATATTTCATCTTCAGTCGAGGAGCACCGTTGAGCGCACACGACTCAAGGTTTCGGGAGTCATCTGCAGATAGCTGGCAATGTAGAGCAGCGGAGCTCTCAAGGCCACTTGAGGAGATAGTTTACACATACGACGATAGCGATTCTCGGCACTCTCAAACCTCACAAGGTCTGCATGCACCTGAGAGAGTATAAGCGATTCCTCAAGAATCTTACGGTATAGAATCTGGATATTGACGTTGTGCAACGCCACTTCTTCTAATCGTTGCTTTGGCAGTTCATATATAATTGTGGGTTCAATAGCTTCTATCTCCTGTAACGAGGGTGTTTCGCGGAAAAGGCTCTCAATGCTCATCACAATAGTACCCTCAACGGCAAGATACTCTGTCACTTCCTTGCCATTCTTCAAATAGTATTGTCTCAGCAATCCTTTGTCAATGTAGATGATGCTTCTGCATACATCTCCTTCTTTCAACAATTTCTCTCCTTTCGCGTACTTCTTCGGTACCAGTACGCTTTCCAAGATGTCGAGCTCGTCATGTGTCATCGTACTATACCGACGAGCTAGTTCGCGAGCAATGTCGCGCTTTGTGTTCTGTAATTCTTTCATTGTCCTTTCCTCCATTTGTTTTCAGATGTTCCATCCTTTTTCATTGCTTCCTTCAGCGACACAAGGCGAGAAACATGTTCCCATTTTCTCAGAACATCTCTATTATGTTATTAGTAGACTGTTCCTTTTTGTCCTATTGACTAGACTGTCTAGATTTTCCTCCTTTAATCTAACTTTAGCACAGCAAGGAAGGCTTTCTGCGGTACCTCTACATTTCCAATCTGTTTCATTCGCTTCTTGCCTTTCTTCTGCTTTTCAAGCAGTTTACGCTTTCGGCTTACATCACCACCGTAGCATTTCGCCGTGACATCTTTTCTCACCTGCTTAACGGTTTCTCTCGCAATGATCTTTGCGCCAATGGCCGCTTGGATAGCGATATCGAACTGTTGTCGGGGGATTAGTTCCTTCAGTTTCTCGCACATTCTGCGACCGAATGCCACCGCATTGTCCGCATGTGTCAGTGTAGAAAGAGCATCGACGGGTTCACCATTCAGAAGTATATCCAGCTTGATGAGTTTCGACGGACGATACGAATCAATGTGATAGTCGAACGAAGCATATCCTTTCGAGATGCTTTTCAGTTTATCGTAGAAGTCGATCACTATCTCGCCCAACGGCAACATGAAATGCAACTCCACACGATTACCACTGACATATTCCTGATTCAACAATTCACCGCGCTTGTCAAGACACAGCTTCATGATAGGACCTATAAATGTGCTTGCCGTAATGATGCTGGCTCGGATATAGGGTTCCTCAATATGGTCAATCAACGTCTGCTCAGGAAGTCCCGAAGGATTATGCACCTCCTTAGAACCTCCTTGTTTGTCGTAAACCATATACGACACGTTGGGCACAGTTGTGATGACATCCATGTCAAATTCACGATCCAACCGTTCCTGCACAATCTCCATGTGGAGCAAACCGAGGAAACCACAACGGAATCCAAAGCCAAGTGCCACAGAACTCTCTGGCTGGAATGTCAGCGAGGCGTCGTTCAACTGTAGCTTTTCGAGCGAAGCCCTTAGATTCTCATATTCAGTGGGATCAATGGGATATACACCTGCAAAGACCATAGGCTTCACTTCCTGAAATCCCTCGATTGCAGCCGTACAAGGACGTGCCACATGAGTGATTGTATCACCCACCTTCACTTCTTTCGAGTCCTTGATTCCACTTATGATATAGCCCACGTCACCGGTCTTCAATTCAGTTCGTGGTATCATGTCCATCTTCAGTACGCCTATTTCATCTGCATCATACTCCATTCCTGTATTGAAGAACTTCACCTTATCGCCTTTGCGAATGCTTCCGTTCTCAATTTTGAAATAGGCAATAATGCCTCTAAACGAGTTGAATACAGAGTCAAAGATCAGGGCTTGCAACGGTGCAGAAGCATCTCCCTTCGGTGACGGAATACGCTCTACTACGGCGCGTAGGATATCTTCTACGCCTTCTCCAGTCTTTCCCGAAGCACGTATCACATCCTTGGGATCGCAGCCAATCAAATCCACGATTTCGTCTTCTACCTCATCGGGCATGGCGCTAGGCATATCAATCTTATTGATTACCGGAATAATCTCCAAGTCATGCTCGATGGCCATATATAGATTCGAAATAGTTTGAGCCTGCACCCCCTGAGTTGCATCCACGACTAACAAGGCACCTTCACAGGCGGCTATCGAACGCGACACTTCATAGCTGAAGTCAACATGTCCCGGAGTGTCGATGAGGTTGAGTATGTACTTCTTTCCTTCCATTTCATACTCCATCTGAATGGCGTGGCTCTTGATGGTAATTCCACGCTCCTTCTCCAGATCCATGTCGTCAAGCATCTGACCCTCCGTTATCTGGATGGTCTTTGTGTGCTCCAGCAGACGGTCTGCTAGTGTCGATTTTCCGTGGTCGATATGGGCAATGATGCAAAAATTCCTAATCTCTTCCATGCACATAAAATGCTTTTAGGCGTGCAAAGATACAAATAAAAATCGAGATGTCGCGTAAACAGACCAAGAAATCGACAAAAATATAACGATTTTATCCTTCTGAAGCCATTGATCGCTTTGCTACAAGACGGAGCAATTCCCCCACCCAGAGCACCAGTGATGTGGCTGGAACTATCAAAAGCCAATCGTTTAACGTCAGTGGAACCACGTTGAAGAATTGTCCACCAATGTTCACGATGAGCAGTTGGCCCAAAAGGATGACCAAAGCAATGAAAAGGAATCCCCGACAATGGCGCAGATTGAATGCCGAACGCCCTGTGGAAAAAGCACGTGCATTGAAAAGGTTCCAGAACTGTAGCATCACGAATATGGTGAAGAACAGACTTAATTCTTTAGGTGTGAGCGGGTCACGACGACCGATGTGCACAGAGGCGAAATCACTTACAGAGGTGACATTGGCATGCTCTAACACATAGAGCAACCCAAGCAAAATAACAAAGAAGATAAGACCTGTACATATAATGGAACGCCACATTGCTCGATTTATAATAAAGGCTTTGCGTGAGCGAGGCGGGTCTTTCATCACCTGATGAGAAGGGGGCAGCGAGGCGAGTGCCATAGCGGCAAAGGTGTCCATAATCAGATTTACCCACAACATCTGAGTAACCGTAAGAGGCGACTCGGTTCCCATGAAAGCGCCAAAAAGCACAACAAGACTGGCCACCACATTCACCGTCGTTTGGAAAAGGATGAACCGCTGAATATTCTGGTAGAGCGAACGTCCCCACATAACGGCGCGAGCAATGCTTGAAAACGAATTATCAAGAATGGTAATATCAGAAGCTTCTTTAGCCACCGATGTGCCTGCTCCCATAGAAAGACCTACATGGGCGCTCTTAAGGGCGGGAGCATCATTGGTGCCATCACCCGTCACAGCCACCACCTGCCCATCTCTTTGCAAGGCTTCCACCAGACGTTTCTTGTCCATTGGCCTTGCACGAGCAATGATTTTCAGTTCATTAGCTCGCTCCGTCAGTTCGTCATCGGTCAGTTCTGCCAATTCTCCACCTGTAATGATATTACGTTCACCGTCCTGCTCTGTCCAAAGTCCAGTCTGACGCCCTATCTCCCGAGCTGTTGCTGCGGTATCACCCGTAACAATCTTTACATCAATACCAGCACGTAGGCACTCCCTCACCGCAGGCGGGACATCGGTTCGTAATGGATCACTAATAGCTGCAACTCCCAAGAATGTCGGTTGCTTCGTTTTAAGCACATCCAGACACTTCACATCGCCACTTCCCACTACCCTGAAAGCGAAGCCTAAGGTACGCATAGCCTGCTGCTGATAAGCCAACAACACATCAGCCATTGCCTGTGATTGGAACTGGCACATCCGCATCACGATTTCGGGCGCGCCCTTCACATAAACGACTCTTGTACCATCGGCCCGCTCTATCATAGTAGCCATATACTTTCGCTCTGTACTGAAGGGTACTTCATCAACAACTTCCACCTGTCGTCGCATCTCTCTGTAGTCTTGTTGTTGTTGACGAAGCCAAAGTAACAGGGCGCCCTCAGTAGGATTACCAAGTACGGTGGGATTGGACTCATCCTGCAAATCTAATTCGGCAGTAGAGTTGACAGCCATCCCTTCGTATATCTCGCTTTGGTTGACCGACTGAATGCTTCGTTGAGGTTCAACATTTTGCTTTTCCACATCTTCGGCGGTCATAAACGCACTCACCTGCATTTGGTTCTGCGTAAGCGTGCCTGTCTTATCGGTACAAATCACGGTGGTGGCTCCCATAGTTTCACAAGCATGCATCTTCCTAACCAAATTATTGGTCTTCAACATACGTCGCATGGAATAGGCCAAACTCAACGATACAGCCATAGGAAGTCCTTCAGGCACAGCCACAACGATAAGCGTCACAGCTATCATTATCGTCTGCAACAGATAGGTCGCGAAACCAATGGTGGGCAGTTGAGCTAAATCCCAATCCTTGCTCACCAGGAAGGCAACAATGCGCCCAATAACGATAGCAAAGGCTACACCATAACTAATCTTCGTGATGAGAAGTCCCAAGGCGTCGAGTTGCTCGTTGAGCGGCGTGCGTACGCTATCATCAATCTGTGCGGCCTTGAACACCTTTCCATTTTCGGTCTTATCACCAACGGCAAACACTTGGCAATGCCCATGACCTTCCATTATCTTAGTGCCCCTCATCACATGATTCCGAGGAAATGTAGGTTCTTCTTCCCCCTCATTTATTTTGGCGGCTTCTCCAGCTTCCTTGCGGCAGATGGGTTCACCAGTGAGCGAAGATTCATCGACCATCAGCGATGTAGCATCTAACAACGTAGCATCGGCTGGCACTTCCATTCCAGTCGTCAATACGACAACGTCACCTACAACGATATCGCGTTTGGGAACCTGACGAGGTTTTCCTTCTCTTATCACCTGTATTGCTTCCTCATCGTCCACTTGGTTAAGCAGGGAGAATTCCCGATCGGCTTTCAGTTCAAACACGAAGGATACAACAGTTGCCAATATGATGGCCATCAGGATGCCAAGCGGTTCAAAGAAAACTTCGATACCAGCAGTACCCTCTAAACCGAACCATCCAAAATACTCGGCACACGAAATGCTGACAGATAACAGAGCGGCAATCTCCAATATAAATATCAGATGATCACCATCCTGCCATCCTGGTATGTGATGGCCCAAGGGACCCGTAAGCTTCTCAAAAAACCGTTTCCACAACGATTCACGCGCGGCCGGAGTAAGCACATTGGCACCGTGCTCAACCCTGCTTTGCAATACTTGTTCTGCCGTAAGGCCGCGATATATCATTTTTTCCATAACAAACTAATTACAAGGGTATAACCCTGACTCCTCAATACTACACGCCCTCCTTTGTACGTAGTAATTCCATTTCCTTTCCGACATAATGGTGAACGCTGAACATGTCGTGAAGAACGGCTCGCAGATAGTCGGCCGTATCGGTGAACTGAATGAAAAGCATTGTCTGCTTACAATGCACATATAACATTCCCGACTCGTTATTCACCGTATAGAACGTGGTCACGCCCTTCAGTTTATTGGCTTCGTTGATAACTCGTCGCATTCGTGACATATCTTCAATATCATGAACATCACAACTTTCCCAATACATATCCCACACGACAATTACCGCCAAATGGTCCTTAGCATCAATGGAGAAATGCTCTCCTTGATAAGTGAAATAGATGCTTTCGTCTCCTTCCTCCTCACCAATTCTGGGTTCACATCCCAGTTTCTTCAAAGTGTCAATGACCAGTTGACGCGTGCGCAGATTGCGAACTTCACTATTGCCAGTTTCCGTCTTCTCTTGCACATGTTTCTCCCCAACAGCCTCAACATCTTCATTCGGGGCTGTTTCGCGCGTTGCACTTCTCCACTTCAAGAAGTAAAACACCAACAACGCTATCAACAAGACAACGACTACTATTTGCATTTCAACTACACGCTTCTGCGAGTGACGACACCGCTACCGATGAAGTCAACGTCTATTCCTAATCTTTGGAATGCAAAGTTACGGAGATTTGTGCAAACTGGCAAATATTGCGACGGCTTTCTTTGCAGATAACAGGTGTAATCATACCAAAGATAATACAAATCAATTGAAAAAACACAAAGCTACAATAAAGAGGAAAGAAAAGGTTTTGAACCAACTTCTTCTTTCCCCTTATACTTTGCTTACGTGAGTTTGACGAAAACTACGAAAAATAAGTCTATCTTAAAAGACTTACCAATCTATCATGACTACTCGCAAACGCCTACAAATAAGGGGCAAATCTATGGTAGGTCTATGGTAGGTCTATGGTAGGTGTTACAATAAGACCTACCATAGCTCAAACCCTTTGCTGGTGGGCGTTTGCGGG
>JAILAI010000219.1 GCA_024681705.1 Prevotella sp.
AAAGGAAAAACACAATGGCAGTAGTTTACAATTTGAAACAGAACACCTATTCGAAGATGAATGGTAAGTGACACGCCCACTCAGCTATCATCGGCACCATGGGAATGAAGAAAACAATTCTTTTGCAATGAAAGCAGAACCACCAGCCTCCACGATGAAAAGCACAGCACCCTCGAAACAAAGAAGACCGAAGCACCGTACGCCCCACCCCTGCAAGTGAAAAGCGCATGCATACCGCGAGGCATTGATCATTGCCAATCGATTTTGTGCATTTCAGCGCCCGACAACGAGAAAAATGTAGGATAATATTTGGAAGAAAGAACAAAAAAGTATACCTTTGCAAGGTAATAAAAAAAACTAGTTCAATATGAAGGAGTTCACAACAAGACTATGGATGACAATAGCGCTGCTGACGGCAACGCTCAACACGCAGGCCACATTGCCCTTCCATACCACCGATGACCCCACCGACGGCAGCACCTACTGGTATCAGATATACAGCAAGTATTCCACCTATCTGGCTGTTTTCACTGATACGCTCGAGATTTCCAATTTTCAAAATAACATACCCGATTTTAGGTGGTGCTTCATCGGCAACGAGACCGACGGTTTCAAAATCTATAACGAGCGGTCGAGACTCTTCATCACAGACGAGGGAAAGTCAACCGCCGACCCTTTCGATGCAGGAATCTTCTTCTGCGAAACAAGGGGCGACAGCGTCCTGCTGAAAACAGATAGCCCATGGGGAGTTCCCGTCTATCTATGCTGGTCGATCTTTGATGCTAAAGTCCTGGAAACAAGCACCACCAATGCCACTCCGTTCTTTTTCAACGAGATGATTCAGAGAGGCGGGCCTGCGCCTGGAATTGCCGAGAGCGAGATGCGGCCATTGCGCGCCATCAGGTCGACAGGCAACCAGAGTTTCAACACCTACTACGTCCACAAGGCCAACACCCGCATAGAAATGCGTTGCAACGTTGCCCCCAATACCAGCGGCAATCAGGCGGCCTTCGGCTCGTTCGACGCATACAACGGCAACACGAAGAACTTCACCTTCTACGTGCGCCAAAATGGCGAGGATATATGCCGCTACGAACGCAGTGGTGGCGGTGAGAGCTCCAGCAACTTCGTCTACGGCGAGGACATTCTCATCAGCTGCGAAGGAAAAACGGCCACCTGGTATCGCATGAGCGACGAGAGCACCCCCGTAGGAAGCATCACCACACAGGGAACGCCCGATAACGGTTCATGCACCCTGATGCTCTTCAACACCAACATGTCGAGCACCAGATTTTGGAACATGGTAGGCAGCGTAGGGGCCACGATGACGCTCTACGGCTGCAAGATATGGGAGGGCGACAGACTGGTACGCGACTACATACCCGTTGAATACAACAACGAAATTGGTCTCTACGACCGCGTGAACCACAGTTTCAGGGCGGCCTACAAGAAAAAATTCTGCAAAGTGGAGCTGCCCATCGACGAGAGCGAGGTGACCTTCCTCGACAACATCGTGGCTACAGGCGCCCAGGCTTTCAACACCGACTATGTGCACAATGAAAAAACCTCCATCAAGATGGATTGCAAGGTGCCCCACGACCCCATTGGCACCAATACGGCCCTCTTTGGCTCCCGCTGGGGCGACGAGCTGAACAGAGCCTTCTGCTTCTACACACGCTACAATGGCGAAGACAAGCCCGCCATCAACTGTAACGACAAGACAAACGTCTCTGCAACCAACAATTTCATCTACGACAAACGTATCAACGTCATCTTGGGATATAGCGGCTCAACCTATGTGAGCGCATGGCATAATCACGATAACAACGCCGAAAATGGCGTGCTTTTCCCGTCTTGTCCGCCCAACCAAGGCGTGGTGCCCTTGTTCCTCTTCGACGTCAACACCTCCGACACGCAAGGCGGCGCGGTGGAAAACAACACGAAGAGCATGGTGGAGGTGTATGGTTGCAAGATATACGATGGGGATGTGCTGGTGCGCGACTATGTGCCCGCCAAATACAAAGGCGTCATCGGACTCTTCGACCGCGTGAACAAGACCTTCGGCGGCTCGTGCTCGTCGGAGGGTTTCCATACCAACAGATATGTGGCAGAGAGCGACGTCACACGGCTCGTCAGCATTCAGTCGACGGGCAAGCAGGCCTTCAACACCAAATACATCCACAAAGCCAATACCCGCGTGGACATCGAATTCCTCGTCTCTCGCAACTTCAACTATTATTGCAATGCCATCTTCGGGGCGTGCCTGGGCGATGTCGACCATAACGCTTTCAGCCTGTACACTCGATACTACCAGTTGAACGAACTCCACATCAACCGTACGGGTAGCGTGCAGGTTTACGACTATGAAGTGAACTCGAAGTTCTTCAATTGGTACAATCGCGTCAAGATGACTTGCGAAGGCAACACTGCCAAATGGTATGCCCACGACAATCTCGATGAGCTCTACGACCAGATATCTGCCAACGGCACGGTTGACGACGGTGTGAATCCGATAATCATCTTCTCACGCAACGGTTCCGACAAACCCTATTACGCGAAGTGCGACACGATGATGAGCCGTATGGAGCTCTTCTCGTTCAAGGTCTATGAGGGCGACAAGCTGATGCGCGACTACATCCCTGCCGACTACAAAGGCGAAAAGGGCCTCTACGACCGCGTGACGGGCACCTTCGACGGTTCCATGACCGACACACCGTTCATAGGGACGGCACTCTATGTCGACTCATGCGACATCACACGAATTGAAGCCGTCAAGGCGAACGGAAAACAGTCGATCAACACGCATGTCTATGCCGTCGACCAGCAGACACAAGTTAAGATGGACTGTATGTTTCCCACTCAAGCCAAGCGTGCCGACGAGGCACTATGGGGAACAGAGATGACGGGCGATTACGTGAGTGGCACCTTCAGCGTCTATTCGCGTAGCGATGGCGAGAACAGGCCTCGCATAAAGATTGGAACGGAACAAAGGCGTGGATATAAGGAGCACTACGATTTCTACGACAAGCGGGTCACTATCTACAACAACCACAATGCGCTTTGGATGGACTATCCTAACGGAGATGTGGCGCTCCGCTTCACCTGTGACGGCTACACTGTGCATGATGGATATACGCCGATAGCACTGTTCGACGTCAACGACTCCAACGTGCCCGACAGCTTACACATGGCAGGCAACAGAGCCTCGGTGATATTCTATGGATGCAAGATAAAAATCTTTAATACGAACGTGCGCGACTTTGTACCTGCCAAATACAAAGGCGTGGTGGGAATCTACGACCGCGTGAACAACGGATTCTACCCATCGACGACGATGACACCCTTCTACGATTATAGCGAGCCGGCATTCAACCCCGGGGTCATCACCGAACAGCCTGAGGGAGAGGTGAAAGACTATTTGCGAAGCGGAAGGTGTATCCTCAAATCGAACTACTATTACAACGAGGAACAAAGCACCGTTCAGAAAGTGAGAATCGTGTATGCCAACGACGGAAAGACCATCTACATGAAGGACCCAGTGTACGGGCAGGAAATGGGCACATGGGTGAAAGGCACGATCAGCGACGACGGCACCACCATCTCCATACCCAACGGACAATATTTCTACTGGAACGAAGAATATGACTACGGAGCCATTCTGACGTGGGGACATTCCAAGTGCATATACAGTAATGAAGATAACGATCACTATATCGACTTCACCATCGATAAAGATGTGGAGAACATCACCTACACCGTGGACAAGAGCAAGGGAACCATCTCGCTGAACAATTCCTCTGGCGTCGAGACAACAGATGCCACTTTTGTAGATTTATTCACGGCAGATGGCGTCTCGTGCTACTTGGATTTGACCGAAGACTGGGTGGGATTCTTGGAATACAACACTGTGCTGAACGAAGCCGCCTTCGGTCCTGGCACACCTCAAGACCCGTACGATCTGAATTACTTGGACAATGGAACAGAAGACGGCGACACCTGGTTATACTTCACCATTCCTCCTTACGACACCTACGGCAATACGCTCGACATCGACAGCCTTAGCTACGTCATCTACACCGACGGGAAGCCATTCGTGTTCGAGAAGTCGCTCTACACCAATCTCCCAGAAGACATGACGGAGATTCCCTTTAATTACTTGTGGTACGACTACTACGGTTCGTCCGTCAACTTCTATCGCACCAATACGGCAAGCTACCACAAGAAGCTGTTCCATCATAGCATCGGCGTGCAGAGCATCTACCGCTTCAACGGCAAGGAATATCGCTCGAACAAGATATGTCTGTATAACGAAACACCGACGGGCATCGATGATGTGACGACAGAAGAAAAGGACAAGGATTGGTACGACATGAGCGGACGCAAGCTCAACGGTCCTACGTCGCGCAAGGGCATCTATGTCGTCGGCGGAAAGAAGGTGATTGTGAAATAACCTACGAATCATGCCACCAGGCAATCAGGGCACATTCGCACGGCTGTCTGGTGGTTTTTCAGCATAAAGCAAAAAGCGATCTATAAACTCTATTTATTCAAAGAATCTTAACAAAGTATTATGATGAAGAAAATCAAACTCAACTTCAAGGGAATGTTGGCGTGCGTGTTGTTGTTGTCGCCAGCAGTCGTCAGTGCTACGAAACTTATGGGTGTGAAGGTAATCGACAAAGATTACCTGATGGTGCACTTCAGGGACGGAGAGGTGCATTACCGCGACACGGGAAAAGGCCAGAGCGCCTATCTGGGTCATTCCTTTGCCGAAGGCGACGACACGCTCTTTGTATTCGGTCAACGTCTGAACACCGCTGAAGCTCAGCAGGCGGCCGCATGGAAGGTGACCTCTACCGACGATGCCTCCTTCGCCCAGCAAACGCCATCGGCCGTATGGCGAAAGAGCAAGCCGATGCAAACCGACAACCAACTCAAGAGTGAGCTCGACCATTGGCTGTTTCTCAAATTGCCTCAGTCGATGCGTCAGGGAAAAACCTACACCGTAAGCATTCCTCAGAATATTGGTAGCGACAAGACGTCGGCTAGCATTCGTTTCGATATATGGAACACTCCTTCCGAAGCCATACACGTCAACATCATCGGATACACGCCTTCTGAAACGCTCAAGAGTGCTGACCTCTACCAATGGCTGGGCGATGGTGGTCAACGCGACTACAAGGCTTGGGAAGGCCGCAAGGTATATTTATATAATGTGAAGACGAGAAAGAAACAACAAGCTGGAACCGTGAAGTTCTGGAAGAATGCGTCGGCCTCTTCGAAGGAAGCTGGCGGTAAGGACCTCATTGGCACCGACGTGTGGAACATCGACTTCAAGGGCAATCGTCCGGGTCGCTATCGCTTGGTGGTAGAAGATGTGGGGTGCAGCATGGACTTTGACATCAGCAATAGCGTCTACTTCGAGCCTTATCACTATTCGGTCAGAGGATATTACTACATGCGCTTGGGCGAGCCGATAGATCCCGCGCATGTGTTCCCCGTTCCTCGTCAGCCTCAGTTTATTCCCGAAACCGACCCGAAGGGATTTACCGTCTACAAGACCGACCTTCACCCTTGGCATCCCGAATGGAGAGCACTTCGCATGGACGTGTGGGATGAACCTCACTTCAAACCCGCTCTTCAGTCAATCTTCTGGCGTCATCGTCTGCCGGGAAGCCCCGTCAACACCGAAGTGAAAGGCGGACACTCCGACGCATTCGACTGGGATCGTCATCTTGCTCACGTCAGCAACATCTACGACATGCTCCTACCCTATCTGCTCACTGGTGGTGCTCTGAACGACGACAATCTTGGCATCAGGGAGAGTGGAAACGGAATACCCGACATCATTGACGAAGC
>JAILAI010000287.1 GCA_024681705.1 Prevotella sp.
TCGTTAACGAAAAAATCTAGATTTTTCTCACCAAAAGCGGCAGTTTCGATGAGCAAAAGCGGCAGTTTCGGTCATCAAAAGCGCCAATTTCGATGATCAAAAGCGGCAGTTTTGCTCAACCGACTTTTCGATTGTAATCTCAGAGATAGCAAAAAGGGGATAGATATGTGGGTAGTTTTGCTCCAAAATTTTGGTCTATTTTGAGGGCGTTTTTTAACGTTTCGGGCGTTTAAATCGTTAAAAACTGTTTAAGGGAATGAGCAAAGTACCTTTTGTTGCCGACGATTTACCTTAGTTGCTCCCACCATTTCGATTTGTTTTTATTGGTGTCCGCTTAAAAATAAGTTCGAGTGATGAGTCGTTAATTAGTATGGCGCATTCTCTTGGTCGGAGAATCAACCCCACCCCTGCCCCTCCCCTGTAAACAGGGGCGGGGAGTAAATGAAGAGTTATAGGCAGCATCAGGAATTATAATGTAGAGTTCTCTCTGTTCCGCCCTCTTGATAGGGAAACAAACACTATTTTTGCTCCCCGCCCCTGCTTGCAGGGGAGGGGTAGGGGTGGGGTCAACAAGGCCCCCTATGTTAGAGCTGGGGTAAACAAGCATGGGACTTTGAGCAGAGAAGAACCCCGAAGGGGGTGACAAGATCACAGGCAGGGGTAGAGAGAAGCGGAACCCCTGATAGCGATCCAACTAAACGACAAGCGCCGAAGGTGCGACACAATACGAATGCTACACCATTTCAAGGTCAGAGGGGGCTTGTCAAGCGGCAAAAGTAGTAAATATGTAGCTAAAAATATGTTTAGCGGACAGTAATAATTTGTTTTATCGAGCGCAGACAACTGGTAAGAATGCAAACATGCCGCGATGCATTCCTTCAATTTTCGCCCATTTCATCGGAGATAATGGGTCTTTTCTGGGAACGCAACGCGGCACGCACAATCTTTTGTGATGCCCCTTATAGATTGAAGGGAAAAACACTTCATTTACTCCCCGCCCCTGTTTACAAGGTAGGGGCAGGGGTGGGGTTAGCCAAACAACTCACAAAAGGTAAAAGGCCTCCCTAAGGCCGTGTGGTTGCTGATATGTTTCTTCACCCAATGCGGGTGAAAGAGTGTCTTGCCGACATGTTTGCGATGTCGCAGATGTCCGACGGATTCATCGTTTAGATTTCCTCGGGGAAGCCTATTTCGGCCTTCACCTTCTTGAGGAAATCACTATTCATCAGCTTCGAGGCAACTTCAGATTTCTCGGTAATCTCTTCGAACTCATCGAGCTGCTTTTCTATTACCTTGTATTCAGGATGCTCTTTTTCAGCCTTTTCTATCATTTCGGCGGCAGCTACGGGATCTTTTTCCATTGTCTTGGTCATCTCTTCGATGGACTTCACCATCGGCAAAGCAGCTTTCAGGCAGTTTGTGATGGCAGCTTTCCACTGGTCTTCTGTCCATGTGTCACCCTCTGCTTTGACCTTCTCGATGAGCTGACCCAGGTCGGTGGGCATTCCGTTGTCGTCGGCTGGTGCTTCGGCTACGGTCTCGGTGGTTGCCTCCTGTGCTCCGTCGGCCTTCGGCTGATCGGCACTTTTCTGGCACGATGTGATGCTCAAACCCAGAAAGAGGGCGAGCGCTACGAATAGGTTTTTCTTCATAATGACTTTGGTTTTTGGTTAATGGTTAATGGGTATTTGGTTTTTGTTTATTCTTTCAGCTTGATTTCGCAATTGTCGAGCGACTCCACGATGACCATCGATTCGATGCGATTGATGCCCATTTCTTGTAGCATCTCGCGACCGTGTGTGAACTCCTTCTCCACGATGAAGCCCATTCCCTCGATCGTCGCACCCGCTTGTTGGCACAGGTTTATTATGCCTTTGGCGGCGTTGCCGATGGCCAGGAAGTCGTCGATGAAGAGCACGTGGTCGGCAGGCGTCAGGAAGGCTTTGCTCACCACGAGCGAATAGTCGCTCTGTTTCGTGAACGACCGCACGGTGGTCTGGTACATATCGTCCATCGTGGAAGGCACTTTCTTCTTGGCAAACACCACGGGCAGGTCCATCAGGCAGCCCAGAATGACGGCCGGCGCGATGCCCGATGCCTCCACGGTGAGGATTTTGTTCACGTTGAGATCGGCAAACCGACGCTGGAATTCTTCCGCAATCTGTCTCATCAGACGGGTGTCCAGCTGATGGTTGATGAAACTATCCACCTTTAGGATTCCACCTTCCAGACAATGTCCGTCGCGCATGATTCGTTCTTTCAGTATTTTCAAGGCCATGTGTAAACTGGTTTTTAGTTTTTGCAAAAGTACGAAGAAAAGCTGGTTCTCGCAAATGTTCGGGCCGTTTTTCGACCTTTTCTTTTAGGAGAACCAGCTATATAGTCTTTTTTAATTGAAATAGACGTAGAGCGCTATCATCACGATGAACAGCAGAATCCAGCCCGTGCGGACGCCCAGTGTGGGCCGTTCGTCGAGCACGCGGATCTGTGCTTCCTGCTGAGGCGTGCGGTCGAGTAGCGACACGACGACCATCGCTAATGCTATGCACACGAAGATGAGGAACGAGAGCATCATGAAATGGGGCCAGAAATCGTACTTCTCGGCCGGCAATACCCACAGGTAGAGCACGCCCACGCCGATGCTGAACAACGTGCCCAGCGTCAGTGCCATGTTGGCGGCGCGCGTGGTGGTGCGCTTCCAGAACACGCCGAAGAGGAACACGGCCGCCATCGGGGGTGCGATGAATCCCAGCACCGACTGGAAGATGTTGAAGAGGTTGAGGCCGCGAATGCTGTCGATGGCCACGCAGATGGCTACGGCGATGATGGCGCCGATGACGGTCACGATGCGCCCCGTGCGGATAATTTCAGGCTGAGTGGCGTCGGGCTTGAAGCGCTTCACGTAGATGTCCATCGTGTAGACCGTAGAAAGGGCGTTCAGCGCTGAGCCGATGGTGCTCACCAGGGCGGCCGTCAGCACCGCCATCACCAGTCCTACCATTCCCACGGGGAAGAGGTTGGTGACCATCGTCATGTAGGCCTCGTCGGGGTTCTCCAGGGTGGGGAAGAGCGCCAGGCAGAGGATACCGGGGAGGATGTAGAGGGGCACGTCGAGAATCTTCAGCCACCCGGTGAAGTTGGCGCCTTTCTGTCCTTCGTTCAGGCTTCGGGCGGCCAGCACCGGTTGCACCATCGACTGGTCGGTACACCAGAACCATACACCCATGATGGGATAGCCCAGCACGATGGGAAGCCACGGGAAGTCGGGGTCGGTGTTGGGTCGGAACAGCACCCAATAGTCGGCGGGCACCGCTGAGGCCAGTGCCGCCGGTCCGCCAATCTTGATGAGTCCGGCAATGGTGAGGGTGGCCGAGACCACGATGAGCAGCACCATCTGGTAGACATTGGTGTAGGCCACCGCCTTCAGTCCGCCCGCCATCGAGAAGAATGCCGAGATGGCCAGCAGGATAAGGGCCGACGCCCACATCGGAATGCTGAACACCTGGCGGATGAGAATGCCGCCGGCGAAGAGCGTCAGGGCAAGCCACGAGATGAGAATCGTCACAATGGTGTACCACGCGAGGATGTTACGCGTCTGTTGTCCGAAGCGCAGACCCATGAATTCGGGCAGTGTGCTGACGCCCGAACCCAGATAGCGCGGGGCGAAGACGAAGGCCAGCAGGGCGATGAACACAAAGGCATACCAGGCGTAGTTGCCCGAGACGATACCCGTGGTGAAGCCGGCAGAGGCCGAGGCGATGAGCATCGACGGACCCACATTGGTGCCCCACATGGAGAAACCAATATGGTGCCAGCGCAACGAGTGCTCGGCAAGGAAGAGGCTGCTGCCCTTCTTGCGTTTGGTACTGGCCCACAGGCCGATGGCCAGCAGGATGATGAAATAGGCGGCGAGGATGACCCAGTCGAGGGGTCCAAGGAATTTTGCTGTCATAGGTGGTGGTTATGGTGGCACATCGTGCCGTTATGATGATAGTTGTATAGTAAACGATTGATGGAGAATTGCAGCCCTTGCTATAGCTTTCCGAGCAGTTGCTTGGCCACGGTGACCGCCGAGTTGGCGTTGTCGCTATAGCCGTCGGCGCCAATCTCGTCGGCAAAGCCCTGCGTGACGGGCGCTCCGCCCACCATCACCTTGACGTGTTGGCGGATGCCTGCCCGCTCTAAGGCCTCGATGACTTCGCGCATGTAGCCCATCGTGGTGGTGAGCAGGGCACTCATGCAGAGGATGTCGGGCTCGTTGTTCTTTACCTCCTCGATGAACTTGTCTGCCGAGACGTCGATGCCGATGTTGACGACTTCAAAGCCGCAACCCTCGAGCATGGAGGCCACGAGGTTCTTGCCGATGTCGTGAAGATCGCCCTTCACGGTGCCGATGACCACCTTCCCGAGCGAGGCCGTTGTGCTTCCTGCCATCAGCGGTTGGAGTACAGAAAGTGCCGATTTCATCGCTCTTCCGGCCATCAGTAGCTGGGGTACGAAGGCTTTTCCGTCTTGGAAGCGCTGGCCAACTTCGCTCATGGCGCGAATCATCTGGTCGTTCACGATGTCCTGAGGAGCCAGTCCTTTGTCGATGGCTTGGCGCGTGGCTTCAGCGGCGGCGTCGGACTGACCGTGAAGAATGGCCTCGAAGAGGGGGTCGTCGTGGCCTTTTGGTTCGGGTGTCGCTGGTGTTTCCTGAGGTGCTGGCGTGGGTTTCGGGGCAGCGACGGGTTGTGAACTCTGGCCCGGTTTGTGGGGTGAGAGGTACAGGTTGGGCACGGGCTCTACGGCTTCGGCCAAAGCGTGGATGTGGGCATCGGTGGTTCCGCAACAGCCACCCACGATGTTCAGCCAGTGGTTCTCCAGCAGGGGCCATAGGTCTTTCAGGTGGTCGGCGGGGGTTTTGCCGTAGTGGCCGGCGCTATCGGGCAATCCGGCATTCGGATAGATGCTGATGCGCATGGGGAAACGGGTGGCCAGTTGTTGCATCAGCGGCGTCATCTGTGCCGTTTCCGACAAGCAGTTCAGGCCCACGCTGAAGAGTTTCACGTCGGCGAGTGTCGCCAGGAAGTCGGGAATGCTCTGTCCGAGCATGTTGTGACCGTTGGCCGTGGCCACCGAGAAACTCAGCATCAGCGGCAGTTGGCGGCCCTTCCGGTTCATGGTTTCGACGGCGGCATCGATGGCGATTCGCGCGTTCTTCACGTCGAAGATGGTCTCGATGAGCAGTGCGTCGACGCCTCCGTCGATGAGTGCGTCCATTTGTTCGGCGTAAGCGTCGTGTAGTTGTGTCTCAAAGGTGTCGTCGGATTCCTTGCTGGCCAGCGAGCAGGTCTTGCTCGTTGGGCCAATCGAACCCAGTACGAAACGGGGCTTTGAGGGTTGTTTTTTGGTGAATTCATCGGCCATCTGGCGCGCCAGACGACAGGCTTCGAGGTTGATGTCGCGACAGACGGCCTCAAGGCCGAAGTCAGCCATCGAGATGCGTTGTGCATTGAAGGTGTTTGTCTCGATGAGGTCGGCGCCCGCCTCGAGGTATTTCCGGTGGATGTCGCTCACCACAAACGGTGTCGTGAGCGAAAGCACGTCGTTGCAACCCTTCAGTTCCTGCGGATGCGAGGCGAAACGCGCCCCTCTGAAGTCGTCTTCGCGTAGTCCATATTGTTGTATCATGGTGCCCATGGCGCCGTCGAGCACCAGAATCTTCTGCTGGGAGAGCGCCTCCAGCGAAGGTTTTTCGACGGGTTTGTCGGCGGGTTTCGCAAATTGAGCCTCCGTCAGACGGATGATTTCGTCGACTTTGCGGTCGTCTTCGTCCTTCGATTGATACTCCTCGACGATGCGCATGGCCTGTTCTACCTCGCGTTCGTTGTGGAAGTCCATCTCCAGATGCACGCCTTCGCCACCGATGTTATCGAGCAACGGGCGCAACTCGTCGAGCGTTACCCAGCAAGCCATCACGCTCTTTCCGCCCGCCAGAATCTTGCGATAGAGGTCGTACCATTTCGGACTTCCTCCCTGCGGTTCGCCGACGCCGGGCGTCCATTGTATCGCGTTCAGTTCCTCAATTTCGAGCAATGCTGGCAGGTGATGCATCGCGCCGACGCCGTCGAGGTGGTAGAGCGTGTAGTCGATTTTCTGGCATTGCTCGCGGATAAATGGCTGAACGAAGCGCCGATAGTCGTCCACGCTGATCATGGTAGAGATGTCGCTCTGTAGCTTCGACATCTTGCCCGGTGCCCAGGCGGAGAAATAGCAGAACGCCATTTCGTCGCCTTCGCGGATGATGTCGTAGAGTTCGTCGAACACCTGGAAGTAGATATCGTTGATGAGTTGCATCTGCCGCTCGAGCACTTCCGGTTGCATCACGGTGTCGAGCAGCACCTTGTCGGTGCCTTTGATGGCGGCCAGCACGTCGAGACCTTCCATCAGGTCGGGCATGCCCACGTAGTAATGGCCCTGTGCCTTGCGTTTACAAGCTTCCAGAAGTCGTTTGTGGAGCAGGTAGTTGGGATGGTTTGGGTCGAAGCGGATGTCGTCGGTGTAGTTGGGATCTGGGTGAATCCAGATGGTGTCTTCGCCCCCTTCGAACACGCCTCCGAGAATGGCGGCCAGCGAACCTGGCCCCAGCTGGGTGTTGGCCACGGGAAGCATGTCGGCCTTCATCGACGAATGGGCCACATACCAATCCAGATATTCGGCGCGCCATTCGGGGTCGAACCACCGCTGATTTAGGTCACGGGGAGGAGCAGGTTGCGGGATATCGGCATGCGGAGTGACGCCCTCCTGGAAGTGTTCCCACATGTTGAGCACGATGCCCTTGTGGTTCCACCAGTCGATGTATCGTTTCTTTGTCTCTTCGAGATTAGGTTTCCAAGTGTTCATAAGGATATGTTTAAAGCGGATAGCCGCTGAATTGGTCGTCGATGTTGAGCACGATGGTGCGCTGGAGGTCCATATCGTCGGTGCATTCTACGTTGTCGGGATAGATGGGGATTTGCACACCGGGACGCACGAAGACGGGCATCCGCTCGAGCGGAATGTCGGAAAGGTGGATCCATCGCGCCCCTTCGAAGCGGTCGCCGGTGAAGAAATCCACCCACGAACCCTCGGGCAGGTAGACGTCGCGCTGGTTTTCGCTATTCATCACGGGACAAACCATGAAGTCGTTTCCGAAGTAATACTGGTCGTCGATGTGCCAACATGTCTTGTCGTCGGCGTGGTGGAAGATGAGCGCACGCAACAGCGTATGACCCGTCTGCGTGGCGATAAGGCTCTCCTGAATAATATAAGGTATGAGCGCATAGCGCAGACGCCACCAGCGCTTCACGATGTCGGCAATGCGCGGATAGTGCCAAGGCTCGCGCTTGTTGGTGCCGTGATAGCGCATGTGCGACGTAAAGACACCGAACTGAGTCCAGCGCACGTACACGTCGTCGCTGACGATTCCGTTCATGAAATTGGGCAAAGTGTGGAAGCCCGGCACGTCGTGACTCCAGAAGGCAAAACCCGACAAGCCGAAGTGAAGGCCTCCGCGTAGCGAACCGGCCATGCCGTCCCACGACGAGCAGGAGTCGCCCCCCCAGTGGAGCGGATAGCGCTGACAACCGGCCCATGCCGCCCGTGCCCACACGATGCCTTGGCCCGCTACCTCTTCTGTCACCTCGAAAGCGGCTCGCTGATAGAGCAAGGCATAGAGGTTATTGAGCAATTCTGGTGGCATGTTCTTGTAGCGCGCATCCATGTGAATATTCTCTCCGAAGTCGGTCTTGATGCAAACCACGCCCATCTGTAGCAGCTTTCTGAGCAGCCCTTTGTACCATTCGGTGGCCTCGGGGAAGGTGAAATCGATGGTTCCCGCGTAGTCAAGGGCGGAGAAATTGCTGCCTTCCGACTGCTGTTTCTTGGTGAGCGGGGCGATGTAGTCGTGGCTCCGTGCCTCGTCGATTTGCTCGGCATCCTCGGCCACATAGGGCAGTTGCCAGAGCGACACGCGGAAGCCTTTCTTCTTCAGACCTTCGATGAAGGCTGGCGGATTTGGGAAGCGCTCCTCGTTGAATTTCCATTCGCAGAGCCAGTCGGTCTTGAACCAGCCGGTGTCCAGATGGATAACGTCGCACGGATAGTGCTCGCGGCGCAAACGGTCGCAGATGCCATTCACTTCGTCGGCTGAGAAATACGTCATGCGACTCATCCAGATGCCGAAGCTCCACACGGGTGGCATCTGCGGGTAGCCCGTCAGGTCGCGGTATCGGCGGATGATTTCTTCCACCGTGTCGCCGCCGATGACGAAGGCATCGACCTGCGGCTGGAGGTTCAGAAATTGCACCGAACGGCTGCTATGGTGGGCGAGGTCGAGGCGTGCATGCGCCGTTGTATGGTAGAAACAACCGTACATGCGGCTCGACAGATAGAACGGGATGTTCTTGTAGGTGCGGCGGTTGTTCACGCCTTGTCCGTCTTGGTTCTTCAGGAAGAACGATTGTCCGGCCAGGTCCATCTTGCTGAACCGTTCGCCCGTACCGCAGAAGCACTCGTCGAGTGCCGACGCGAATGAGAGCGTGGCGCGGTCGATGTCGTCGCCCGTCTTGCAAAAAGCCAATGGCAACGCGTCGTATCGTGGTGGTGAGAAATGGTCGTAGGCGGCGAGTCGAATCTCCTTCTTGCCGTCGGGACAGAGCCGTACGTCGAGCGTGGGTTGCGGTGCTGGCTGAAGATCGCTCCAATGGTCGATGGGCGGTAGCGATGTGACGATGCGCACACGTACGGTTCCATCGGCGGTTGACGCCTCATAATCCTTGTCGGAAGTAACCCTAAGCGTCATCGGCTTTCGTTCGATGCGGTCGGAATATTGGAGCATATCGTCGGCGTCGACGGGCTGATCGGCCTTGTCCTTGAAGCTGATGAAGACGCGGACGATGGAAGGCTCGTAGTAGCGCAGGGTCAGCGTGTATGTCTCCTGTTCGCCCGACGGGTCGGCCTCCATGTCGTTGGCCAGTCGCTGGCGTCGGAAGGGAACGTCGAGACAGATGTCGCCTTGTCGTTCGTAGACGTCGGTAGGCGTATAGGCTTTCCACAGAGACTCGTCGAGACGTAGGTCGGGGTCGAAGCCCAGAACGTCGAAGAGATGATAGTTCGTAGGGAGATTTTCCATTCGTTTTTCTTTTTTGATGGGGAGGAAAGGGGCTCGTTGCGGCGCCGAAGTTGCTTTCTTGGCCAGCTTTTTGGAGCGAAGTTCCGGCGTCTATCTCGCCTTTTCTTCTGCGTTATTCCTCAACTTCATGTGCGGTCCCGGCTTGTTCCAACCAATGCTTTGCGGGTCCATCTCGTTGTTTTCTACGGTGAAGCCGTCGGTGGCCTCGTCGAAATAGATGCAGAAGGCGCGTTCGTTGGTGGCGTAGGGCGCATTGGCCGGACGACCGATGCGGTTGTTGCGGATGGTGCTTCCCGGTTGATAGCTCAGCGTATAGACCCCGCCCGCATCGTAGAGTTGCCGAGCATAGTCGTGAACATGGTTGCCGTCGATGTGGTTGTTCTTCATCCCACTACGGTGGCGCGTCCATCCCCAACCCACGCAGATGCCTGAATAATTGACGTCCGAGACCTCGTTTTGTACTATCGAAAGGTTGCTCACATAGCCCGCGCCGATGCCCACGCACCCCCAGTCTTCCACCGTGCAATGCCGAACGCTATTGCCGCTTACGGCGATGTGGTCGCAGAACTCGTCGGCATGCAGGGGTTTGAAGGGCACATGCGTCTCGAAACCTTGGTCGGGGAAGGTGCCGATGAGCAGGGCCGTACCCCCGATGTTATTGAAACGACAACGTTCCACCGACGACCCCCTGACGCAATGCTCGAGGTCGAGACCCGTTGCGGCAAGTTGGCTGAACCTACAACCGACGAACTTCATATTGTAGGCGTAGCGCACGCTCACCGCCGCCTCGGGCCGTTCTATCCACGCCTGGTTTTCGAGTTCGGCCTTTCCGGGCAGACCCGGCACCGCGAGCTTGTAGGCATCGATGATGGCGAAGCCACCTTGAAGGGTGACATGACCCTGATGCGACGGACGAGTCCAGGCGCTATGGCAGAAGTGTATGTTCTCGAATCTGACGTCGTGGACGCGCCGCTCCGCACTACCGCACACCGTCAAAAGTCGCGTCAGCACGGGTGCTACGGGCGGTTCTTTCACCAGGTTGGCGTTCGCTTCGGCCAACAGATAGATTTTTCCCGATGTAGCATCCTGATACCATTCGCCGGCGGTGTCCATCAGTTCGGGCGCGTTCATCAGCGTGAACGACGAGTTGCCCCGTTCGCCCCCGATGACGGGCTGGGGCCAGGGATGCTCAAACTCAAGTGTGCTCTCTGGTTCGTGGAAGCTGACAACAGTGGAGTCGCCCATCACACTCATGACCTTCACGCGAAGGATGGCCGTAGCCCATCGCTGGTGCACGAGCATCTCGAGGTTGGGCGGCACATCGGCGCCATCGCGCAAGAAAGCTGGTGTCGGAATTGTGATGGTTCGGTGCAGACGGTCGAAGCTGATGATGCGCTCCATGCGCAGGTTGCTACCGTCGGCCGATGGACTACTGAAGTTGAATTGCGTAGCGCGACATAGGCGACCGAGTTCCATTTGCCTCACCTGTAGCCGCTGGCCTCCGATGATGGGCGCGTCGATGGTCCAGACGCGCGGCCTCACATCGGCTGGGATGCGCTCGTCGTCGGTCCCTTGCGTCCATCCTTCCAGACGGATGCCGCCCGACAAGCGCACCTCGCCACTACCTTCCAACGGCATGATAACCGTAGGCGATGCGGCCGTTCCGCTATCCTCGGGGCGTACCATGACGGGTCGGTCGAGCCAGTAGGTGCCCCCTTCCATCAGAATCCTGATGCCGCCAGCCGTCAGTGGGTTGTCCAGCCGGCGCAATTCGCGGGCCTGTCGCAATGCCTGATGGAGCGTCTTCAGCGGATGTTGTCGTGTTCCGTCGGCGCGGTCGTCGCCCCGTGTGGACACGAAGATATCACCTGCATGCAGACAGGTGCACAGAAGCAGAGCCACCGTAGTAGCCATCATCCTTTTCGTTTTCATCATGTCAGTATCGATTTGTTTTACGTGGCAAATATACAAATAATTTTCCATATGGCCGAAAGTTGCATGAAGAAATCGAGAAAACCGTTCGTACGTCGGCTGCGTTGCCTCAATTATAGCGTTGTCCTCATAAATGTTTGTTAACAGTTTTGGTGGCTGAATTTGTTAAAAAGGGAGAGTGAAAACGGGAAAAATTTTAACATAAAACTACCCACATGTCTATCCCCTTTTTGCTATCTCCGAGATTACAATCGAAAAGTCGGTTGAGCAAAACTGGCGCTTTTGATCATCGAAATTGGCGCTTTTGATGACCGAAACTGCCGCTTTTGGTCATCGAAACTGCCGCTTTTGATTCAAAAAATCTAGATTTTTTTGTCAAGAAAGCGGAATTTT
>JAILAI010000022.1 GCA_024681705.1 Prevotella sp.
GCTGTCGTGAGGGTGATTTGTACATAGTCAATCTACAAGATTTTATAGTGCAAAGATACAAAATTCTGAGGATATAACCAATTATTTAAATGGCTAAATCGCTGATTTACAGATATTTAACTAATTCTTAAGGGTTGACTAGATAAAGAAGATAATTGTTGTAAATCAGGTGCTTAACTTCAACAATTTCAGTCGAAAATCTGATATTTCTCCAGTCGCAAATTATAACATCGAAAAGGGCTTTTGGGGTGTTTTCTAAGGGCAAAAGAAAAGTCCCAACTCATTAAAAGTCAGGACTTTATAAGATTTCTAAATCTCTTCTGGCGGAAGGTGAGGGATTCAAACCCCCGATACCCGAAAGGGGTATACCGGATTTCGAGTCCAGCGCGATCGATCACTCTGCCAACCTTCCTTTTGTTGAACTTGAGAGCGTGTCGCTTTCAGGAGAGGTGCGTAGCGGAGTCGAACCGCTCTATACGGTTTTGCAGACCGTCACATAACCGCTTTGTTAACGCACCATTGGTTATGACTTTTTCAAATCGGATGCAAAGGTAGTCTTTTTCTGCAACATTGAAGAAGAAAGGAATGAAAAATCTATCTTGTTTAACAAATTTTTAGTTCTAGACCTTCTTCGGACTGTGTTTTATACGGTCGCATGTTGCCCTTTGATGCTTGTTTTTGTCCTTTATGTCTTTTAAAGCACAACCTTCACAACCATAACAAGGGTCGCCCGCATGTCGAAAAGACTTGTATACGCGAAATGAAGCATAGCCGATGGCCACGAGTAAGATAATAAAGACAATGATTAGTTGCAGGTTCATTATCTCGATTAGGGCTTGCTTGCTGGTGTGAAGACGACTTTTGATGGAATCTTATGCCATTTGCCAGGTATGGGAAATTTGAAAGTGCTCCCATCTAGGTGGCGAAATGTAATGGTTCCATCGTCGTTGAGCGTCATTCGAGCCACAAAGTCCTCACTTCCATGATTGTTTATGACGTCTATTTCAGCAACATTACCTTTTACTTCAGCCGCAACGATGGGCCAAACATGTTGACACTTTGTACAACCGAAGTAACCATCGAGCTCGCCGAGAATATCCTGGCCGTTCACCGTTACATTCTTGTCCCTAAAATTGATTTGAACGAATATATTCAGCTCGTCGTTGACGAATTTTCCAATGAAAGAGGAGTCTGCCGAAGCTTCTTGCTCGGTAGTTTGTTGACCCATCGCCAAAGTGGTGAAAAGGCTCAACAGGGAAATGAAAAGTATCTTTTTCATATCATGTAACTTGTTAATAGGCGCAAAGTTAGATAACATTTATCAAGAAATCAAAAGATTTGCAGAAAATTTGCATAATAAAGTTGTGAATAAACAATTTTTATACTAACTTTGCGCAAAATTTTCGCGAAGAATGACCAAAGGTATATTAAACCCCGACTTTATATTCGAATCAAGTTGGGAGGTTTGTAATAAAGTAGGAGGAATTTATACGGTACTCTCTACCAGAGCCAAGACTCTGCAAGACATCATGAAGGATCGGATAGTTTTCATAGGTCCAGATTGCTGGGGAGACAAAAAGTGCCCTTATTTCTCTGAAGATGAAAGTCTTTTTCCTGATTGGAAAGATGAAACGATGAAAGATGGTCTGAAAGTGAAGACTGGACGATGGAATGTTCCGGGAAATCCTATTGCTATTTTGGTTGACTTTGCACCTTTCTACGAAAAGAAGGACGAAATCTACACATGGTTATGGGAAAACTATCAGGTCGATTCTCTTCATGCTTATGGCGATTATGACGAGGCTTCAATGTTTTCTTATGCAGCTGGCCTTGTTGTTGAGAGCTTTTACAAGAAATATCTAGACAAAGGAAAGAAGGTTATCTATCATGGTAATGAATGGATGACTGGACTTGGTGTGTTATATATAAATAAGGTGTTACCCGAGGTGGGTACTATCTTCACTACTCATGCTACGAGCATTGGCCGAAGCATTGCAGGAAACAACAAACCCCTTTACGACTATTTGTTTGCCTATAATGGTGACCAGATGTCATGGGAACTCAACATGCAAAGTAAGCATTCCATTGAGAAACAAACGGCTATGCACGTTGATTGTTTTACTACGGTGAGCGATATAACCGCCAACGAGTGCAAAGAACTGCTTGACAAACCGGTAGACGTTGTGTTACCCAATGGTTTCGACAACAGCTTTGTGCCGAAGGGAGCTACTTTCACAAAGAAACGCAAGGCTGCTCGCAAACGTCTTCTTGAAGTGGCAAATGCTCTGTTGGGTACTGATCTCGACGATGACACGTTGATTATTTCGACAAGTGGTCGCTATGAGTTCCGTAACAAAGGCGTTGACGTTTACATTGAGGCGATGAACCGTCTTCTTCGCGACCGTGATTTAAAGAAGAAAGTGTTGGCTTTCATCGAAGTTCCAGGATGGGTTGGTGAACCTCGTACCGATTTGGTTGAACGACTGAAGAGTGGAAAGAAGTTCAATACGCCTCTGGAAGTACCTGAAATCACACATTGGCTTCATAATATGAGTCACGACAATGTTTTGGGCATGCTGAAGTTCCTCGACATGCACAATCATGCCGATGACAATGTGAAGTTGATTTTCTTGCCCTGTTATCTTACAGGTGACGATGGCGTGCTGAACCTTCCATACTATGATTTGGTGCTCGGAAACGACCTTTGCATCTATCCTTCGTACTATGAGCCTTGGGGCTATACTCCGCTGGAAGCTATCGCATTTAAGGTTCCTTGCATTACAACCGATCTGGCAGGCTTCGGCCTTTGGGCAAATACCGAAAAGGGAGGTTATAGTGAAATCGAAGACGGCGTAAAGGTTATTCACCGTACCGATTATAATTACTCAGAGGTTGCCGACACGATTAAGGATACGGTAGCTCATTTCTCCGGAATGAGTGCTGCTGAGGTGAAGAAGTGTCGTGCAAATGCCGAGAAACTATCGAAAAAGGCTTTGTGGAGTGAGTTTGTCAAATACTACGAACAAGCCTACGACATCGCCCTAAGAAAAGCAGAGGAAAGAAAACTTTAAGAATAAAACAGAATCAAAAATCAATAGATAAACAAGAAAAGAATTATGAAAATTAAAGCCGATTACACAAGTGCTCCTCAGTGGAAGGAACTGGCCGTTAAGTCAAACCTTCCGGAAGAATTAAAGTGCCTCGACGAACTTGCTCACAACATGTGGTGGGCATGGAACTATGAAGCTCGAGAAATGTGGCGCAGTTTGGATGAAGAGCTGTATGAAGAAGTGAACCACAATCCCGTGCTTCTGCTGGAGCGCCTGAGTTATCAACGCAAAGAAGAGATTGTTCAGGACAAACAGATCATGAAGGATGTGAAGAACGTTTACAAGCTCTTCCGCAAGTATATGGACGTAAAGCCTAACACAAAGCGTCCGTCCGTAGCCTATTTCTGCATGGAATATGGTTTGAATCAGGTGCTGAAGATTTATTCTGGCGGTCTCGGAATGTTGGCAGGTGACTATCTGAAGGAAGCTTCCGATAGCAATGTTGACATGTGTGCTGTTGGATTCCTCTATCGTTTTGGCTACTTCACACAGAGCCTGAGCATGGATGGTCAGCAGATCGCAAATTACGAAGCACAGAATTTCAATTCTCTTCCAATTGAGCGCCAGCTTGATGCAGAAGGAAATCCGCTCGTCGTCGACGTTCCTTACATGAACTATCAGGTGCATGCTTATGTGTGGCGTGTGAACGTTGGTCGCATCTCGCTCTACCTGCTTGATACCGACAACGACATGAACTCTGAGTTCGACAAGCCCATCACTCACGCACTCTATGGTGGTGATTGGGAGAACCGTCTGAAGCAGGAGATTCTGCTCGGTATTGGTGGTATGCTCACACTGAAGAAACTTGGTATCAAGAAAGATATCTACCATTGCAACGAGGGTCATGCTGCTCTCTGCAACCTCCAGCGTTTGTGCGACTACATCCGTGAAGGTCTTTCGTTCAACGAGGCTATCGAGCTGGTTCGTGCCAGTGGTCTTTACACTTGCCACACTCCGGTTCCCGCTGGTCACGACTACTTCGACGAAGGTCTCTTCGGAAAGTATATGGGTGGCTATCCCGAACAGCTTGGTATCTCTTGGGACGAGTTCATCGGAATGGGTCGTACCAATCCTGAGGACAAGAACGAGAAGTTCTCTATGTCTACATTTGCCATCAACACCTGTCAGGAGGTTAACGGCGTGAGTAAGCTTCACGGATGGGTAAGCCAGAAGATGTTTGCTCCCATCTGGAAGGGATATTTCCCCGAAGAGAATCACGTGGGATACGTCACCAATGGTGTTCACTTCCCCTCTTGGGCAGCTTCAGAATGGCGTCAGCTTTATGCCAAGCACTTCGACAAGAACCACATGAGCGACCAGAGCAACGAAAAGATCTGGCACGCAATCTATAATGTCGACGACGAAGAGATCTGGGCTACACGCATGGCTCTGAAGAAGAAGCTCACCGAGTACATTCGTTCGAAGTTCCGTGAGAACTGGCTGAAGAACCAGGGCGATCCTTCGCGCGTACTCTCTCTGCTTGAGAAGATTAATCCGAATGCACTGATGATTGGCTTCTGCCGTCGTTTCGCCACTTACAAGCGTGCACATCTGCTCTTCACCGACCTTGATCGTTTGAGTAAGATTGTGAACAATCCCGAACGTCCTGTTCAGTTCTTGTTTGCCGGTAAGGCTCACCCCGCCGATGGTGCTGGTCAGGGTCTCATCAAGAAGATCTACGAGATTTCTCAGCGTCCTGAGTTCCTGGGTAAGATTATCTTCCTCGAGGACTACGATTTCCGTCTGGCTCGTCGCCTCGTTTCTGGTGTCGACATCTGGATGAATACTCCTACTCGTCCTCTCGAAGCATCGGGTACATCGGGTGAGAAAGCCGAGATGAATGGTGTTGTGAACCTCTCTGTGCTCGATGGTTGGTGGCTCGAAGGCTATCGTGAAGGTGCTGGTTGGGCTCTGACAGAGAAGCGTACCTATCAGAATCAGGGTTATCAGGATCAGCTTGATGCAGCTACCATCTATGGTCTTCTGGAGAATGAAATCGTTCCTCTCTACTACGATAGAAACGAGAAGGGCTTCAGCGAGGGTTGGATCAAGGTTATCAAGAACTCGATTGCTACGATTGCTCCTCACTACACCATGAAGCGTCAGCTCGACAACTACTATGACAAGTTCTACAATAAAGAGGCTAAGCGCTTCAAGGAACTCTCTGAAAACGACAACCGCCTGGCCAAGGAAATTGCATTCTGGAAGGAGACTGTTGCTGAGCGCTGGGATGCTGTCAATGTGGTTAGCAAAGAGAGCGATATGCCTGAGGAAGGCCCCGTCAGTGGTGTTCCCTATACATTGCGTTTCGTCGTAGACGAGCAGGGCTTGGACGATGCTATCGGACTTGAACTCGTTACGGTAAAGAACACGAAGGATGGCGAAGAGCGCATCGGTGCTATCCGTCCGTTCGAGGTCGTCAAAAAAGAAGGTAACCTCTACACATTCGAGGCTAAGCTTCAGTCGTCGCATGCTGGTTCGTTCAAGGCAGCAGTACGTATGTTCCCGAAGAACGACAAATTGCCGCATCGCCAAGACTTTGCTTACGTGAAGTGGTTTGAATATTAATTAAACACATAAACCCAAAGAGGACGTGCTCAAAGTATGCACGCCCTCTTTTCTTTTGATGTTGTACATGAACCCTTTGAGAGTCAGATTCATCTGTATTGTCCTTTTGCTTTCTGCATCCTTGATTTCAATGGCGCAGAAACGTGAAAACTATGAGTTCAAAAAGAACATGCCCGTCTATTGCGATAGCTTGATTGCTGATATGAACTATCCGTTGGCATGGGGCAATAGCAAGACAAAGAATTTCAAGAAGTGGAAAAAAGAGGCAAAGGCAAAGGTCTTCGAGTGCATGATGACGCCTCCACCAACTGCTAAGGATTATCAGTTACGCATACTTGGTGAGGAAAAACGCAATGGCTATATTGCTCGGAAACTGGAGTTTCAGCTGAGCAGATATTATAAGGTACGCGCGTATATGCTCATCCCTGATGGTCCTGGAAAGCATCCTGCCATTAATCTGCTTCACGATCACGGAGCGCATCTTTTCATCGGCAAAGAGAAGATGATCAGACCTTTCGATGAAGACTCTGTCGTAATCAAAGACGCCATCGAGTGGCAAGATGTTGTTTATGGAGGACAATTCTGGGGTGACTATCTTGCTCGTAACGGTTACATCGTCTTTTCAGCTGATGCTCCTATGTGGGGAGAGAGAGGCCGTGCTGAAGGTGTAGACCGAAGCAAGTACGACATGATTGCTGGAAACATGATGATGTATGGTCGCGACCTCAGTGCATTCATGACATACGATGATATTGCAACCACCGAACTACTTGCAACAATGCCCGAAGTTGATGCCGACCGCATTGGTTGTGCCGGTTGTTCGATGGGAGCTTACAGAGCTTGGATGCTTGGAGCTTTGTCCGATCGCATCAAGGTGACGGCGGCCGTTTGCTGGATGGTTACCAGCGATGTACAACTGACCTTGAAATACGGACGAAGTGAGAATGGTGGTTTTGCCAACTGTATTCCCGCCTTGCGCCAATATATGGATTATCCCCATATCGCTAGTCTCGCTTGTCCTAAGCCAACGCTTTTCATCAACGGAAGCAAAGACAAACTCTTCCCAGTTCCTGGTGCTGAACGAGCATTCAAGATTATGCACGAGGTCTGGGATAGCCAGAAGGCAGGCGACCGTTTGCAAACGGAAATGTGGGATATGCCTCATGGATGTCCGCCTTCAGCACAAGAAAGAGTCTTAAAATTCTTCAACGAGTTCCTTCTGCCATGATTAGAGAATACACGCTTAGAGTTCTTCCTCATCAGAGTGCAAACGAAGCTACGATCAAGGACTATATCGCTAAGGAAGAGGGTTTCAACCTCAGTGAGATTAGTCATGTACGTATTTTGAAGCGAAGCATCGACGCACGTCAGCGCACCATATATGTGAATCTGAAGATTCGCGTATATATCAATGAGGTACCCGAGGATGATGCCTATGAGCATACCGTTTATCCCGATGTCTCAACATCACCTTATTCAGCTGTTGTTGTAGGAGCGGGCCCTGGTGGACTTTTTGCCGCATTAAGACTCATTGAATTGGGCGTAAGGCCCATCGTTTTGGAGCGAGGAAAAAATGTTCACGACCGAAAGAAAGACCTCGCATCAATCACGAAGACCCAATGCGTTGACGAGGAAAGCAACTATTGTTTTGGCGAGGGAGGCGCTGGTGCCTATAGTGATGGCAAACTCTATACCAGAAGCAAGAAACGTGGTAACACGATGAAAATCCTGAATGTCTTCTGCCAGCATGGAGCGAGCACAAGCATACTCGCAGATGCTCATCCGCACATCGGTACCGACAAGCTTCCGCGTGTCATTGAGAACATGCGCAACACGATTCTCTCTAGCGGAGGCCAAGTGCTTTTCCAAACCAAGATGACTTCACTCATTATGGATAATCATCAGCAAGTGGTTGGGGTTAAGGCCATAAACTTGGCGACTGGCGAGGAACAAGAGTTCAGAGGTCCCGTCATCCTAGCGACTGGCCATAGTGCCCGTGATGTCTACCGCTATCTGTATCAATCAAATGTGCACGTTGAAGCAAAGGGAATCGCCGTAGGAGTACGACTCGAGCACCCGAGTCATCTCATCGACCAATTGCAATATCACAACCGAGAGGGTAGAGGCAAATACCTGCCAGCTGCCGAGTATAGCTATGTGACGCAGGTGGATGGTCGTGGTGTATACAGCTTCTGTATGTGTCCAGGTGGTTTTGTCATTCCTGCCGCTACCGGTAAGGAACAAATCGTCGTCAATGGCATGAGTCCCGCTAATCGTGGTACGGCTTGGAGCAATTCGGGAATGGTGGTGGAGCTTCATCCCGATGACATCGGAGATTCTTCCAATCCTCTATGCATGATGGATTATCAGGAGCGTTTGGAGAAGCTTTGTTGGCAACAAGGAAATATGAAGCAGACGGCACCAGCTCAGCGAATGGCCGATTTCGTCAACGGCAAACTCAGTGCCAACTTGCCTTCCAGCAGCTATGCTCCTGGTCTCATCTCCTCGCCGCTACACTTCTGGATACCATCAGAGATCAGCCATCGTTTACAACAAGGGTTCCGTAAGTTCGGACAAATGAGTCGCGGTTTCCTCACCAACGAAGCTGCTCTCATCGCCATAGAAACCCGCACTTCGGCACCTGTGCGAATCGTTCGCGACAACGAGACACTTCAGCATATAGAGGTGGCTGGCCTTTTCCCATGTGGTGAAGGTGCTGGCTATGCTGGCGGCATTGTATCGGCTGGTGTCGATGGAGAACGATGTGCCGATATGTGCGCACAATATCTAAAATCATAACATTTCAGGATTCATATTTTTCCACTATGCGATTCAATAGCTCATCCGACGGACTTTTCGCGTTGTTCAAAAAAGTTGTTTCTATTTTGCATAAAAATGAATAAATTCTTTTGTTCAGCAATCGTTTTTAGTAACTCTGGCTAAGCCGAAGTTACAAGCACTCGGAAATGAAATGAAAAACATTTGTTTTCCCTTTGCACTTCACACGTTTTTTAGTAACTTTGCACTCAAATTTTATAATAATACATTTCAATGGGAGGTTTTTTTGGTACGATTGGTGTTCGTGATTGTGTCAACGATTTATTCTACGGCACCGACTATAATTCTCATTTAGGCACAAAACGTGCAGGACTCGTCACCTACGACGATGAGAAAGGATTCACTCGAATCATCCATAGTCTAGAACGCGATTATTTCAGGAGTCGTTTTGAAGGAGAACTCGAACATTTCGTAGGACATAGCGGCATGGGTATCATCAGCGATACCGACCCTCAGCCCATCATGGTGAATTCGCACTTGGGGCGCTATGCTGTAGTGACGGTAGCGAAGGTGAATAACATGCGAGAGGTAGCAACCGAACTTCTGGAGAAGCGCATGCACCTGAGTGAAATGAGTCAGAACAACATCAATCAGACAGAACTCATTGCCTTGCTCATCAATATGGGCGACACCTTCGTTGACGGCATCAACAATGTCTACAAGATGGTGAAGGGCTCATGCTCAATGCTCATCCTCACCGAGAATGGCATCATTGCCGCTCGCGATGCTTTGGGACGCACGCCCATCGTGTTAGGAAAGAAAGATGGAGCCTATTGTGCTACAAGCGAAACCACCTGTCTGCCCAATCTCGACTATATGCCGATTAGAGACGTGGGACCAGGTGAAATTGTGAAACTCACGGCCGATGGCATTGAGGTGCTTCAGAAACCATTCTCACGTTGTCAGATCTGTTCTTTCCTCTGGGTTTACTACGGTTTCCCTGCCAGTGACTACGAAGGAGTCAACACCGAACATGTGCGAGAATGGGCAGGCGAAGTGATGGGACGAGAAGACACCACCGAGGCCGATTGCGTCTGTGGTATTCCCGATAGTGGTGTGGGTACGGCTTTAGGCTATGCCGAAGGTCATCGCATTCCCTACAAACGTGCGGTGTTGAAGTATACGCCCACATGGCCGCGTAGCTTCACACCGAGCAAGCAGAGTCGACGCACCCTCGTGGCCAAGATGAAACTCATACCGAACCCCGCTATATTGAAGGACAGACGCGTGGTCTTCTGCGACGATAGCATTGTGAGAGGTACTCAGCTGAAGGACAATGTCAGAACGTTCTTCGACTATGGAGCTCGCGAAGTGCATGCACGCATCTCTTGTCCGCCGCTCGTCTACGGATGTCCCTTCATCGGTTTCACGGCCAGCAAGAGCGACCTCGAGCTCATTACCCGCCGCATCATTCAGGACTTTGAGGGTTCTCCCGATGCCAAGCTCGACGCCTATGCCAAAACCGACAGCCCTGAGTACAAGCGCATGGTTGAGGAAATCGGCAAGCGACTGGGACTTACGAGCGTGAAGTTCAACAAGATTGAGACGCTGATCAAGGCCATCGGATTGCCCAAGGAGCGTATCTGTACGCATTGTTTCGATGGAAGCAGCTATTTCTATCAAGACATTCAAGACGAAAAGCAATAACCGATAACAACATAATAAAGAGGCACCTGAATCGAAACGGGTGCCTCTTTCTTTATTCTATTGTTGAACCAGATTAGTGGTTAATCGGTCAATGTTTTTTATAACGGTCGAGAAGGTATTGGGGAAGCTTTACGATGCAGATGTTCATTGAGCGTCCGTCTTCAGAGAGCATGGCCGATTGAATCTCTATCTCGGTTCCATCGGGCTTGAAAGTCGGGTGCACATGATCGCGGGCTGTCGTCTTGTGTCCTGCCGTCAACAAGATGCGTTCCTTGGTGTGTCGGTCGATGAGCCAGAGCTCGCGGGCAAAGTCGTCGCCAGCCACCCAATGGCCATCGGAAGAACCAGCCACATGCCAGAAGTTGTCGCCATCTACCTGACCTTCCATCGTCAATTCACGCGTACGCATATTCACGACGGCAATTCCCGTGGGATATTCCTTTGTGCCTGAAGGTCCCCAGTCGTTGGAGAAGGCGAACGACTCGACACCAGCATGACTACCCGTTGCCTGAGACGCCGACGAATTTCCGCCTTTAGGAGCAGGGTAGGGGGTGAGCTGAATGGGTCTATGGCCGATGATGGCTATCACCAGTTCATCAGCACTGATGACGGCTTCGTGCGTCACCCAGTCATGCTCTGTCTCACGATAGATGGGGCGCAGACCTGTTCCGTCGGCATTTGCCATCCAGGTGCGTTGTGGAGCCTTGCCGCCCGTTTCCCAACAGAAGATGACCTCGCCCGGATGCCAGGGGTTGCCTTGAATGTGGCCCACCTTGAAGTGAACGGCTACCACTGGCTCGGCTTTTCCCGTGGTCAAATCCATCTTTCCGATACCACCAGGACCCGCACCCATATTTCGGGGGCCGAAGTTCTCGGCAATGGGTTCGGCGATGGGCATGTTCCGAGCATACTCTTTGTCCAGACGGAAGTAGACGAACTCTTCGCTGCCGTCGAGTGCCATATCACCTTCGCTACACATCTCGATGGGGATAGTGCCACAGATGCGTTCGTAGGCTTTCTTCTTTTTCAGCTTACCTGCTTCAGAGTCGGCAAAGAGTCGTTCCAGATTCACCTCGACAACCTCCATTCCTATGCGCTCGCCTTTCTTGTTCTTGGTTTCCCGCATATGGTAGAGGTTCATCGACTTTCGGGCAACGCAGAGCATACCAGTGAACCCTCCCTCCGTTATCTGGACGATGTCGCCCGTCTCTTCGTTCACGGCCATTGCCTCTCCTTTCACGCGGTCGGAGCGGAACACGACCCACTTGCCATCAGAGGTCCACTGATTGTGTGTCTGATAGATTTTCGAATCGCCCGTACCGTTTTTGCTGGTGAGGAACACCAGTTCAACGCCCGTCTTAGGGTCTTTGATTACTTTTCGTTCTGACGGAAACCGACGTCCCATTTGGGCCAACAAAGTTGTTGAACAAAGCGCTACAAGGCAAACGATGATGATTCTTTTCATATCATGTTGTTTTAGTAGTTTAACAAAATTACAATACAAATGTACGCATTATTTTCAAGAACATGAAGCTATATTCAACATTTCTTTAGCTCTGACATAAAAGTGATGGCTGATTGACAATAAAATGTCTCATCGCCATTTGTGCCAGGCCCCTCAATGTGCTTTTTCGATATAGCTCACTATATCTTGATGAAAATCTTGCGTCGGTAGAGCACCCATCCGACAAGTCCGCAAACAACCACAATGGTCGATGCAAAACAGAGCGACGCCCAATAGGTGTTCGTCACCACACTACAAATGGCATTGTAGAGCTTTTCGTTCACCCCAATGCTCCAGCAGACGATTGACATGACCTCGCTCAATATGTAAAGGAACAAAGGATTGACGCCGAAGACGAGGAAGGGAGTAGACCATCTGGTGTGTTGCTGAATTTGTATGACGTACATCAGAATGCCTAGCAAGAGCGATGCCAACCCACATGTCATCAGCACATAGCTGGGGCTCCAGATGCATTTGTTGAGCGGAAGTCCGTAGGAAAGTAGATAACCGCCAAATACAAGGATGGCTCCGACCAGAAGGACGTGCATCACCTTCTTGCTGATGGTCTCAGCTTCCATCATCACCCGACCGCACCAGAAGCCAATCAGCGTGTGGGCGATGGCCGAGATGGTTCCCAAGAGTCCCTCAGGGTCGATGGGCGTATGCGTATAGAGATGGGTGGGACCCAGAAGTGCATTGTCGATGCGTGCGGCTATATTGCTTCCGTCGGTGGCATAGCCATTACCCAGAACCAGTACGACGGTATAGATAACCAGTAGGGCGAAAGCGATGTGAAGACAATACTTGTTGGCAAAGATGGCCAAAAGCGAAACGGCACAATAGCAGAGTGCGATGCGCTGAAGTACGGCCATGATGCGAAGGTGAGTCCAACCCCAGTCGCCACCGAAACCATTGGCCAGCCAGTTGATGCCCAGTCCGATGAGGAAGATCAGCAGGGTGCGGACGGCAATCTTCCGTGCAATGGCCGACGACCACTTGAACTGATATTTGCGAAGCGAGAGGAACGTAGACACGCCCATGATGAAAAGGAAGAAGGGGAACACTAGGTCGCACGGAGTCATTCCGTTCCATTCAGAATGCTTCAGGGGTGCAAACGTGTCGCCAATGCCATGATTCACCAGAATCATACCGGCTACGGTGATGCCTCTGAGTACGTCGAGTGAGATGAGTCGCTTGTTTTCTTTGCTTTTGCTCATGTGGGTGAGTGCTATGATTGTTTAGAACTGGATGTCAACGATGTCGGCAATGGGAATCCTTGAGTCGTCGTCGAGTATCAGAAACTGTTCGTAGGTGTCTATCTTCTTCAGTCGGTGGCTGACGGTCAAGTAAGCTCCACCAGCCTTGCATTTGTCGGGTTTGAAATAAGCGACGGTGACTTCCGGATGCTCGTGCACGATGTCCATCAGCTCGGCAAACTTGCGGTTCAGCCGTTCGTTGTCATATTCTCCGAGTTCCACTTGCTTGTCGGTGTGGCGGGCCGTCTCGTGAATCACGGCATCGTAGCCCGTAAGTGCTGCAAACGGAGCAAACTGAGCTGCTCGTGCCATCATCGACATCTGCGGATGATTCTTCGACACATGATGGGGTAGGTTGATGATATCTGAATAGTCTTCCTTCATGCCTTGTGTCCTCCTATCTGGGCGTTGCGGTCTCTGGCGGTGGCGCCTTCCTCGAAGTTCAGCCCTTTCAGTATGGCATTCTTCCCGAACCGTTGCTTGATGGCCAGCTGAGCCTCTTGCATACGCCTCTCCTTGTCGAGTGCTGCCTGTTCTTCTTTCTTCTTCCTTTCCAGCGCCTCGTAGTCGGTGAAGAGATCGAGTTGCTGGGGTGTATCGTTCTTTGCGACGGTCGATTCGTCTACCACGTGGTTGGTCGTCAGATTGATTCGCCTGATCAGCAAGTCGGGATTGACGATGCGGTCGTAGAGCTCCATTGTGGCCTTGGTGATGAGCGACGACGATGAGGTCTGCCTGTCGAGATTGGCCGTGCCGTGAGCATGTTTGGGCACTTGCCTGCCGTAATGGTCGGTCGTCAGCGGTCCTTGGTACTTGGCACTTACTACGGGGTCTTTCAAGCTTTCGGTGTCGTAGCCGATGGTCAGAACAATCTGGTCGGTCACCAGCTTCTTCGCCACCAAATCGAGGGCTGCCGCGTCGGCCATCTCCTGAACCACCACCCGTGCTTTGTCGAAGCTATAGGCACTTTGCAACACCTGACCGCTGCTGAAGGAGTTGTTTTCAGGTCGGTAGGCCTTCACATAGTCCATCGTGCAGGGTTCCCATCCCCATGCGTGGTCGATGAGCAATTCGGCGTTGATGCCAAACAACCGGTAGAACAGCTCTTCGTTCTGTAGCGACATCCGTGCAATCTTTCCCATCGTATCGATGCCATAGGGCGCCAGCTTCTCGGCAATCCCGTGCCCTACGCGCCAGAAACTGGTCAGCGGTTTGTGGTTCCAGAGTTTTTGGCGGTAGCTCATCTCGTCGAGCTCTCCTATGCGCACCCCATCTTTGTCGGCCGGTATATGCTTCGCCACGATGTCCATTGCCACCTTGCAGAGATACATATTCGTCCCGATGCCTGCCGTTGCGGTGATTCCCGTTTGTTTCAGCACGTCGCGTATCATGGTCATTGCCAGTTCGTGGGGCGTCATCTTGTAGCTCTTCAGATAGGCCGTCACGTCCATTATCACCTCGTCGATGCTGTACACGTGGATGTCTTCAGGGGCAATGTATTTGAGGTACACTTGATAGATCTCGCTACTCACCTTCATGTAGTGTGCCATTCGCGGAGGTGCCGCAATATAGTCGACTTCCCAGTCGGGATGCTTCTTTAGCTCGGTGTCGTCGGACGATTTCCCCGTGAGTCGCCAGCCGCTCTTGCTTCTCCTTTCGTAGTTCACCTCCTTGAGTTTTTGCACCACTTCGAACAATCGGGCTCGGCCACCTATTCCGTAGGCCTTCAGCGATGGGGATACAGCCAGGCAGATAGTCTTCTCCGTGCGGCTCTTATCGGCTACAACAAGGTTGGTGGTGAGGGGATCCAAACCTCTGTCCACGCATTCTACCGAGGCATAGAACGACTTCAAATCGATGGCTATATACTTTTTTCCGGTCATTAGTCAGGCTTTTCTGAGTTTACGGCAACTCTGATGCAAAAGTACACAAATTCTTCGAATACTCAAAAATAATCCATGCTTTCTTCAACATGCTGGTGGATTCTCGGTGCTCGGCGTTGGCACGCTTGCCAATAGGGGAGCAGTGGGGGAGCATAGGGTGGGGCAGTAGTGCTCGGTGGGTGGCATTGCGGCTATCTCAGTCGCTGATAATCAGGTATTTATGGGGCGGTTGCGGTTTTTCATATTGTCGGCGCTATCACAGTTCGGACTTCTCTCCTTACACATGCAAAGGTACAACATAATCCCCTTAAACTCCAAATTTTAAGGGGGTCGAAAACGGCTAATAATTGTTAAGGAAATTGAACGAATGTATTTGTTACAATGTTACATTGTTACATTGTTACAATAAGACACTGTCTCGGCCTGAAATAGGTTGACTCCCATGCAGCCTTAAATGTTAAATTATTAAATTTATTTAATCAAAATGGGAAACAAGAAATTCAGTCGCGGTATGAAGCGCAGTATTTGCATTGAGTACATGCAAAGTGGACAGTCACGTAAGGAAATAGCCATGAAATATGGCCTTCCAAACACAAATTTGCTGTCGGCTTGGGTACAATCTTGCCTAAGTCCTTTGGAAATTCACGAAAAATGTGCATCTTTGCCCCGTGAAACCTTACAAATGGACAATGAGATGGCAAAAAAAGAGACGCATAGCGTAGCGGAGCTGACAGCCTTGGTTGAGGCTCAGCGGAAGCAGATTGAGAGGCTCGAGAAGCAGCTGAAGTACAGCCAGGACAAGAACCTGGCGCTGAACACGCTCATCGACGTCGTCGAGGAGCAGGGCATCAAGGTGCGAAAAAAAGCTGGGGTCAAGCAGTAGAGCGCCTGAACGGCAGTACGGGCTACCCTATAACGTATTGCTGTAAGCTGCTTGACCGTAGCAAGCAGGCCTATTACAAGAAGCAGAAGCGCGATGAGGCGTCGCTCTTCCGCGTCATGCGCATCGTGGACGCCGTGAGTCAGATCCGGCAGATGGACCCCGGCATCGGCTACTACAAGCTTTGGCTGATGATGAAGCGCATGTTCCAGTGTGACTGGGTTCCCGGCCGCGATGCGTTCCTCGGACTGCTGCGTGACTTCGGTCTGACGCAGAAGCGTCCCAAGCCGCGCCGCACGACGAACTCCAACCACCGCTACCACAAGTACAAGAACCTCATCCGCGGCTTTGTGCCCACGCGCCCCAACCAGTTGTGGGTGAGCGACATCACGTACATCGACCTGGTGGACGACTGCTGCTACCTTCACCTGGTGACGGACGCCTACTCCCACAAGATCGTAGGCTGGTGCCTGTCCGAGACGCTGGGGGCGGAACACACGCTCGAGACCCTCAGGATGGCCATCTCGCAGGCCACGGCCGATGAGCTTCGAGGACTCATCCACCACTCAGACAGAGGCGTGCAGTACTGCTGCAATGCCTATACGGACGAGCTGAAGAGGTACGGCATCAGCATCAGCATGACGGAGGACTACAAGCCCACCGACAACGCCATCGCAGAGCGTGTGAACGGCATCCTCAAGACGGAGGTGGTCTACCGCGAGAGACGCTTCAAGACGTACCATGACGCACTGGAGCGCATATCCGGCTTCATCGCCTTCTACAACGACACCCGGCCACACTCCAGCATCGGCATGAAGACCCCCTCCCAGGCCCATCAGGAGCAAGGCCCGCAGCGGATCATGTGGAAGCCCGCGGGAGGGCTCTCGGGGGCTGTCTGCCCCCTGCCGCAGGGCACCCCCTGAGTGTTTTTCATGGTCTGGCTGCGCCGCAGGGCAGTCAACCCTTTCAGTACAAAGTAAACAAAAAAAGATGAAGAGTAAACAATATCCGTACAAAGTCTACGTTCTTAGGAAAAGGGTCAACCTCTCCGGCGAAAGTAGTCAACTGTACTCAGGCGAGGCAGTCAACCAAATCCGTACGGGTAGGCAAATGTTAAAAAACAAGGCCTAAAAGGAGTCAACCATATTCAGGGAAAGACACACCCATTTTTTTAATCTGTCGCCCCTTCTTTCCTGTGAGATTTCTTTTGTCAGGGGTTGCGCTTCGCTCCGCCCCCGCCTGTGCTCTGTCACCCCCGTTGGGGGTTCACCCTCCCGTAAGTATGGGGCTAAACCAGTTTCCGCGGCCAGTGATAAGAGTGAAAAGTGAAAAGTGAAGAGTGAAGAGTCCGACGGGTTCAAAACTATGAATTATGCACTATGAACTATGAACTAAATCAACACTCTTCACTAATCACTAATCACTGCCGATTACCTCACCGTTATCCACACCGCCTCTCCGCGTTCCTTCGCCGCCACAATCTTCTCTTTCAGTCGGTTCACCCAGTAGGTGGAATTAAGCACCATGCCTACTCTTCGGTTCTCGCCCAAGAGGATGCAACCCTCGGTGTCCTTGGCGGTGTTGCCCGCATGAATCCGGATGCCCTTGAAGTTCGGCACTCCGAGCAGAATGGGCAGCCATTTCCTCATTCGCGGCGAGTAAGAGATGACCACCGCGTAACGGCCCTCGGGAATGGCCGAAAGGCCCCAAATCTTCTTCTCACCTTTCTTGTAGTCACGCCAGGTGGGTTCGAGCGTGTCGCAGAAATACACGGGCTTTTCTTCTTCGGCGATAAAAAGCTTACCTATCGTGTATGTCTTCCGCTTTGCTATTCTTGTTAGATATATTTCCATTCTTTTAATTATTAGGTACTCTCTTTAATGT
>JAILAI010000077.1 GCA_024681705.1 Prevotella sp.
AGTTTGTTAAAAACTTCACGACGATTTTTCGAGCCAAAATTTCCGCTTTATTGACAAAAAAATCTAGATTTTTTGCATCAAAAGCGGCAGTTTCGATGAGCAAAAGCGGCAGTTTCGGTCATCAAAAGCGCCAATTTCGATGATCAAAAGCGCCAGTTTTGCTCAACCGACTTTTCGATTGTAATCTCCGAGATAGCAAAAAGGGGGTAGACATGTGGGTAGTTTTATGTTAAAAAGTTGGGCGTTTTCGAGGCCAGTTTTTAACAATCCAACAAGCAAAAACTGTTAACAAATCGGAATAACTCGCCGAATTCGGTTCTTCCAGGAACTCTACAACCCATAAGATGCAACCGCTAATTTAGACCCAAACGACACCCAAGAGGCACCAATAACGGATAAAAAGGAAACCCGAAAAAGCATCAAAATCGGCCCGTTAAGGGTATGATTTGATGAAAATAAGGGTATCAAATGAAGAAAAATACAAAATTGGGCATATATAACACATACCTCCCAAAGGGTTTCAGAAAAAATGCGTAGCTTTGCCACCGATTTATAGAATCAACGTGAAAAGTCGCAATCGGTGAGGATCATGCGTCTGTTTGTGACTCACTATCGAGTATTAGTTATTTAATCTATATTATTACTCTGTTATTATTATGTTCTAATTGCCCAAATTGCATTAGCAATGGCATCACAGGGAGACGAAACAGTAGTACAAAAAGCTAGTAAAAGAGAAGAAAACAAGTAATCTCCATCAATACAGTTCGTTTGTCTGTGAATCATTTATTAACGCAACCGCCGACGGTCCCGTAAATGAATTGAACTACACTTTGACTGATGAGATTAATATTATCAAAGTATTAGTATTTCTACGAAAAAAAATAGTTCTAGAGTTAATTGTAGACAGAAAGGGACGATCCGGGAGGATGGTCCCTTTTTTCATGGTTTATCGCCGATGGTGTTGGCAGAAACGAGGAAATGTTGTATATTTGCACCAGAAAAGCAATAGTTGAACTATGGACAACGAAAACAAGGATTGGACCGACGAACGACTGCTTCGGTCGCGGTTGTTGCTGGGCGACGCCGTGATGAAACGGCTCAGGGAGGCGCGCGGCATCGTGTTTGGCACGGGTGGCGTGGGTTCCTGGTGCGTGGAAGCACTGGTGAGAACGGGCGTCAAGCACCTGACTATTGTGGATAGCGATCGCGTGTGCGCCTCGAACATCAACCGACAACTGATGGCCACCACACGTACGGTCGGACGGCCGAAAGTGGAGGTGCTCCGCGAGAGATTGCTCGAGATAGCACCCGATGCCGAGATTGTGGCTCGGCAAGAGGTGTTCAACGAGCAGACGGCAGCATCGTTTCAGCTGGAGAGCTACGACTTCATCGTCGACGCCATCGACTCGCTCCGAGACAAGGCTTTGCTCATCTTGTTGGCCACCAGCACCAAGGCCAGCTTCGTGTCGTCGATGGGGGCCGCACTTAAAATCGACCCTACGCGCATACAAATGGCCGAGTTCTGGAAGGTGAAAGGTTGTCCATTGGCGCGTGCACTCCGCCAAAGGTTCAAGAAAGAAAAGACGTTTCCATCGCGGAAATTCAAGTGCGTTTTCAGCGATGAAATGGGGAAAAACAAGTTCTTGTTGCCGTCTTCGGCCGAGCATGCCAACGGTTCGTTGCTCCACATCACGGGCATCTTCGGATTCATGTTGGCGGGCGAGATGATGAGAGACCTCTGCAAAGGCGTTGAGGAACCACAAGACCAGAAAGAAGAAAACGACAAATAACGAAAAGATATGAACGGATACAAGACAAAAGACTATGGTCAGCCCGTAAAGAGATACGTGCAGACGATGGACCTTCGCGACGATAACGAACTCATCAGACGCTATCGTGAGGCTCACGACCCTCAGCATTTCTGGGCAGAAATCCACGAGGGCATCCTCAAAGTGGGCATTCTGGAAATGGAAATCTACATCCTTGGCAACCGTCTGGTGATGATTGTCGACGCGCCGCTCGACTTCGAATGGGACCAGGCGATGGCCTTGCTCGCCACATTACCGAGACAAGCGGAGTGGGAAGCCTTCGTTTCCCAGTTCCAGCAATGTAGCGCCGAAGCCACTTCCGACGAGAAATGGCAGATGATGGAGCGTATGTTCTGCCTCTAAGTAAAGCTAAACCCAAGCAAGGCTCTTGTGCCCTCCTTTCCCGTGCCTAGCCTAAGCCCAAGCAAGGCTTTGTGCCTCCTGCCCCGTGCCTAGCCTAAGTCCAAGCAAGGCTTTTGTGCCCTTCCGTCCCGTGCTCTGCGCAAGTAGCGCAGAGCCTCAACTCCGCTGAACGCGAGCTGGCGAAAATTTCGCAAGCATTTCGAATTATTGAATGCCGAAATCCTGCTGTTGTTTCTCCACTTCCTCCAGCATCTTCCGACGCTCTTCGTCGGTCATCGCGGGCGAAGACGATTGGGAAGCAGCCGCATTTCCTTGTCCTACTTTCGCCGTTGCCGCTTTCCTCTCTACACCGATCAGCTTAAACTCATCGTAAGCCACGCTCTCTATCTCAAGCGTATCGGCTTGCGGTGCATGCGTTCCCTCGAAGAGCGGACGCGCAATGATACGTATCTTCCCTGCCTTTCGTGTACTTCGAACCAAAGCGGGCGCACTTCCCCACTCCACAAGTCGTGGGTTAGCCTGTATCTCGGCACCGCCTACCAACTCGCCTTCTCCCTCTACCGTGAAGAGAACGCTCTCACGCGCCAGACGTCTCACATTGCCATTGTCATCGGTAACTTCTGCCACCACAACAATGAAATCGGAACCATCGGCCACGAGTTTTTTGCCCATTTCATCGGCATAGAGACGAATCTTCGTACTACGGCGCGAAGGCATCTTCGTCTGCTTGCACACCACCTTGCCGTCTTTCAACCCCTCGGCCACCATCGTGACGCCTTGCCAGTTGCGTTGGGTGTAGCTAATGTCGCGTGCCTTCCAGAAATCCCAGAAGCCTTTGAACACCACCGGCACGTTGGGTGCGCCCTCGGCTTCGTGCACAACGGGCAACGTCGCCTGCTTCCAACCGCCAAGAGCGGTCAGTCGAACGCTATCGCAATTACTGAAAACCACCACATCGTTGGGCGAGAACTGCGTCATTTCATGCGCGATGAAAAGGAAGGCATTTCCCGATTCCGTCGACGACGCAACGTCCTTATCTAAACTCGATGACGAAGAAGTGTTCAACCTCAGCGGTTGTTGCGACTTGAACATCTCCAGCGCGTACTTCGGCTGGCGGAACGCATCGTAGATTCCACCCACGTAGGCATCGGGATGATAGCCACGTTGGTGGTCGAACGGATGCCACAAACAACCGCCAATGAACTGCCTTTGTCCGCGATACATCATGCCGTAGGTGTTGTTCAGCGAGAGTGCGGCCGCCAACATCGCGTGCTCGCCCCAAGGACGGGCAGCTCGGTTGATAGCGTTATGGGCATACCAGTCGTCCACATATTCGCCCCATTCGCGGGTGAAAATGCACTTGTCGGTATCCAACTGGCCTTTGCCAATGTTATCGGCCCAGTCGTAGAGCACGTCGTAGTTCTCCTTCACACCTGCCGAATTGAGGTCGGCAGCTGCCACCGGACGGCCTTCAAAGGGGAACTCCTCGCGGGTGATTTGCAACGCCTTCAGGGCGAAGTCCTCGGGATAGCGGGTCTCGTTCAGGATGGGTTCCCACATCAGGACACATGGATGGTTGCGGTCGCGACGGATAATCTGGCGCGTATTCTGGTGCACCATCTCGCCCCATTTCGGATCTTTGTTCCAATATTGCCAGCCAGGCGTGGGCACGATGATGAAGAGACCGAGCTCGTCACAAGCGTCCATGAACGACGGATCTTGCGGATAATGGGCAGCGCGGATGATGTGCATGCCGGCATCTTTCAGTCGCTTGACGTCTCGCCATTGCTGACTATTGGGCAGTGCATTACCCACATAGGCGAAGTCCTGATGGCGGTTGCCGCCGATGAGTTGGTGATAGGGCTGACCGTTCAACCAGAAACCGTCGCGCCCACGGAACTCTGCCTTTCGGATACCAGTGCGAACCATTCCACCGTCAAGGTTCGTCTTCCCATCGGCCACCTGAATCTCCACCTTATATAAATAGGGGTCCTCGGGCGACCAAAGGTGCGGATGCGAGATCTTGGTCTTAAGCGTCGCCGTTGCACAAGCGTCATGGGCGGGCACCGAAATCTTCCCGCGCAGGGTCTTCACCACCTTTCCAGTAGCGTCCTTCACGCGGGCCACCAACGTCGGACTGACACTTCGACTCGTGTGGTTCTGCAATTCCACGTTGACGAACAGCTCTGCTTGTTGCGCCGTAATGTCGCCATAATGGATGAATACACCACCGCCGGCCACCTGGTTGCGTTCCAATGCATCAGTGATGCTGACGTCGGACTTGCCGATGAGCCACACGTCGCGATACATACCTCCGTGATAGGAGAAGTCGAGTTGCGTCTGTTTCTTGCCCGGAGGATAGTTCTTGTCATCACTATTGTCGGCCTTCACGGCAACGAGACACGTGTCGCCGGGCTTTATGCCTTGTTGCGTCAGGTTGATGGTGATGGGGAGATAGCCGCCGAAGTTCTCCTTCACCAACCGTCCATTCACGTAGACCTGCTGCTTTCCCATGATGGCCTCGAAATGCAGTTCCACCTGTTTTCCGCCCATTTCATCGGGCATAACGAACTGCTTCCTATACCAACTGATGCCCTGATAGTTGCGGCTTCCGCTCACCTCTGCGGGCTCCAGTCGGGAACTGTGCGGCGCACTCACCACCTCCCATTGAGAGTCGTCGAGGGCGATAGCCTCGCCGTTGGCAACGTCGCCCAAGTGGAAACGCCAACCGGGATTGAAGTTATAGACGATGCGGCCGGAACCTTTCAGGGGGTAGAAGCCGGCAACAGACGTTTCCTGCGCAAAAAGCGGACATGCAATCAGCGTCAGGAGGAGGGAAATTATGTTCTTCTTCATGCTTAAAATGATTCTTCTCGATGGTTAACGGGTGCGAACAGATGCTATGGTATCAGCTCTACGTGCTTGATACGCTGACGGCGCCAGGTGTAGATGGCGTGCAGATGACCGTCGCGCGTCTGGATAATCGACGGATAAGAGTATTGCGAAATCGGACTGTCCTCGAGCGTTACCCAGGGTTGCCAGTTCTGTCCGTCCTCTGAAAGCAACACGGAGAGCGGTGTTCGTGCGCCCTTTTCCTTCGTCGGCTCGATGGGCCAGTCGTTGCAGATGAGCGCGTGGCGGCCGTCAGCCAGTGTCACCGCGTCGATGCCACTGTTGTTGTTGGGCATCTCGGAGAGTTCAAGCTTCGACCAAGTCTCGCCGTTGTCGCTACTATAGGTAACGCCAATCTGGCGGCTACGCGTACGGCAAAGCGCCTCCAATCGGCCATCGGGCAATACGAGAATGGCGGGCTGAATGGCCTTCACGCCCTCGGGGGCCTCGACGAATGGTGTCCGTCGCCACGTCTTTCCCATATCGTCGGACAGTTCGAAATAAACTTTCCATCCGTCGCGCTCGTCACTGGTGGGCGCAATCAGACGACCTTTGTTCAGCACGGGCTTGTTCTTCACGGGTCCGTAGAACCCGTCGGGCAACGGCTCGCGACGACTCCAGGTCTTGCCACCGTCCTTCGACGTGATGCGCCAGCCCTTCCATCCTGCGACATTTGGACCGATTTTGAAGTATAGTTGAAGTTCACCGGACGGCGTCTCAAACAGAACGGGGTTCCAGCAAGCCTCACGATAGACGTCGGCGACGGCAGCCTCACCGCGGTTGCTCCGCCATTCGGGCAGGGGCATGAACTGCGCACCGAAAGCAGGACGCGTGCTGGCTTCCACCTGACTCACCTTTCCGTCGGGATTGGGTTGCAGGCTACGCGGTTCCACTCCGTCGGCCACCAGCTGCGGTTCCGTCCACTTCGTGCTGCCTTTGGGCTTGCGACTCACCCAGATACAGACGTCCGGGTTGCGCTCCTTCGTACCGCCAAAGTAGGTGGCCACGAGATCGCCCTTGCGCGTTTCCACAATACTGGCGCTATGGCACGACGGGAACGGAGCCTCGTCGTAGAGGAACTCATTGACCAGAATCTCGGGTTCACGTTGCGGTAGTTTGTGCGTCAGGTCGTAAACGCCAGAGGGCAGTTCGCGCACGGTGTCGTCGTCGAGTTGCACCATAGCCGAGGTGTTGGCCGGAATCTCGATATGCCACTTCAATACACCGTTCTCCTTCTTCCAGCGACTCACGATCTTACCGTAGATGCTCTGATAAGAAGCGTCGATATCATCGATTTCATCGACCGAAAAGTCTGGTTTCATCACGATCTTGCGATAGCCCGCTTCACCAGGCGTAATGCCGGCCACACAATCGTAGAGCCACGACAACAGGTCGCCCAACAGCATCACGTGGTTGCCGGAATTCATCTTCGGCGACGCCGTGTCGCCGTTCCACAATTCCCAGATGGTGGTAGCACCATGCTCGGCCATATAACCCCACGAAGGATAGCTCTTGTTGGTGGCCAGCAGCCACGCAATATCGGTGCGTCCCATCGAGGTGAGAGCGTGAAGCAACCAGCTGATTCCAATGACGCCACACGACACATGACCGCCATTATCGGTGATGATATTCTTGATGATATTCTTCTCCACCTCTTCCCTGACATACTCATCATCGATCATGCCGAAGACGTAAGGCAACAGGTTGGCCGTCGCCGTGTTGTTGCCGTAGAAGGTGCTATCGGGATAGAGCAGGTGGCCGGGCACCGTCGAGGTGTCTTCCTTACGGGTCAGAAAGCGACGGTTAAACGCCTGCTTGCTGAGTTCCGCCTCCTGTGCGAACCACGTGGCATCGTCCTTCATCCCAATCTGATGGGCGTAGCTTTGCATCTTCATGCACACGTAATAATAGTAAGCGGTGGAGATGAGGGCGCCGTCGGTCTGGCGCGCAGGGTCCTGACTGTGTATGAGTTTCTCGTCTTCTGGCGGCACGCACCAGTCGCCATAGCGGTCGGTTTCAATGATTCCGTCGCGCTGATATTGGTACTTCAGATGGTGCATCCAGCGCTTCACGTTGGGGTAGAATTGTCGCAAAGGCGCGTCGTCGCCGTATTGCATCACCAGCATGTCGAGACCATTGGGCAAGGCCGTCGGCCAAGTGACGTTGTCGCTATAGTAGTTCCAATAGGCAGGAGCCACGTCGGGGATGCAGCCATCCTCGCGTTGTGCTTCGCAGATGTCGCGCATCCACTTGGCATAGAGATTGTGGTTGTCGAAGAGATAGGCCTCGCCATAGCAACCAGCGGTGCGGTCACCGAGCCAAGGCTGGCGTTCATCGCGTTGCGGACAGTCCACGGGCAGTCCCTTATAGTTGCTCAAAACGCCCCATCGCGCGTTGCGATAGACGTGGTTGAGCACGTCGTTCGACGAGCGGAACGACCCCGTCTCGCCCATTTCATCGGAAACAACCTCACCGATGAAATCGTCGATTTTTGCATCTTTCAGTCCTGTTATCTCAACAAAGCGGAAGCCGTGATACACAAAAGTGGGATGCCACCAGGTGTCAATGCCCGCCGTCTGCTCGCGACCATTAGCATAGTAGCGGTCGGTGCTCTGGGCATGACGGAGGTTCTCCACCCAGATATTACCCGTACTGTCGAGTTTCTCGGCGAAGCGGATGACGACGGAATCGCCCGATTGCAGCTTTCCGATGCGGAGCTTCAGCCATCCGGCCATGTTCTGTCCCATGTCGAGGATGATGCGATCGCCCACCTTATTGAGCGACGTGGGCTTCAGCTGTTCCACCACCTTCATGTTCGGCGCCATCGCTCCACGCAATGTACCCAGCGGAATGCTGGTGCGCTCGGCCGTCATCCAGGCGCTGTCGTCGTAACCGGGCTTTGTCCAGTCGCCCAAGTCTTTACGGGCGTCGTATACCTCCCCGTCGTATTCGTTGTTCGAACGGATAGGACCATCGGGGGTAAGGCGCCATTTTTCATCCGATGAAATGGTCTTTTTCGTACCGTCAGCGAACTCTACAATCAGATTGAGACGGAGCTTCGGATAGCCGAAATTGGTAATCTTATAAGGTTTCTTGTTCTGTTGCATGGTGTAGTAGCGCCCATTGCCAAGCACCACGCCGATGGCATTGTCAGATGCCAGCAGGTTGGTCACGTCGAAAGCGTTGTAGAGCACGGTCTTCCGATAGTCGGTAGGCGCAGGTGCCAGCACCTGACCGTCGCCCACGCGCTGACCGTTGATGAAGGCCTCGTACATACCCAGACCGCTGATGTAAAGCGTAGCACGGCTGATGGGTTTGTCCAGGCTGAACTGCTGACGGACATAACGCGCCGAGAGGTGACTATGTTCTTCTTCCACATCCCACGGCATCGCGCGTTCCAGACCAATCCAACGACCCGACCAGTCGGCCTCGTTGAGCAGGCCAATATTCCACATCGCCACCGGACTCCAGTCGCTTTCACCTTGGTTGGTAGTCACCTTCACGCGCCAGTAGCAACGGGTGTTGCTACGCAATTCGCGACCGCCATAAGGCAACCACTGCGATTTCTGGGTGGTGAGCGTGGCGTCCCAAAGGTCGCCTTCCAGCGCCTCGGCCTTCTCGGACGTGGAAGCCACGATGATATGGACGCTTTTCTGCACCACGTCGTTCACATCGGCCTCGATGCGCCAGCCCACACGAGGAGTCGGCGTGGCGATGCCCATGGGGTTGGTCATATGCTCCGTGCGCAAGTCGGTCACGCGGATAGGGTTCGTCTTCTTGCGTGCTGCTGTTGCCGAAAGCGTCACCAGTAGCAGAAGCAGGCAGAGTAATTGGGTCTTCTTCATATAGATTTTCTTTTTGTTGTTTCTAGGAGGAAAAGGCGCCTTTTGCAGGCGGTGGTGGAGATAGCGGCGAGATTGTCGTAGCGAAGTGACGGCGCTCTTTGCAGAGATCAACTGAACTATTCAATAGCACCAGCAGAATCATTTACCGAGAGCGACCATATCGATGCCGTATTGCACCACGACATGAAACTGAAGCCGTCGGTTGCCGTGCAAAAAATCTAGAAAAAATTCATCAAAACTGCCGCTTTCGATGAAAAAAAATCTAGATTTTTTCTCCAGAGACCGCCAGTTTTCTAGAACTGTTCTTCCAGACGTGTGGCGTCTTTCTGCCAATAGTCCTTTGTGCTATCGATGGCGACAACCACGCGGTCGGCCCCTTGCTGATAGGCAACATCGAAGCTGAAGTCGTGCTCAGAATTGTCCATTTCACCGAGATATTGCAAGGACCCGTCGGAAGGATTCATCAGCCAAACGTTCTTCTTGTCGCCAGAAATCTTCGTCAGATCCAGACGCATGGGGTGCCCACTGTAGTTATAGGCCATCAGATAGTCGTTGCCGCGACAAGCAATCACGCGGTCGTAGCGTTCGCCGTTTTGTCCGCAGACCACCGTCTGGTCGGCCACGCGGTCGGTGAAGGGCAGACTAAGGATGAGCCATTTCAGGTATTTCATCTGCTGATAACCGGGATCCTTCATGGCTTCCCACCAAGGTTTCTCAGCACCAAACGAGCCCAACAGACCCGGACGCATGAATTGCATGATGCTGTTGTGCCCATAGGTGTGGCCGAAACAGCCGCCGAACACCGCCCAATAGGCATAGCGACGCACGTCGCAAGCCTGCCATCGCGGAGCCGCGAAGTCGTGAAGTCCCTGCGGAATATCCTCGTATGAAGGCTCTCCGTCGATGACCGGGTGCAGCTCTTCCGACTCCAGCTCGCCGCCCACCGAACGCGGCAGACTCATCAGCACGTAGCGCCAGTTGTCCTCTTCCGTGTTGTCCTTGATGGTGTAGTCGCCGTCACCGTTGCGTTGTCCGTAGCGACGGTGTCCGCTCTGGAACATATTGAAGTCGAGCCATTCGCGGTCGTTGTACCACCATGCCGACGTGGTGCGTCCGCGGGGATGGAAAGTCATCACGTGGTTAGGGTCGGCCTTCTTGATGGCACGTGCCAAGGCGTCCCATGCCGCCGTGCCCTTGTCGCCCATGATGTCACCGCCAATCATCCAGATGATGTTCGGTTTGTTCTTATAGCGTTCGCCCAGGAACTTGCCGTAGGCCATTGCCTTGCCGACGCTCATCTTCTCAATCTGCGAACCCCAGATGCAGTCCATCGCGATGTAGATGCCTTGCGAGGCGGCGAAGTCGACGATATAGTCGAGATGTTCCCAATAGCCATAGACGCCAGGAATGGTATAGCGCGAGAAGTTGAACGACTCGTCGTTGGCCTGATGCCCATATATATTAAAGGTGGGAATGGCGTTGAGCACCTGAATCTGCTCCACGTTGTAGCCTTCCAGGCGTTCGCGCGTCAGGTAGTATTCCACCTCGTCGCGGTCCAGTCGCTCGGAAATGAGCCACGCCGTGTTGCCCAACCAGAAGAAGGGCGTGCCGTCGTTGTGTATCAGGTAGCGCTTGTTGTCGGACACTTTCAGTCGTCCGTGGTCCCACGGTTTGTAGATTTGTGCACTCCACGCGGTCGTGTGTCCCATGGTCAACAACAAGGTTGTGAGCAGCCCTGCCATGATGATTTGTCTGTAGTGTTTCATATCTAAATCGATTCGTTATTTCGTTATAAGTAGTTGATGTGTGCAAAGTTATCAATTTCTGCCGAGAAAACCGCCACTTTCCCCAACTTTTTTCGCTTTCTGGCGTCATTCGGCGCTCGGTCGGTTGAGAAATGCCATCGGCGAGTTCAGCAAGTCGCAGATGTTGAAGAGTTCGGACAATCGTCACGTTCGCTGTTAAGTTTCGTTAATCATTGACGCGTTTCTACTCTATTTGCGGTGAAATGATTAAATTTGCAATTTGAACGTCAATCACAGAATCACCCATTCAAACCCATTTTTGCTATGAAATCTTATCGCCTTCGCACGTTGCTACTGCTCTCGGTGTTGTGTATCACTTCAACGCTGACGGCGGCTCCGAAGCCCAGAAAAGTGCTTTATATACCGATGGACTATTCCACTTGCGGCTATCGTGCCAGTGAGGAGGCCATTCCCGACGTCAGGAATGTGGTCTACGTAGCATGGCAAGAAGGCGACTGCTACGCCCGTCTGCAACAGGCCATCGACTACGTGTCGACACTGAAGCCCGACCGCGAAGGCCGTCGCGGCGCCATCTTGCTGGGCGAAGGCTCGTTCGTGCTCTCACAACCGTTGCGTATCTCGGCCTCGGGCATCGTCGTTCGTGGCATGGGACGTCAGCAAACCGTGTTGAAGAAAACTGGTACCGACCGTGGTGCCGCCATCTATATTGAAGGTCGGGGAGGCTCAATTTTAGGCGATTCCATCGCAGTTTTTGGCACAAAGGTACTTGCTGGTAGTACCTCGTTGAGCCTTTCTTCCGCGACTAGCCTACAAGTCGGCGACCGCATCCGCATCACCCGTCCCTCGACGGCCGAATGGATTGCGTCGCTCCAGATGAACGACTTCGGTGGCGGTCTCGACTACACGGGTTGGAAACCTACCGATATCGACATCTGCTGGGAGCGAACCATCGTTGGCATCAGCGGCCAGACCATCACGCTCGACGCACCCATCACCACTACGATCAGCGCAGAATTTGGCAGCGCCATCGTTCAGAGAGTCGCACCTCAGGGTGAGATTTCGGAGTGCGGCATCGAGAACCTTGGCATCGATGCCTGGGGCGATGCACCCGCAAATCCCAACGAACGTGCCCAGAGAAAGGCCGACGAAGACCATTGCTGGGACGGCATCTTCATGGAGAATGCGCGCGACTGCTGGGTGCGTCGGGTGGAATTCAGCCATCTCTCGGGCTCGGCCGTGAACGTACAACTACACGGAAGCCGCATCACGGTGGAAGATTGCTTGGCCAAGGACCCCATCTCCGAGGTGGGCGGCTGGCGCCGATGCGTCTTCCTGACGCGCGGTCAGCAGACGCTTTTCCAGCGTTGCATCTCGCGAAACGGCATTCACGACTTCGCCGCCGGCTATTGTGCGGCCGGACCGAACGCCTTCGTGCAATGCGAAGGCGAGAATTCGCTCGGCTTCAGCGGCAGCATCGGCTCGTGGGCGGCAGGTCTGTTGTTCGACATCGTCAACATCGACGGGCACGATTTGTGCTTCCGCAACCTGGAGCAATACCAGTTTGGCACGGGTTGGAACACCGCCAACTCCATGTTCTGGCAATGCACCGCCTCCACCATCTGGTGCTATAGCCCCGACGCCGACGACCGTTGTAGCGCGCATGGTTGCTGGGGCACGCTGAGTGGCAATGGCGAATGGACCAGCAGCAACGACCACGTGTCGCCGCGCAGCTTGTTCTATGCCCAGTTGCAGACGCGTCTCGACTCGCTCGATTCCATCGGGAATATGAGACAAATCCCGATGAAATCGGCAAAAAAGACAGCTGACAAGAACCTCCAGAAGCCTCAACGCCCAATGCCCCACCTGCTCTATCGCAGCACTGAGGCCAGCAGTTCGCCCACGCCCGAGCAAGCCGCCGAGATGGCCCGAATATCGCTGACCGAACCCCGTCTGACCTTGGAGATGTGGCAAGACAGCATACCCTACACCGCTTCACTGAAGCACGAGGGACTGAAGGTGCTGAAACAGCCATCGGCAACCCAGCCGTCGGCACGCGGTGACTTCGGTATCGTCGACGGGCGCATCGTCTTCAACAACCAACTGCTGACTGGCAACCGCTACGACATTCCTTGGTGGAGCGGCCGCGTGAAGGACAATTTCTGCGCCCACGGTGCCCGTCCCGCCATCACGCGCTTTGTGCCCGGTCGAGAGGGTCTCGGCTGGACCGACCGCATCGACTCGGTCGTCAACTACCTCGACAAGCACCATTTTGCATTGCTCGACCATAACTACGGCCTCTGGTACGACCTCCGCCGCACCGACCACGAGCGCATCCGCCGTGCCGACGGCGACGTCTGGGCCCCGTTCTACGAGCAACCTGTGGCCCGCACTGGGCAGGGAACGGCCTGGGACGGACTCACGCGCTACGACCTCACGCGACCTAATCCCTGGTACTGGAGCCGTCTGCGGCAGTTCGCCGACGTCGCCTCCAGCCGGGGCATCCTGCTCTTCAACCAGCACTATTTCCAGCACAACATCCTCGAGGCTGGCGCCCACTGGGTGGACTGCCCGTGGCGCCCGGTGAACAACGTGAACCATACCGACACGTCGTTCCCCGAGCCCGTGCCGTTCACCGGCGACAAACGCATCTTCATCGCCGAGCAGTTCTACAACGAGACCGACGCCACCCTGCGTCCGCTTCACCGCCAATACATCCGCATGTGTCTCGATGAGCTGAAAGACCAGCCGAATGCCATCCACCTGATCAGCGCCGAATATACCGGTCCGCTTCACTTCACGCGTTTCTGGTTGCAGACCATCGCCGAATGGGAGGCCGAAACGGGCTGCCATCCGCTCATCGCACTCAGTTGCACGAAGGATGCTCAGGACGCCATTCTGGCAGACCCTATATTAAATAAGGTGGTCGACATCATCGACATCCGCTACTGGCACTACAACACCGAGGGACTATGGGCCCCCGCAGCTGGCGGCAACCTAGCCCCGCGACAATGGATGCGCAAGCTGAAGGTGGGCAAGACGGGCTTCGCCGAGGCCTATCGTGCCGTACGGGAATACCGCGACCACTATCCCGAGAAGGCCGTGACGTTCTTCTCGCAACAGTATCCCGACTACGGCTGGGCCATTCTCATGGCTGGCGGTTCGCTTCCCAATGTGCGCATCAACAACGCCACTTTGCGCTCGCACCTGCCGCAGATGCACCCCATGGACGACGGAAAGGGTTGTCTGACACTTGGGAACAGTCAGCTGGGCTATCTGGTCTATGTGCAGGAAGGCTCGGTTTCGCTTCCCGTAGAACCTGGACGCTACACCGTTCACCAGGTAGATCGCAGCACCGGCGATGTTACTATCAGCCAGAAATCGGTCCGTCTTTCGGGTGTCTATGAGGCGGCTTCCGCCGACGCTGGCACCGTCATCTGGCTCGAAAAGAAGTAAACGGTTCGGTTGATTCAGGTTGCCTGGTCGCCTTGTTTTTTCAAGTTTCATCGGGCAACCTGAACGAACCAGTTTCCATCCGCCCATGCCAATTTTCGTCTGTTTGCACTGTCTTTTTTGTGAAAAATTGATAAAAATCAAGCGAAAAGTCAAAAATCTTTATCCTTTTGGTCAAAAATCAAACTTCTTTTTGTAATTTTGGATGTAATTTTGCAGGCAAAACAAACATGTGACTCTGAAGAGTTGCAACTATCTACTTAATAACTAATAACGGATCATGATAGATTTTACGACGCTCTACAACGAGCACATTGACAATCTGTTTGCGTTCGGCTCACGGTTCAGCACCAATCGCGAGTTGCTGAAGGACTGCATTCAGGACGTCTTTGTGAAGCTTTACTCCAAGCGCGAGGCGCTCGACGCGGTGGACAATGTGGAGAGCTATCTTTATGTCTCACTCCGCAACCGCATCAACGACGAGTATCGCCGGCACTCCAAGATGAGCGATGACGAAATAGACGACGTGAAGATGCGCGGCATTGCCGAGACCGAGGCGTTCAACCGCGAGCAGATGGAGCAGCGCATGGCAATGGCGGCAACGGTGGAGAGATACTTTGAGAAGCTGTCGCCCCGCCAGCAGCAGATCATCAATCTCTACTATCGCGAACAGATGAAATACGACGACATCTGCCGCGTGATGGGCATCAACTACCAGAGCGTGCGCAACCTGATGCATCGGAGCATCACACGTCTGCGCGAATACGCCGCACGCACAGAGGGCGCTTTCTAAACACGTGACACCTTTCCACCCAGCATTGGGACGAACTGGTGGGGGCAAAGGGAAACAAAAGCGCATGGCCGACGACACGATACAGCCATGATTCCCAGATTTTTCTTGGACGAATCTATAACAAATAGCGACGACGAGTGGTTACATCACCCGTCGTCGCTCGTCTTTAGATAAAAGGAAACCGTGAT
>JAILAI010000091.1 GCA_024681705.1 Prevotella sp.
GCTCAAACCCTTTGTAGATGGGCGTTTGAGGGTGGTCATGGTAGGTCGGTAGGTCTTTTTACGAAAAGAGTAATTTCGTGTTATTTACTATACGAGTAGCATTACGAGGACGCTGATAATTGTTACGGCGGTGGTAAAGATGCGGAAACCTCTTTCAGGAAGTATCTTCACAATGCGGATGCCGAGAAAGGCTCCTATCAATACGAATGGAATGGCGCAGGCGTCAAGAGCCAATGTGGTGAGGCTGATGTTGTGCCATGCGAATATCTGAAGGGGCAGTTTCAAGAAGTTCACGCAAAGAAAGAACCAGGCATTGGTTCCTACGAATGCAAGTTTTGGCATGCGTATGGACAACAGATAGATGGCCATGACGGGACCAGCCGCATTTCCAATCATTGTCGTGAATCCGCCGAGCAAACCAAACAAGGGACTATACCACCAATGGTCAACGAGAAGATTCTCTTTTCCCTTCCACTGACTCCAAAGCATGACGGCCAAGACTAAAGCGAGGCAGGCACCCAATAGATGTTTGAATGCGGTTGATGGAATAAGATGGTCAACCCAAAGTGCGAGAAAGAAACCAGCAATGGCCGTTGGGAGTAGCCTCACGATATACTTCCATTCGGCCTTTCTTCTGTAATAGCTTACGCCAATGACGTCGGCAAAACAAAGAACGGGGAGCATCAGTCCTGTAGATGGCTTCGCCCCGAACGTCATCGCCAGAAGGGGCACCGTCAGGAGGGTCAATCCTTGGACGCCAGTCTTTGACATACCTGCAAAGAGAGCCATCATGAATAGAACTACCCATGACCATTCGCTCTGTATGTACGCAGAGAAATCCATCGTTTAGTTGCCAGACAATTCTTTCTGCACTATCACCCTCTGGAGGTCTAGTTCCTTATAGTACTTGAATTAGTCAACAATGGAGATTCTCATCTCGATATCGTCAACGGGCCTATCGCCTCTACCTGTTGCAGACCCCTGAATCATTTCCACGACATCGAGGCCTTCCACGACCTCACCGAACACCGTGTATTGGCCGTCAAGATGGGGCGTTCCTCCAACCGTTGAGTAGATATTCTGTTGTTCTTCGGTCAGTCCGGTATATCCTTCTGCTTGTTTTGTAGCTTCCGCGGCCAGTTTGTCTTGCAACTCTTGGAGACCTGCTCGGTTCCTTTCACGGCGCATCTGCATGATTTCTGCCCGATGCTCAGATGCCAGTTGGTCGAACACCTTCTGTGTCTTTTGCATCTTCAACTGTTTGGATAATTGGCGCAGTTGTCCTTCTTTATATACCTGTCCCCACACGATGTAGAACTGAGAACCGCTGCTCCGGCGCTCAGGATTCACTTCGTCACCTTGTCGTGCGGCCGCCAAAGCTCCGCGTTTGTGGAAAAGATTCTCTTTGATTTCTGCTTCAAGCGTGTAGTCGGGACCACCCATCCCGAGCATCTTTCCAGCAGGCGCACCCTTTGAATCGGGATCACCACCCTGAATCATAAAGTCCTTTATCACTCGATGGAACAAAGTGCCATCGTAATATCCGTCTTTCACGAGTTTCACGAAGTTGTCGCGGTGAATGGGTGTCTCATCATACAGGCGAACCACGACGTCACCCAACATGGTCTGTATCTTTACTTTCATATTTAAAACGGGTCATTTATATAATTCTGTGTACTCATATTGTAATACAGAGCCTCTAACTCCTGCAGAGTCAGCTTCTGTATGGAACGTTCGATGGTTCGTATCAGCTCTTCGCGCCGATATTCGTCTGCTGGGTCGTTATTTTCTGTGTAATCCATCATTTCTAAAGTTTTGACATGAATTTCTCTCGTTCTACAATAAATCTCAGATGCGTACCTTCTCCAAGCAAGTGCTCGCCAGAGAAAGCGGATATTTTGAATTCAATTTTCTTTCCTTCTACTTTCACCACAACAGCTTCTGCTCTGACGATATCGCCAATCTTGGAAGGCCTGAGATGAGACGATTCGATATGTCCGCCAACGGTCGTAAAACCTTCAGGTAGTGCATCCTTAACCGCAAGCATAGCGGCATTCTCCATCAGTGCCATCATCATTGGAGTTGCCAGTACGGGCATATCTCCAGATCCTATTTCAATGGCCGTCACCGCTTTCGTCACCGTCAGCTTGCTTGTATACTTCATTCCTACTTCAAACATATTTCCTTCACAAATGCTTATTCTCAGGTGCAAAGATAGCTAAAATCCCCCAAACCCCATCATTTTGCCCAGCTTTACAACATAGTTTAAGTAAAAAAGACTTGGAGTATCGAAATGTTATGGTAAGAAACTTTAGTGGTACAGATGTTTTACTTTGTATGTAAAAAGAAAAACGCAAATCGTTGGTGATCAGCGACTTGCGTTTTGTTATTGGTGATCCGCTTGGGGTTCGAACCCAAGACCCCATCCTTAAAAGGGATGTGCTCTACCGACTGAGCTAGCGGATCTCCATTTGCGTAAAGCGGTGCAAAGGTACGACGTTTTTCTGAGACAACCAAATTATTCTTGGTTTTTTTGCTCTTTTTCTTCTGCTTTGACCACTTCTTGAGGGGTTTCCTGTTGTTTTTCGGGGGCAACGGTATCCGTTTCTGGGACGGGGAGTTGCTCCTCGTCCTCCATGGTGTCGCGGGTGACGTATCGCTGATAGTAGGCGATGAGGAGGGTGGTGAGGGGAAGGGCGATGATGAGGCCGATGAAGCCGAGCAGAGCGCCCCATACGGAGAGTGACAACAATAGGATGGCGGGGTTGAGGCCCATGGCTTTTCCCATAATCTTTGGCGTGATAATCATATCGATGATTATCTGCACGATGATGAAGATGGCTACGGCCGAAGCGAGGATAACCCAGAAATTCTGGCCCGTGTCAGCGGCCTTCAGCAACGCCAGGAAGGCGGTTGGGATGAGCGCGAACGTATGCAGATAGGGCACGAGGTCCAGGATGCCAATGAGAATGCCCAGACCAATGGCCATCGGGAAGTCGATGATGGTGAAGCCAATGCAGAAGAGAATGCCCATCGAGAGGGCAACGAGACCTTGACCACGAACGTAAGCATTCAGGGCTTTCTCCACATCGTTCATCACCTCCTGCCAGAAAGGTCGCACTTTCTTGGGGAAGATGCGTATCCAGTTGTCGGTGAGGTATTCATAGTCGAGCAGGATGAAGAACATATATAATAATGTGATCATGGAGCCGATGATGCTGATGATGACGTTAGCTGTCTGTCCGACGAACGAGAACAGCTGTGGTACGGCGGCCTTCAGCGCTTCTGTCATATCCGGACTCTGTAGCACGTTCTGTATCTGCTCGCGATGTTCCCTGATCCAGTCTTTGATTACGACGGTGAGATCGTTGGTGTTTGTCTGCTGTTGTAGATATTGTGTGACGAGCTGGCTGAGCTTACCGAACTGCTCAATCATGGGCGGAATGATGAGCCAAACGATGCCCGTTACGAATGCGATGACGAAGATGAGCGTCACGATGATGCTCAGTGCTCGTGTAGGTACGTGCATTTTGTATTGCACGAATTTCACCAGCGGATAAATCAAGTAGGCCAGCAGCCATGCGATGAAGAAGGGCAGCAGAACACTGCTCAGGTAGTTGACGACGAAGAAAACGGCAATCACGATAACGATGACTGTCATTATCCGGATGAATCGGTCAAAGGTAATCTCTTTAGACATGGATGTTGACTTAGTTGGTGTTCTATTCAGATGCTTTAATGGCGCGCTGGTAGCATTCGCGGCAGAGCGGCTCGTATTCTTGGGTCTCACCGAGAAGGACGCGCTTGTCGTTCTTCACGAGTCGATGACTGACATAGGCCAGCGAACCGCATTTCACGCAGATGGCGTGCACCTTCGTCACTTCGTCGGCAATGGCGCATAGACCAGGAATGGGACCGAAAGGAACTCCCTTATAGTCCATGTCAAGTCCTGCCACGATGACGCGCACGCCGCGATTGGCCAGCTCGTTGCATACGTTGACCAGACCGTCGTCGAGGAATTGTGCTTCGTCGATTCCCACCACGTCGATATCGCCCGCTAGCAGCAATATGCTTGCCGACGAGTCGATAGGCGTTGAGGGAATGGAGTTCTGGTCGTGGCTCACCACGTCTTGTTCACTATACCTAACGTCGATGGCCGGTTTGAATATTTCCACTTTCTGCCGTGCGAATTTGGCTCGCTTGAGCCGTCGGATGAGTTCTTCGGTTTTGCCCGAGAACATCGATCCGCACACCACTTCTATTCTGCCGGGACGGTGCATCTCCCCCGTGAATGTTTCTGTCATAGTGCGCAAAGATACGCAGATTCGCTGAAACAAACAAGTGATTTTGGAACATTAACACATTGGATGTGAAAAGAGCGCTCGTTGTTGTTGGTTAGAAAAATCTAGATTTTTTTTGTCGAAATTGGCGCTTTTGCTCAAAAAAATCTAGATTTTTTGTGGAGAACGCGTCGCTTTTCATTTTTCGTGTCGCCAATTATAATGTCGTTAGGCGCCAGAATAGTGGCTCTTCAATTCCAAAAAAGGTGATGCTTGAAGTCGTTAAACGAAAGGCCTAATGGTAGCAGAGAAACGATACATCGCCAGTACGAATAGGGTAGGATGGTGGCTCGAGGTAGCAATCACTTGCTAAAAATTGTAAAGAAACGGTGTTTTTCTTTGAAAAAACGTCCAACTAATCAATATTTGCGCTATCTTTGCCCCTTGAATGGGCATGCTTTACGTAGTTCCGACTCCCGTAGGCAACATGGAAGACATGACGATGCGGGCCATTCGTGTGCTGAAGGAGGCCGACTTGATATTGGCCGAAGACACGCGCACGAGTAGCGTATTACTGAAGCATTTCGACATCAAGAATCATCTGATGTCGCACCATAAGTTCAACGAGCACGGCACCAGTGCGGCCGTAGTAGACCGTTTGCGGGCGGGTCAGACGGTGGCCCTCATCAGCGATGCGGGCACTCCGGGCATCAGCGATCCGGGTTTTTTCTTGGTCCGTGAGGCCGTGAGGGCAGGTCAAGAGGTGCAATGTTTGCCCGGAGCGACGGCTTTTGTACCGGCGCTGGTGAGTAGTGGGTTGCCCTGCGATCGCTTTGTCTTCGAGGGTTTTCTGCCACAGAAGAAAGGTCGTCAGACCCGTTTGGAGAGCTTGAAGGAAGAAACGCGGACGATGGTTTTCTACGAGTCGCCCTATCGCGTGTTGAAAACCTTGCAACAGTTTGCCGAAGTGTTTGGCGAAGAGCGTCAGGTTAGTTGTTGTCGCGAGATTTCCAAGGTGCACGAAGAAAGCGTACGCGGGTCGCTGGCCGAGGTGATAGCTCACTTCAAGGAAACCGAACCGCGTGGCGAGTTTGTCATCGTGTTGGCAGGTTCAGAACCGAAAAAAGAAAAGAAACAACATAATAAAGAAGCATTATGAAAAAGTTATTGGTTGTGGCGATGTGCCTCATGGCTATGGTCGCCTGTAAGCAAGAAGTGCAGCAGCCGGTGGTTCCCGATGGTGGACAGAACGACTCGCTGCAGAGCATTATCGAGCAGAAAGACAACGAAATCAACGACCTTGTGGGTACGCTCTATGAGATTCAGGAGGGTTTCCGCGAAATCAATGAGGCCGAGAAGCGTGTTAGCGTAGCCAAGAGTGGTGAGCGTGCCGATCAGGCGCAGCAGATCCGCGAGAACATCCAGTTTATTGCCGACCGCATGGCCAAGAACCGTGAGCTCATCCAGAAGTTACAGAAGCAACTGAATGAAGGCACCGTGAAGAGCGACCAGTTGCAGAAGACCATTGAGGGACTGATGGATCAGCTGGAGACGAAGAACAGCGAACTACAGCAGTTGCGTGCCGATCTCGACGCGAAGGACATCCACATCAGTGCGCTCGACGAAACCATCGCCGACCTGAACACCGACGTAAAGCAGCTCAAAGAAGAAAGTTCGCAGAAGTCGGAAGTAATCAGCGACCAAGACGCCCAGCTGAATACAGCCTGGTATGTGTTTGGTACGAAGAAGGAACTGAAGGATCAGGGCATTCTGATTGACAACAAAGTGCTGCAGGGCAACTTCAATAAGAACTATTTCACGAAGATCGACATTCGTAACACCAAGGAGGTGAAACTCTACTCAAAGTCAGTTCGCATGCTGACCATGCATCCTTCGAGCAGCTATACGCTCACTCAGGACAGCAACAAGCAGTATGTGTTGCGCATCACCAATCCGGCCATCTTCTGGAGCACCAGCAAGTATCTGGTGGTGTTGGTGAAGTAATCGTCTACCTAAGTTTTTTGAAAAACTCCTGCATCAGCTGGCGGCATTCTTCCTCAAGGATGCCGCCAGTTGTCGTTGACCGCGGGTGCATGGCCAGAGGCGCATAGCGGTGATAGCCCCGCTTGTCGTCTTCGCATCCGTAGACGATGCGTTTGATTTGTGCCCAGCCAATGGCACCAGCACACATGACGCAGGGTTCAACGGTTACATATAGTGTACTGTCGGTCAGATACTTACCTCCCAAGGCGTTGGCCGCGGCGGTGATAGCCTGCATCTCGGCATGTGCCGTCACGTCGGTGAGCGTCTCGGTCAGGTTGTGAGCCCTCGACACGATGCGGTCCTTACAGACGATGATGGCCCCTATGGGCACCTCGCCGGCGTCGAGCGCCATGCGGGCCTCGTCGAGTGCGCGACGCATGTAGAACTCGTCTTTCTTCTGTTGTTCCTCAGTCTTTGTCATAACAGATGCAAAATTACGCATTTTTATTTTGATAATTGCAGAATTATCGCTATTTTTGCAAAGAACTATTCATGAATGCACGTATCATATATATAGAAGAGGTGGATTCCACCAACAACTATCTGCGCGGTTTCGAGCCGGGCGATAGTGAGGATGTCACCTTTGTATGGACAGACTTCCAGACGGCAGGGCGCGGTTGCGGCACCAACACGTGGGAGAGTGAAGCCGGAAAGAACCTCACGTTCAGTTTCCTGGTGTGTCCTCACAACGTCTCTGCTCGCGAACAGTTCATTCTTTCGATGGCCAGTGCGTTGGCCCTGAAGCGTGTGCTCGACCGTTATGCGGAAGGAATCACCATCAAATGGCCCAATGATATCTATTGGCACGACCGTAAGATTTGCGGAACGCTTATCGAGGCTACACTCAGCGGGCAACTGGTGAAGACGTGCATTGTCGGCACGGGACTGAATGTCAACCAGTGGGAGTTCCGTAGCGATGCGCCCAATCCAGTGTCGCTCTTCCAGATTCTGGGACACGAGGTGGATCGCGAACAGCTGCTCAGAGAGGTGGTCGACGAGACGCTTCTCATGTTGGAGGAAGTCGAAGACGGCCATTATGAAAGCCTGCGTGCTGAGTATCGGTCGGCCCTCTATCGCAAGGACGAGGTCCACGACTACCGATTGCCCGACGGTCAGGAACTGAAATTGGTGCTCAGTGATGTAGAGGACGACGGTCATCTGCTCATGAACTATGCCGATAGCAGCGGTGAGTTGCGGTTCGGATTCAAGGAAATACAATTCATTATATAGAAAAAATATGGCAAGATTTAAAAGAATTCTTCTGAAGCTTAGCGGCGAGAGTCTGGCTGCAGGCGGCAAGACGGGCATCGACGAGCAGCGACTCGCCGAGTATGCTCAGCAGATTAAGGAAGTGCATGACATGGGTGTGCAGATTGGTATCGTGATTGGTGGCGGCAACATCTTCCGTGGCCTGAGCGGCGCCAAGAAGGGATTCGACCGTGTAAAGGGTGACCAGATGGGCATGATGGCTACGGTCATCAACTCTCTGGCCCTCAGTTCGGCCCTCGATGCGGCAGGCGTGAAGAACAAGGTGCTGACGGCTATCCGTATGGAGCCTGTCGGCGAGTTCTACTCTAAGTGGAAGGCTATCGACGCCATGAACGATGGTTACGTGTGCATCTTCTCAGCCGGCACAGGTTCACCTTACTTCACTACTGACACGGGTTCGAGCCTTCGCGGTGTGGAGATTGAGGCCGACGTGATGCTGAAAGGTACCCGCGTGGATGGTATCTATACTGCTGATCCCGAGAAAGACCCGACGGCAACGAAGTTCCACGACATTACTTACGAGGAAGTGCTGGCCCGCAACCTGAAGGTGATGGACCTTTCGGCCGTTGTGATGTGCAACGACAACAACCTGCCAATCTACGTTTTCAATATGGACGTGGTGGGTAACCTGAAGAAGGTGATGGACGGTGAAGAGATTGGAACGCTCGTTCATCCCTAAGTTGTTTCATTCTACATTTTAAGAAGACAATGAGGGTGTGTTAATAGACAGAATATGCAAGTGACAACTTTCAAAATGTTAGTACACACTCCTCCAAAACATAGAAAGAACCTCATCTAAACTCTATTATGAGTTAGGAAGAGGTTTTTTCTAGATAATATATTAAAAGATGTAAGGCTTTCAAAAGATTATTTCGTTTTGACACGCCCTTATAAACCAACAAGATGAAGGTGTGTGGTGTTACTTCTAAATAGATATGTGCTTTGTCGTATGATACATTTTTCAACATTGCGCCACCTGTCCCGTTGAATTCTTATCGGTGACAAAAATACATTAATAATGTATTAAAGTGTCAACCGTATAAACGAGCATACCAAATCCAAAACTATATTTGTCATTGAAAGTATCATCCTTTTCAACACCATAGTTATCGGTATAATGCATACTCAATCCTGTCATCTTCTGGAAAAAGTCGTGATTAGTACGTTTTACGAAATGGCCCTTGAACGTATAAAATTCATCTTCTTTAATTTTAAGGGCTTGTTCTTCAGAAACCAGTGCTATAACGTCACCACCTATTTCATTAATTTCATCTTTTAACTCAAAGTTGTAAGGGGTCTGCCATGCTTGAAGACTAACACAGAAACCTCCTTTACTATATTCGTTGACAGTTATAGCTTTCATAGGATAACCGTTGAAAATAGTGTCGGCCATACTTTCAAATAAAACCATTAAAGAATCATTAGTTTTGCGTGCTACCACATCATTAATCAACCAATCGGGATGTGACTTGTGATAGCTGACAAGCAATTTCTCTATAGGTGTAGATTTATCCAACTCTGTTGTAACACCCTTCTTCTGTTCACAAGAAACCAGAAAGAAAACTGAGAATAATAAAATGATAATCTTATTCATGATATATACATATTTATTTATTATAGATGTTCTTTTTCTTCTACCTATTTTAAAGTGCTGCTTTAACGCGATTATGTATTTCTCACGGTCATAAACCTTGTATAAGTTGAAGAAAACATCTATTCACCGTTCAGTCGGTCTCTTCATATTCCACATATTCGCCCTCGTCGTCGGCAATGATTTTGCGATTTGCCTCTTCGGGCGATCGGGTGTCGGTGACGCCCTGCCCATTGACGTTGTGGGGTTGCTGGCGGTTCATGTCCTGAAATTGTTTACGGGCATCGTTCACCTTTCTGAACACGCTAAACACCATGATGCCTACCAGAACGGCAGCCACCAGAAATACAATCAATATGAACTTGAGGATGATCAAGGGCGTAGGAATATGAGTGTGTTAGGAAATTCGATTATTCAACTGACTTGCGGGTCGTGAACAGAGAGAGCACCACATACCACGCGATGATGAGGGCAAAGCCCGACACGCGGAAGAGTATGAGCATAAGAGCGGCGATGATGAGGAAGATGTATTTCACCTCGTTTCCGCGCCAGCCCCAGTTCTTGAACTTCAAAGCAAACATGGGAATCTCGCTCACCAGCAGGTAGCTGCTGACGAGAAGCATCAGCAAAAGCACCACCACCGACCATTGCGATTGCTCCAACATGCGACTGCTTCCAACGAGCAACGAGCCCCAGAACAGTGCGTTGGCTGGCGTCGGCAGACCGATGAACCCCATAGCCTGACGTTCGTCGAGATTGAACTTGGCAAGACGAAGGGCCGAGAATGCCGCCATGATGAATGCAAAATAGGGCAGGGCAGGGCGTAGCGACTCTATCTGCGATGGATAGTCGAGCACGCCCAGTTCGTAGAACACCATAGCCGAAGGTGCAACGCCAAAGGTAACGACGTCGGCCAACGAGTCGAGCTCCTTGCCGATGGGCGAGGAGACGCCGAGCAGACGTGCCGTCATGCCGTCGAAGAAGTCGAACACAGCACCTGCAACAATCCAAAGCAACGCCATCGGCAGGTTGCCGAATAGGGCGAATGTGATGGCGATGCACCCTGAAATCAGGTTGCAACAGGTGATGGTATTGGGAATATGGCGTTTCATAATGCTTACTGCTTAAACTTATTTGCTTTGTACACGAAAAGCCTTTCGCTCTTCTTTCACTACGCTTCCGCTTTCTTCAGGCGGGCAATGACGGTCTGGTCGCCCGTTGTGCTCTGGCCCATGCTCACGCACACCTCGGTGCCGAGGGGTAGGAACACGTCGACGCGCGAACCGAACTTGATGAATCCCAGGTGCTCATCGATGTAGCAATCTTCCTCGTCCTTGGCGTAGGTGACGATGCGGCGGGCCACGGCTCCGGCAATCTGGCGACAGAGAATATCCACGCCATCGTCGGTCTCGAGCATCACGTCGGCATGCTCGTTCTCCTCACTCGCCTTTGGTAGCCATGCCTTGTGGAAGTTTCCGTTGAAATGCTTTACAAATTTCACGCGGCCGTCAACCGGAAACCAGTTGGCGTGCACGTTGAACAAGCTCATGAATATCGACACCATCAGTCGGCGATCGTGGAAATATTCGGTCTCCTCGACCTCTTCAATCACCACCACACGACCGTCGGCAGGAGCCACGACAATGCCTTCGGTGTCGCCCTGAAAGTAGCGAATGGGACAACGGAAGAAATTGATGAGGATGAGATAGACGACAACCATAATGAGGAGGAAACCCTTGAAGACAATGCTATTGCCCGTAAGGTACCATAGCAAAGTAGCAATGGCCGCGATGGCAATGCCCACATAAAGCAATGTGTTTGTTCCCTCTCGGTGTAGTCTTATATTTTTAATCTTTTTGATTCTCTTTCCCATAAAGTGGTTATTAGCAGCGATTTCACAAAACAACGCCCCATCTTAGGAAATCTCTCACCATGTGCCGCATGATAGGCATTTGGATCATAGGCCTCAAGTGATAAGCATTACCTTTAAATGAGCGTATTGATGCGTTACTTGTCAAAATCGCATGCAAAGTTACAAAAAATATCCGTTATCGCGAAAATATGTCAAGTTTTTTTTCGTTTATCAAGCTTTTTCTCGCTATTTGTGTCCGTCTTGATAGCAATATGTTGGCAGATTCCTCTTTTGCGTGTCCTTTTCGTATTGTTTCTTTGAGGGCTTTTTGAGCGTATGAGTCGTTTCTATTTGTGATACTTTTTACGATAACCATTGGGAGTCATACCAGAATGTTGTTTGAAATACTTGCCGAAGAAAGAGGTGTTTGGGAAATTCATCGTGTTTGAGATTTCCTTGATGCTCTCGTCGCCATAGCGTAACCTACGTTCTATTTCCTTCATTGTCACCATCTGGATCACTTCTGTTGGTGTGCGGCCAAGGGAAGCACGTGCCAGCGAAGAGAGATATTTGGGCGTGATATTCAGTTGGTCGGCATAATATCCTACAAATCGGTTACGGCCGCCGTCTTGATTCACCATCCATACAAACTTTTCAACAATTTGTGCGCCATGCACGGTTGTAGATGTTTCTGGCGTCTGCATGTCACGATCCATCACGCCAAGTATGTTCAGGATGAAGGCATTGACAAGTGCACGCACTTCTCCATAGTGGTAACGGTGGGTTGATTGTTGGATGCTACTACATAATAAATTGTAATAGTTGAAGATGTTCTTTTTATCAGCATTATTTAGTTTTGTCACAGGATGTGACTTCACGTAGATCATACTATTTACAATCATACTATGCAAATCATGAGACGTTGTTGTCTCCGACGGTCGAATGGATAGCAACTTACAATCAAAATTCGGTGAAAGCATATAATCGGAAATCACGCTATTTGGCAAGGCGAAAAAGAGTTCATCCTCGTGCACGGTGACGGGGTGGTTGTCGTACATGAGTTGTATTTTACCTCTCGTGCAAATAAGCACCAGCACATAGTCAGAATAATAAGCACTATTCTCTGGCATGTTCTGTATCTTGTCAATGATGATAAGATCCTCACCGCTGAAGGTAATGTAATCTTGGTTGGGAATGGGTTTCATATGTTTCATGGTGCAAAAGTAGTTATATTTTCCCAATCCATCGCGCTCTGATTTCGCTGAATAATGTTCCATACTTCTTCAATCGTTTTTATGGAACATTTGCAAGGAAAAAAAGGATATGAAATCATGAGATATATTTCTGAAATTTGCAGCAACTTTTTTAAAAACAAGAAAAAACGATGTGTAAGATTAGAACATTATTTGGTGCTGTCGTGGTTATTTTTCTGACAGCATGTAGCGAGAAACAAGAGAGACAAGTGGAACCGATAGCTGTTGAGACGGAAACGGTCTCGTCTGACGGTCATCTGAACGCTCGCACCTATGTGGGCGTTGTTGAGGAAGAATCGGCCACATCAGTGAGCTTTACGGGGTCAGGAACGTTGACAAGAGTTTGTGTTGATGAGGGAAAGAGCATTAGGGCAGGGCAGTTGATTGCCGAAATAGACAAAACGCAAGCGCGTAATATGTTGTCTGCCGCCGAAGCACAGATGAAGCAGGCCAAAGATGCCTTGAGTCGTATGCAACAATTACACGATAACGGTTCTCTGGCAGAAATGAAGTGGGTGGAAACACAAAGCCGGGTGGAACAGGCAAAGGCCCAGCTTGATTTGGCGAAGAAGTCAGTAGCCGATTGTAGTGTCTATGCACCTGTCAGCGGAATCATCGGCAAGAATGTGATGAATGCCGGCGAGACCGTGTTGCCCTCCATGCCTGTTGCCTCCATCCTAAATATAAATAGTGTGAAGATTGTCGTAAGCATCCCAGAGAAAGAAATCGCGCTTATCACATCGAACACGGCTACGACCATTAGTGTGGAAGCTTTGGGTGGACGTACATTCAAAGGAGGAACCATCACCAAAGGCGTAGAGGCCGATGGACTGACGCACACCTACAACATCAAGATTCATCTAGCAAATACAGATCATAGTCTGTTGCCAGGAATGGTTTGTCAGGTTCGGGTGGATGGTTTGAAAAGTTCAGAGCGAATGAACGTTCCCATCACGTCGATACAAAAGAATGCGAAAGGCGAGAGCTTCGTATGGACGATTAAAGAAGGAAAAGCCCACCGGACGCCGGTCACCACTGGAAGAGCCTCGGGCAATCGCATTGCCATCGAAGGTGGACTCAACGAAGGCGATCAGGTGGTGACGGAGGGTTATCAGAAACTGAGTGAGGGAACCGAAATAAAGAAGTAGGCAGAGATGAAACAGAAGAAAGAGAAAGAAAACTGGGTAGCATGGCTGATGCACAACTATCGCATCACGTTCTTGCTCGTTGGTCTGATGTTCTTGTTGGGATTCCTCGGACTCGACAAGATGCCAAAGGCCGAGTTTCCCGACTTCACCATCCGTCAGGGCGTGGTGGTGGCCGTCTATCCCGGCGCTACCGCCGAAGAGGTGGAGGTGCAAGTGGCCCGTCCGTTGGAGCGCTATCTCTTCACTTTCGACGAGGTGAAGCGCAAGAAGACCACTTCGACGAGTAGCAACGGTCTGTGTACGGTGATGGTGGAGTTGCAAGACGATGTGAATAACAAGGACGAGGTATGGTCGAAGATACGTCATGGTCTGAACAACTTCAAGCAACAATTGCCTCAGGGTGTCGTAGCCATTGCCGTGAACGACGATTTCGGTGAGACATCCGCTATCCTGATGGCCATCGAGAGCGAGCAACGCTCGTATCGGGAACTGAAGAAATATAGTGACAACCTGGCCGACGAATTACGACGCATCGAGTCGGTGAGCAACGTCAACCTCTATGGCGAGACCAAAGAGCAGATAACACTCTATATCGATCGCGAACGATTGGCCGCCTATGGAAACGGTCAGTTGCAAGTTATCCAGACGCTGAATGCCTCTGGTCTCACCACGACGGCCGGAAGCATCACCGGATGGCAGAAAGACGTCCCCATCCACGTGAAGAACGCCGTGAACAATGAAGAAGAGCTGGAGAACACCATCATCTTCACCGATACCGACAATCACGTGGTGCGTGTGAAGGATGTGGCAACGGTGAAGCGCGAATACGACGTGTCCGAGAGTTACATCGAGTACAATGGACATCCGTGCGTCATCCTCTCGCTCGAGATGGTTCCCGGAAACAACATCGTGCAATATGGCAAGGACGTGCAGAAGGTGATGGACGAGTTCATCGAGACACAATTGCCCAAAGACGTCACCGTCCAGCGCATCACCGACCAATGTAAGGTGGTGAGTGGTTCGGTGGAAGACTTCCTGATCAACCTTATCGAGTCGATAGTCATCATCTTCCTGGTCATGCTATTGCTCTTCCCGTGGCGCACGGCGGTCGTAGCCGGCACGATGGTGCCGCTCAATACCTTCATCTCGGTGGGTATCATGTATCTTGCGGGCATTCCGCTAAACACGGTTACGTTGGCCGCCCTGATTATCGTCATGGGTATGGTGGTCGACAATGCCATCGTGGTGCTCGACGGCTATTTGGAATATCTAGGAAAGGGTATGAGCCGATGGCACGCCGCCGCCCACTCGTCGATGCACTACTTCATGCCGATGACCCTTGCCACGCTCTGCATCTGTGCCATTTTCTTCCCCTTCCTCTTTGTCATGACCGGCATGGTGCAGGATATGATTCATTATCTCCCGTGGACCGTCGCCATCAATTTGCTGGTGTCGTTGGTGCTGGCCGTAGTAGTGATTCCCATCATGGAGGTGTGGCTCATCAAACCTCAGGAAAACCAAGAGGGTGAAAGGAAGAAAAAGAAGTCCATCACCGACTACGTGCAAAATGGCTACGAACGTGTGTTGTCGTGGACATTCCGCCACCCTTGGCTGACCATTTGCGGTGGTGTAGGCGTGGTGTTACTCTTTTGTGTGCTGATAGGTCCGCAATTGAAAATCCGCATGATGCCTACGGCCGACCGCAATCAGTTTGCCGTAGAGATTACGTTGCCCGAAGGAAAGGGACTGGCAGAGACGAAGACCGTCGCCGATTCCGTCTATCGCGAACTCATGCGCGACGAACGCGTGACGAGCATCACTTCGTTCATCGGATGTTCTTCGCCCCGTTTCCACGCGGCCTATGCACCCAAGGCCGGTGGCCGCAACTATGCCCAGTTCATTGTGAACACCACTTCGGCAAAGGCAACCGAAGCGTTGCTCGACAAGTTTGAACCCATGAGCGACCGTTTTCCGAACGCATTCGTCAAGTTCAAGCAACTGGACTATCAGAACTTCACACCTTTCGAGTTCCGCTTCTATGGCGAGAATCTCGACTCGCTCCATCGAGTGGCAGACGATGTGATGGCGAAGATGCGCCAGAATCCCGACGTGATGAATGTGAAGACCGACTACGAAGAGCGCCGTCCTTTCGTGGAGGTAGAACTCGACCCTGTGGCAACGGCCCAACTAGGCATGAACCGTACGTTGGCAGAACTCGAACTGATGCTCAACACGGGCGAGGTGAAGGTAGGACAGGTGTGGGAAGGCGACTATCAGGTGCCCGTCGTCATGAAGGACATCCACAACGAGGAACTCGATTGCGATGGCATCGGCGACCTCTACATGTCGGCCCGCACGTCTACCGTTCCCTTGCGCCAGATAGCCGATGCGCAACCCGCCTGGGGAGAGACACACATCCTCCATCGCAATGGTGTGCGTTGCATCACGGTGAATGTTGAGGCCCGTCGTGGTGTCTATACGAATGCCTTGCAAAGTGGTTTCGCACAAATGATTCGTGACGAGATTGAGCTTCCCGAAGGTGTACGCTTTGAAGTGGGTGGCGAACCCGAAAACGATGCTGAGACGCAAGGCACCATTGGCGTGGGTCTGGGCGTGTCGTTTGTCATCATTTTCTTCTTCCTGCTCTTCAATTTCAAGACCTACAAGCTTACCTTCGTCAGCATTGCTTCCATCTTCCTTTTCCTACCGGGCACCCTCATTGGCCTATGGTTGATGGATCGTCCGCTTGGCGTCACCGCCGTGTTTGGCATCATCACGCTGATGGGAATGATCATGCGCAACGAGATACTCATCTTCGAGCATGCCGATGGTCTGCGCAAACAAGGGTGGACGGCACGCGATGCCGCCTACGATGCGGGTCGCCGACGCATGGTG